>NZ_CP013232.1:3733152-4044248 GCF_001584145.1 Collimonas fungivorans | reverse complement strand
GCACATCAGCCAGATCGCCAATGAGCGCGTCAATGCCGTCGCCGACTACCTGAAAGAAGGCCAGCAAGTGCGTGTCAAGGTTCTGGAAACCGACGACCGCGGCCGTCTGAAACTGTCGATGAAGGCAGCCCAGGAGGGCGGCGAAGCTGCTCCGGCGGCAGCGCAGTAATTACACGGCTAGCTGTGTGAAAAACGCCCGGGATGCATCAGCATCCCGGGCGTTTTTATTTTCAGGCGATAAAAAAGCCGTTCGGGAAACTTTCCTCGAGCGGCTTTTTTGTACTGGCGCCAGGCGATTAGTCGAACACTGGCGATTCCACGCCCAGGATCTTGTGCAGCTTCGGCGATGTGGTGGTGTACTGCATGTGGATCTTCTTGTCCGGGAAGATGTAAGGCGCAGCGCCGAATGCGGCCAGCGCGGCTTCATGGAAGCCTGACAGGATCAGTTTCTTCTTGCCCGGATAGGTGTTGATGTCGCCCACCGCAAAGATGCCCGGCACGTTGGTTTCGAACTTCTCGGTATCGACCACTTTCAGCTGCTTGCGCTCGATGTCCAGGCCCCACTCGGCGATAGGGCCGAGTTTCGGCGACAGGCCGAAGAACACCAGCAGGGTGTCCAGCGGCAGGCGGCGGGTGACGCCGTCCGGGCCGGTGACCTTGATCTCGCTCAGCTTGCCGTCCTTGGTTTCATGGCCGGTGACCTGGCCGACCAGGAACTGCATTTCGTAGGCTTCGCACAAGGCTTTCATCTTGGCGACCGAAGCCGGCGCCGCGCGGAATTCTTCGCGACGGTGCAGCAAGACTACCGATTCGGCCTTGCCGACCAGGTCCAGCGCCCAGTCCAGCGCCGAATCGCCGCCGCCGCAGATCACCAGGTTCTTGCCGTGGAACTGGACAGGATCCTTGACGCGGTAGAACAGCTGCGTATTGTCGAACTGGTCGATGCCGTCGACCTTGATGGTGCGCGGCTGGAACGAGCCGACGCCGGCGGCGATGAAGATGGTCTTGGTGATGAAGCGGGTGCCGGCCGAGGTTTCCAGGTCGAAGCGGTTGTCTTCGCGGCGCGCTACCAGCGTCACTTCCTGGTTCAGGTGGAAGGTCGGTTCGAACGGTTCGATCTGCTTGAGCAGGTTGTCGGTCAGTTCCTGGCCGGTGCAGACCGGGACGGCAGGGATGTCGTAGATCGGCTTGTCCGGGTACAGCTCCACGCACTGGCCGCCGACGACCGGCAGCGAGTCGATGACATGGGCCTTGATTTCCAGCAGGCCGAGTTCAAAGACCTGGAACAGGCCTACCGGGCCGGCGCCGACGATGACGGCATCGGTTTCGATCACGCTGTTGGCGGAAGTGGGTGCTGGTGCAAGTTTGACGGTGGTATCCATACGACGATCTGATTCCTGTTTCAGTTGGGTCCCCCAAAAGCCATGCCAGCGGTGGCGACGGCGATTGGATTTAAATTTCGCGAATTCCTGTATGGCTGGGGGCAATGGCCTGGCTTGAATTGGTGGCTGGCTGCAGCGGCCGCCCGCCAAAGCAGCTTAACGTTGCAAGAAATCCAATTTTTCCTTGACGTCTTTCCATTCCTCGGCTTCCGCCAAAGGAGCGATGGTCTTGGTGATCGACGGCCAGTGGCGCGACAGGTCTTCATTCAGTTTGATGAAATGCAGCTGGTCGGCCGGCACGTCTTCTTCGGCATAGATGGCGTTGACCGGGCACTCGGCGACGCAGACCGCGCAATCGATGCACTCGTCGGGGTCGATAGACAGGAAATTCGGGCCTTGGCGGAAGCAATCAACCGGGCATACATCCACGCAGTCGGTATAGCGGCAGCGAATGCAGGATTCGGTCACAACGTGGGTCATAACAACAGTCCTATCTGTAAATAATGTTCTTGAAGCGGATCTTGAGGCGGCGACCGGCGGCTCGGAGCAAAGCTGCCCTTGATATATACCCTGTCGCAAAGCCTTGTATTTTAAGGTAATTCGGGTTTTCCCACAAACAGCTGTTATATAGAATCCATATAAGCAAATGTGAAATTCACATTAACGGAAATTGCCGGTATTTCCTCAGTTTTACCACATCCGCCGCAAGCTTTTCGAGGCCGCGCCAGGATTGCTTGCGTCAGCTTGGCAAAATGGCTATCGTGGACGCCTTTGTTGCTACGGAATAATTATGTCATCTTCCAACGAAAGCTCCACCAAAGCCATTTTTTACGCCTTGGGCGCCAATGGCGGCATCGCGCTGGCGAAGTTTGCCGCTTCGATCTATACGGGTTCGGGGGCCATGCTGGCGGAAGCGATCCATTCGCTGGCCGATTGCACCAACCAGGTGTTTTTGCTGATCGGCCTGAAAGAAGCCAAGAAACCGGCAAACTCGTCCCATCCCATGGGCTATGCGCGGGTGGTGTATTTTTGGGCGATGATGGTGGCGCTGCTGCTGTTTTTTGTCGGCGGCGCGTTTTCGGTCATGGAAGGCATCGAGCACCTGAAGCATCCACAGGCTATCAGTACTCCCTGGGTAGCGCTTGGTGTGCTGGGCGTTTCGGTGGTGCTGGAAGCGTTTTCCCTGCGCGGTGCGATGGTCGAGATCCGCAAGATTTCAGACGGCAAGCCATTCATGCAGTGGTTCCGCGAAACCCGGCAGTCGGAGCTGATGGTGGTGGCGGGCGAGGATATCGCTGCGCTGGCTGGACTGGCGCTGGCGTTTGTTGCGGTGCTGATGACGGTGGTGACCGGGAATCCGCTGTGGGACGCCTGCGGCACGATCGCGGTCGGCCTGCTGCTGATGATCGTCGCGGTGATGGTGATCCGCGAAGTGAAAGCCATGGTCACCGGCGAGTCGGCGGCGCCCGAGGTGCATGCCGCCATCAAGGCGCATATCGAAGCCGACGCCGATGTGGCGGCAGTCAGGAACCTGATTTCCATGCAATGGGGTGAGCAGGTCATGATCGCGGTGCAAGCCGTGATGCGGCCGCAGCCTTCGGATGTGGCGCTGGTCGACGCCATCAACCGCATCGAAGCCGGGATCCAGCAGCGCTGGCCGCAGGTGCACTGGTGTTTCTTCGAGCCGGACCATGCGTCGGCCGCCATTGAGGCCATATAAAAAAATCCATGGCAATGTGACGAGTGGGATAAAATTGTCACGCTGTCATCTCTGGAAAATGCATGTCGCAAGCTTTTACACCAAGTTTTCATCGCTATAGCGTATTGCCATGAACCTATCTTTTCCGCTTGTTCCACTAGCAGCCCTGATGTTTTTGGCCGCCGCCGGGCAGCCAGCGCTGGCTACCGGCATGCCGCCGCCGTCGATCCGGCCGTTCACCTCAATGCCGTCGGTATCCGCAACAGCTTTAACGGTTTGTCGCGCGAAGACCAGCGGGACTTGCTGGCGGTGCCGGAATCGGAATCGCCGCCGCAGGGCGGCAGCCGCGGTCAGGCCATGACCAGGGCGCAGCGTTGCGACAGGCTGGAACAGCAGGCGCAGCGTGAGCCGATAATCGCTCCCGATTTTTATCCGTACGCGGACCTGTCCCGGACCTATCCCGGCCAGCCGAATCGCGAGCCCAACGGGGCAAGGCCCAACTATGCCGAACCTAACGGCAGGGAGCGGGGCAATGCATCATTGCTGGACGTCTTTTTTCCATCATCGGACAAGGGGACGCGCAGCCAGCGCCGCGAGCCGAAAACGCGTTATGCCGATATGTGCGGCAAATGAGATCGCTGTTGTAAGATGTAAGATCGGTACAGGAAATCCGAGGTTTCGCCAGCCACTCACCGCCATGTAATCAAAGACCATGATCATTACTTCGCTGCTCGATACAGATTTGTATAAATTCACGATGATGCAGGTGGTCTTGCATCATTTCCCGGCAGCCGAAGTGGAGTATCGCTACAAATGCCGCAACAAGGGCATCGACCTGCGGCCTTACGTCGACGAAATCCGCGACGAGATCGCCGGGCTGTGCCGCCTGCGTTTCCAGGAACAGGAACTGGCCTACCTCGGCAGCATGCGTTTCTTCAAGAGCGATTTCATCGATTTCCTCAGCCTGTTCCACCTGCAGCAGAAATACATCAGCGTGCAGCCGTCGGCGGCGGACAACGGCGAGATCGACATCACGGTCAAGGGACCGTGGCTGCATACCATCCTGTTTGAAGTGCCGGTGCTGGCGATCGTCAACGAAGTCTATTTCCGCGCCACCCAGGCCGCGCCGGACCATGCCGAAGGGCGCAAGCGCCTGCAAGACAAGATGGCCCTGATCCGCGACAATCCCGCCATGGCCGGCTGCAAGGTGGCCGACTACGGCACGCGTCGGCGCTTTTCCCGCAGCTGGCACGAAGAAGTGGTGCAGACCCTGCAGCGCGATTTTGCGCAGCACCTGGTCGGCACTTCCAACGTTCATTTCGCCATGAAATACGGCATGACGCCGCTGGGCACGATGGCGCACGAATACCTGCAAGCCTGCCAGTCGCTCGGTCCGCGGCTGCGCGATTCGCAGATTTACGGCTTTGAAATGTGGGCCAAGGAATATCGCGGCGACCTCGGGATCGCCTTGTCCGACGTCTACGGCATGGCGGCTTTCCTGCGCGACTTCGACCTGTACTTCTGCAAGCTGTTCGACGGCGCCCGCCACGATTCCGGCGATCCGTTCGAATGGGGCGAGCGCCTGATCAAGCATTACCAGGACAACCGCGTCGATCCCTCGACCAAGACGCTGGTGTTTTCCGACAGCCTCGATTTCGGCAAGGTCAACGAGCTCTACCTGCGTTTCAAGGACCGGACCCGGGTGGCGTTCGGCGTCGGCACCAACCTGACCAACGACCTCGGCTACACGCCCTTGCAGATCGTCATGAAGATGGTGCGCTGTAACGGCCAGCCGGTGGCCAAGCTGTCGGATACGCCGTCCAAGAACATGTGCGACGACCAGGCCTATCTGAATTACCTGCGCCAGGTTTTCGAGATTGCAGAGCCGGTTGCCGCGGCAACTTAGTACCTTCGTTATTTGTTTGATATCAATTTCGGGCTAAAATAGTCCGGTTTCGATCGATCACCTTTATGGAAGACTACATTGCATAAGAAAATACTCGCTGTCCTGATTGCCTTCCTGCCCTTGGCTGCGCAAGCGGCAGAACTGGACGGAGCCCAGCTGTCGGTCTGGTGGGCGTGCCGTTCATGGGCCTGCTGCTGTCGATTGCGCTCGGCCCGTTGCTGGCGCCGGCTTTCTGGCACCATCATTTCGGCAAGATTGCGGTAGCGTGGTCGCTGGCTTTCCTGATTCCCTGTGCGCTCGGGTTTGGCGCAGCGACTGCCGCCGCCGGCGTGGTGCACGCCTTCCTGGCCGAGTATTTTCCTTTCATCATCCTGCTGACCGCCTTGTTCGTGGTGGCCGGCGGCATCTGCCTGCGCGGCAACCTGCACGGCACGCCGGCCCTGAATACCGGCTTGCTGGCGATCGGGACCCTGCTGGCCAGCCTGATGGGCACCACCGGCGCCTCGATGCTGCTGATCCGGCCGCTGATCCGCGCCAACGACAATCGCAAGCATGTCGTGCATATCGTGGTCTTCTTCATTTTCCTGGTGGCCAATGCCGGCGGCGCCTTGACCCCGCTCGGCGATCCGCCCCTGTTCCTGGGCTTCCTGAAGGGCGTGGATTTCTCCTGGACCCTCAAGAACATTTTTGGCGAAACCCTGTTCATGTGGGTTTCCCTGCTGGCGATCTTTTATTTGCTGGACCGCTTTTATTTCCACAAGCGCGAGGAAGAATTTGCGCCGTCGCTCGATCCGACGCCGGACGACGCCAGGCTGCGTTTCGAAGGGAAATTCAATTTCGTCCTGCTGGCCGTCGTGGTGCTGCTGGTGCTGATGAGCGGTTTCTGGAAACCGGGCGTCAGCTACAACATCTATGGCACCACGGTGGAATTGCAGAACCTGCTGCGCGACGGCCTGCTGGTGGTGGTGATCCTGGTTTCGCTCTGGCTCACGCCCAAGATCGCCCGCGAAGGCAACGACTTCAGCTGGGGACCCATCCTCGAAGTGGCCAAGCTGTTTGCCGGGATCTTCGTCACCATCGCACCGGTGATCGCCATGCTGCGCGCCGGCGAGCAGGGCGCTTTCGGCCTGGTGGTCAGCGCTGTCACCGGCGCCGACGGCCAGCCCAATAACATCATGTATTTCTGGGCCACCGGCATCCTGTCGTCGTTCCTTGACAATGCGCCGACCTACCTGGTGTTCTTCAATACGGCGTCCGGCGACGCCGGCGAACTGATGACGCGGCTGGCGGCGACGCTGGCGGCGATTTCCTGCGGCGCCGTGTTCATGGGCGCCAACAGCTACATCGGCAATGCGCCCAACCTGATGGTGAAAGCCATCGCCGAAGAACGCGGCATCCGCATGCCGTCCTTCTTCGGCTACATGGGCTGGGCATGCGTGGTACTGTTGCCATTGTTTGTCGTGATGACTTTTATTTTTTTCCGTTGATTTTTTCCGTTAGTGGCAGAACCATGAAACCAAAGATATTGATGGCGCGCGCGGTGTTTCCGGAAGTGATCGCCGGTTTGCAGCAGCATTTCGAAGTCGAAAGCAACCAGGACGACCGCATCTTCAGCGCGGCCGAGCTGGCGCAAAAGCTGAGCGACAAGGATGGCGTGATCGCTACCGCCAGCGAACGTATCTCTGCCGAATTGCTGCAAGCCTGCCCACGCCTGAAAGCGGTCTGCAACCAGGCAGTCGGTTATAACAATATCGATGTCGCGGCGGCCACCAAGGCCGGCGTGATGGTGACCAATACGCCGGACGTGCTGAATGAAACCACCGCCGATTTCGGCTGGGCCTTGCTGATGGCGACTGCGCGCCGGGTCACGGAGTCTGAACACTGGTTGCGCGCGGGACATTGGAAGCAGTGGCGCTACGACAGCTTCCTGGGAGCGGATGTGCATGGCGCCACGCTCGGCATCATCGGCATGGGACGGATAGGGCAGGCGATTGCGCGGCGTTCGCTGGGTTTCGACATGCAGGTGCTGTACCACAACCGTTCACGCCTCGCGCCTGAGCTTGAGGCGCGCGCCAACAACGCCCGTTATGCCGGCAAGGAAGAACTGCTGGCGGCGGCCGACCATGTGATCCTGGTGCTGCCGTATTCGAAAGAGTCGCATCACACCATCGGCGCTGCCGAGCTGGCCTTGATGAAACCGGGCGCGATCCTGGTCAACCTGGCGCGCGGCGGCATCGTCGACGACCTGGCGCTGATCGCGGCATTGCGCGACAAGAAAATCGCCGCTGCCGGACTTGATGTGTTCGAGAACGAACCGGCGCTGCATCCCGGTTTCCTGGAACTGTCGAATGTGGTGCTGACGCCGCATATCGCCAGCGCCTCCGAGCCTACGCGGCGGGCGATGGCCGACTGTGCCGCGGCAAATTTGCTGGCGGCTTTGCTGCCGACTGCGGAGCGCAAGTGGCCGCCGAACCTGCTTAATCCTGAAGTGCTGGGCCGGGTTACGCTGAGCCGGGTTACCCAGAACTGAGCGGCCCGGATGCCGTTTTAGTCTTTCAGGCTTTCGATCAGGTCGATGTATTTCTGCTTGGCCTCGTCCTGGCTGCTGCCTTTCAGTCCATCCCATGCATCCCATTTGGCGCGGCCGACAAAGTCGGTCATGCCGGGGCGCTCTCCGGTGGCGTCGCCGCTGCTTGCCTGCTTGAACAGCGCGTATATTTGCAGCAGGGTCAGGTTGTCAGGGCGTTCCGGCAAATTCTTGGAATCGGCTTGTGCTTGTTCGAAGTCGGCTTGGAGGGTCATGAGAGTCTCGTATCAATATGGAGGAAAAATCGAGGAGGAGAAAATCGAATCAGTCGGGGGTGACCGCGCCGACTACCGCGGAGCCTGCCTTGACAGTGCCTTCCACTACAGTGGAAGCAACACTGACCGCCGCGCTGCCGACGCTGACGCCGGCGCCGACCACGCTGGTGGTCACGCTGACCACCGTGCAGGCGCCGAGCAGCGGCACGGCAAACAGCAGCGACGCAGCCAGGCGAAGCGGGATCGGGCCTGACAGGCTGAAATGTTTCATCAAGGCGCCGTTGGACTTATACGCCCAGCAGTTCGACTTCGAAAATCAGGGTGGCGTTCGGCGGAATCACGCCGCCGGCGCCGCGCGGGCCATAACCAAGTCCGGACGGAATGATCAGTGTGCGGGTGCCGCCGATTTTCATGCCTTGCACGCCTTCATCCCAGCCCTTGATGACGTGGCCGGCGCCCAGCGGGAATTCGAACGGATCGCCGCGGTCCTTGCTGGAATCGAACTTCTTGCCGGCGCTGCCGTCGGAGTTCTGCAGCCAGCCGGTGTAATGCACGGTCACGTGGTTGCCGGCTTTTGCTTCAGCGCCTTCGCCAACGACGACATCTTCATACTGCAGGCCGGAAACGGTAGTGGTGGTCGACATGGGAGTCCTTTTCAAAATAGTCAATAGTTGCCGGGCGGCGTAACCAGCCGCCTGGCCAAGTAGAGCAGTGTAAACCAAAATCCGGCCGGTAACCCGTGCTGAGGGGCAATCTAGTGTGTTGCTTCGGCACGCCGGCAAAGTCATTTAAATCTATAGGTGTGATTCATGCGCGGTAAAATAGTTGTTTTCGCTTCTCCGAGTTTCTTTATGTCCGTTGGTCGTTCCCTTATCGCCGCTGGCGGCCTGCTGGCTGCTTTTTCCACTTTCGCGGCAGCGCCTGCCGCCGCCATCGGCAATACCGTGGTTGTGCTGAATTCGCGCGACGCCACCATTACCCTGCTGGACCAGACAACTTACAAGGAAATCAATACCTTTCCGGTCGGCAAGGAGCCGCACCACCTGATGCCGACGCCGGACAACAAGTCGCTGATCGTGGCCGCCGCCACCGGCAATTCCCTGCTGTTCCTGGACCCGAAAAGCGGCCAGCTGCAGAGCCAGGTGAAGGATATTGTCGATCCCTATCAAATCGGCTTTTCGCCCAACCAGAAATGGTTCATCGCCAACGGCCTGCGGCTTGACCGCATCGATATCTACGGCTACGACGGCAAGGACCTGAAACTGGCCAAGCGCCTGCCGCTGCCGTCCATGCCTAGCCACATGGCGTTCAGCGCCGACAGCACGCTGGCGTTCATCACCCTGCAGGGCAATGATGAACTGGCCGCGGTCGACCTGGCGACGCAAAAGGTGAAATGGACCATGCCGATCGGCAAGCAGCCGGCCGGCGTCTACATGACGCCGGATAACAAATACCTGCTGGTTGGCGTGATGGGCAGCGATTATGTCGCCGTGGTCGACTGGCGCACCCAGAAGATCGTCAAGAAAATCAAGACCGGCGACGGCGCCCACAATTTCCGTCCGCAGGGCGACAAGCGCCATGTATTCGTCTCCAACCGGGTTGCCGGCAGCATCAATGTGCTCGACCTGAATACGCTGGAAAGCGTCGGCAGCATCGCCGTCCCAGGCGGTCCGGACTGCATGGAAGTGACGGCGGACGGCAAGACCATGTGGGTTACCCAGCGCTGGCTGAAGCGGGTGTCGGTAGTCGACCTGAGCACGCGTAAAGTGATCAAGACGATTGCGGTGGGGCGTTCGCCGCACGGTATCTATTTCAACAACCGCGCTTCTGAGCTGTGATGTCCATGTTTTCAGCAAGCAGGCGCAACCTGCTCACGGCAGCGCTGGCGCTGGCCACCCTGGCGCCGGCCACGCTGTCGCTGGCGCAGCCAGCCCGGGCGTGCAGCGGCACGGTCTACCTGAGTTTCGACACCGGCAGCCAGTCGCAAGCGGAGTACATCGCCCAGACCCTGAGGCGCCACCACATCAAGGCCACGTTTTTCATGGCCAATGAAAAAACCGTAAATGGCGACTACACCCTCGATCCGAGCTGGGCGCCGTTCTGGAAAGCGCTGGTGGCTGACGGCCACGCCTTCGGCAGCCATACTTTCGACCATGTGTACGCCAAGCGCGACCTGGCCGACGGCAAGATCGAGGTCAAACCGCAGTTCGGCGCCAACGGCGGCAAGCTGCTAGCCTGGACGCCGCAGCAATATTGCGACGAACTGAACCGCGTCGACCAGCGCTTCCTGACATTGACCGGCAAGCATATCGACCGTTTCTGGCGCACGCCCGGCGGCCACCTGACGCCGCATACGCTGGCGGCGGGCGAGGCTTGCGGTTATAAACACGTAGCCTGGGCCGCGGCCGGTTTTTCCGGCGACGAGCTGCCCAGCGACAAATGGCCGAACCAGCTGCTGCTGGACCGCACGCTGAAAAATCTCAAGGACGGTGATATCGTCATGGCGCACCTGGGCATCTGGTCGCGCAAGGATCCCTGGGCGCCGGCGGTGCTGGAGCCGCTGATCAGCGGGCTGGAGAAAAAGGGTTTCTGTTTTGCCACGCTGCGCGACCATCCCGCCTACAAGGGCGACCTCAAGGGACCAGCCGCGGAAGTCAAGGCCGGGAAGGGGAGGGCATCATGACGAATACTTTGGTTGACTGGTTTGCCGCGGCCCAGGCATGGCTGTTCCAGTCCGTGGTGCAGCCGCTCATGTTCCATGCCGGTTTCAGCGAATACCTGGAAGATGCTTTCGACGGCACCGAATGGTTCCTGATCGGCGTCTGCGAACTGGTCGTCCTGTTCCTTGTCCTGCGGCCGCTGGAAGCCTTGATCCCGGTGCACAGCTTCAGCGACCGGCGCGCGCGCTGGATCGATTTCCTGTACACCGTGCTGTACCGCCTCGGCGCTTTTTCGGTATTCGTGTTTTTCCTGGTCGATCCGCTGACGGCGAAAGTGACCGAGCTGCTGCACCTGCAAGGTATCAACCCGTTCAACCTGGAAAACCTGTTGCCCGGCATGAGCGACCGGCCGTTGCTTACCTTCCTGCTGTACCTGCTGGTGCTGGACCTGTGCGAATACTGCTACCACCGTGCGCAGCACAGCTTCGGCTGGTTGTGGGGTTTGCACAGCCTGCATCACAGCCAGCAAAACATGAACCTCTGGAGCGACGACCGCAACCACCTGCTCGACGGCTTGATCCATGATGTCGTCATGGCCCTGGTAGCACTGGCGATCGGCGTCGAGCCGGCGCAATACGTGCTGCTGGTGTCGATCACCCGCATGCTGCAAAGCCTGCAGCACGCCAATGTGCGGATCCACTTCGGCCGCCTGGGCGACGCCATCGTCGTCTCGCCGCGCTTTCACCGCTGGCACCATGCGATCGGCATCGGCCATGAAAGCAAGGGCACGGGCACGCTGGGCGGCCATAATTTCGGCGTGCTGTTTGCGTTCTGGGATGTGCTGTTCCGCAGCGCCTATTTCGGCAAGACCTTCGAACATACCGGCATACGCGACCAGTTGCCGACGGCAAGCCGGCCGGCGCGCGACTATGGCCGTGGTTTCTGGTCGCAGCAATGGCTGGGACTGAAACGCATGGTCGAATTTTCCAGAAGGCAGTCCCGCTGATGCGCCCGGTACTGGTAGCCTTCGGCAGGGCTCTGTTGTCGCAGCTGCATTACCGCATGCTGATGCTGACTTTCCTGCCTTTTGTGCTGTCTATCGTGATCTGGGCCTGGCCCTGTGGTGGGGCTTGCAGCCGATGATCGACTGGCTGCAAAAGAATTATTTTTCCGGCAACGGTGGCTGGGGCATTGCCAATTATGTCCCGGGCTGGCTGGGCCTGGGCGCGCTCAAGACAGTCATCGTGCCGTGGCTGGCGTTGTGGGCCTTGCTGCCGCTGATGATCCTGACCGCCTTGCTGTTCGTCGGCGCGTTTGCCTTGCCGGCTACCGCGCGCCATGTCGGCCGCCGTCATTTCCCCGATCTCGAACTGCGCCATGGCGGTTCGCTGCTCGGCAGCGCCTGGACTTCGTTTACCGCTTTCCTGCTGTTCTGCGTGCTGTGGCTGGTGACGTTGCCGCTGTGGCTGATCCCGCCGTTCGCCTTCCTGGTGCCGCTGGTATTGTGGGGCTGGCTGACGTACCGGGTGTTTGCCTATGAAGCCCTGGCAGCCCATGCCGACAAGGAAGAAATGCGGGCGCTGCTGCGCATCCATCGCTGGCCGCTGCTGCTGATCGGCGTGATTGCCGGCGCCCTGGGCGCGGCGCCGACGGTCTTGTGGCTGGGCGGCGCCTTGTGGCTGGTAGTGTTCCCCTTGCTGGCGGCCGGTTCGATCTGGCTGTATGTGCTGGTGTTCGTGTTCACCGGCCTGTGGTTCGAATACTATTGCCTGGCGGCGCTGGCCAAATATCGGGCGGCGGGCCAGGCTGCTATCATCATGGCTGGGCGCGAGGACGGCCAGGTGATCCACCAGTTGTCCGATACGCCGCAGTTGTAGGGTTCATGTGCCGGTAAAGATTCGGAGTTAAGATCTGCATGGAACGCTCACGGTGTAGTGTTGTTCATTATCTTTCTGCCAAATATTTCCATCCATCCTCAGTTAAACGGCGATCCCCATGGCAATCGGACTTATCATCATCGGCGACGAAATCCTGTCAGGCAGGCGAGTCGACAAACACTTTCCGAAAATTCTGGAAATGCTCACTGCCCGGGGCCTCGCCCTGGACTGGGCCGAATACATAGGCGACGATCCGGCCCGCATCACGGCCACCCTGAAACGCACTTTCGACAGCGAAGACATCGTGTTCTGCACCGGCGGCATCGGCGCCACGCCGGATGACCATACCCGCCAGTGCGCTGCTGCAGCGCTGGGCGTACCGCTGGTGCTGCATCCCGAAGCGCGCGAGAAGATCCGCGAACGGATCGCCGACACCGCACGCGACGCCGGACTGGAGCTGGATTACGATACGCCCGACAACTTGCACCGGCTGAAGATGGGCGAGTTTCCCCAGGGCGCCGCCATCATCCCCAACCCGTTCAACAAGATTCCCGGTTTTTCGGTACCGCACAAGGGCGCCGGCGCCCACTATTTTGCGCCGGGTTTCCCGGTGATGGCCTGGCCCATGTTCGAATGGGTGCTGGACACCTATTACGCCGACCGTTTCCACCAGAATCCGCAACTGGAACAGTCGGTGCTGGTGTTCGAAGCCATGGAGTCGACGCTGACGCCGCTGATGGAAGCCATCGAGGCGGAGTTTCCGCTGGTGAAAGTATTCAGCTTGCCGCATGTCGGCGATGGCGACACCAGGCGTCATATCGACCTCGGCGTAAAAGGCGAGCCGGTGCAGAGCGCGGCAGCGTTCAATAAGATGTTGTCCGGCCTCGACCAGTTAAAGGCAGAGTACCGGCCGGCCTAGTGTAGTGTTTCACACATAATGACACTTAATAAACGGCATCTTTTCGCGCCATGCGTCGTTGCCAATCCTCGCGATAGCCCACTATCGCTCCGGTTGACGCCTAGCCTGACACGAAAATCTACCATTTCTTAAGCGCCGTTATGTGTGAAACACTACACTAGCTGTCGTTCCCGGTTCGCTTCCTGTTTATTTCTTACCCCTTAACCAAAGCGTTTGCCGCCGGCTGTCGGCGACCATCCGCTTCTATCTGATTGGCGTCACATGTTCGGATTCCTTTTCAAGCGCGCAGAGCGCAATGCGCCGCAACCCGTTATTGCTCCCCAGGCCGCGCTACGCGCCGAAGCCCGGCAGGTATCCGACCAGGCCCGGCAGCAGGAGCTGCAGCAAGCGCAAGGCCTGGCCGATGAAGCCGCCGCAGTGGCATTCATTTTGCAGTCGGGTTTTGCCGATGCCCGCCTGTGTGCGGCGCAACTGGTGCAGTCGCAAGCGGGTTTGGAACAGGTGCTGCAAGCATGCCGCAACACCGACCGGCGCGTCGCCAAACTTATGCAGGGGCGGTTGGACGGCGCACGCCAGCAACAGCTGATCGCCGGCAGGGCAGCCGCATCCGTGGCGCAAGCCCGGCGTTTGCAGCAAGAACAGCAGCTGATGCCGAACCAGGTGGCGGAACTGGACCGGGGCTGGGACGCCAAGGATGTGCCGGCTGAATTGCAGCAGCAGTTTTCGCAGCTGCGCGCCATGCTTGCCGATCGCCTGGCAACGCAGGCCGACCTGCAGCGCAGCGCCATCGGCGCGCTGGCCGGCGTGCGCGCATTGCATCAGCAGATCAAGACGGCGACGGTGGCCGAGCAAGAAAGCCAGCAGCAACTGGATGCGCTGGAATCGCAAATGGCGGCTTGCACCAGCCACGCCGAGGCGCAGACCTTGCCGCGCCACCTGGAAGCCGAGTTTGCGCAGGAAGCACAAGCGCTGCGCAAGCTGCTGTCGGATTTGCAGCAGCACCAATCCGCTTTGCAGGTCCGCAGCGATTTGCTGGCAAGCTGGGAAACGTCCGGCGAGACACTGACTTCGGATACGCTGAAAGCCGGCTGGTCGGCCTTGCCAAAATTGCCGCCGGCCTTGCTCGATGACAGCCTGGAACAGCGCTATCAGGCGCTGCTGAAGCAGCATGCGGTAGTCGCGCCAAGCAAACCGCAGAAGATCCGGGTGTCGGTTGCCGTGGCAGAAGCAGGCGAGCGGCCGCACATCGACGAAGCCCTGGACGGCCTGGAAAAAGCGCTGGAAGACGGCGCGCTGCAAGTGGCGATGGACTTCGATAAAACGCTGCGGGCCATCGATTTCAAACAGCATAAGCCGAGCGCAATGCAGAACAGCCGCCTGGTCCAGGCGCGCGCCGAACTGACCCGGCTGCAAGGCTGGGCGCGCTGGGGCGGCAATGTCTCGCGTGAAGAATTGACCAAGGCGGCGCAAGAGTTGCCGCAGCAAGCGCTGGCGCCGGCCGAACTGGCAAAAAAGATCGGCAGCCTGCGGGCGCGCTGGAAATCCCTGGATGTCAGTTCGGGGCCGGCGCCGAAAGCCCTGTGGGAAGGTTTCGACAGCGCTTGCACCAGCGCCTATGCGCCAGTGGCGGCGCATTTCCAGCAACAGGCCGAGCAACGGCAAATCAACCAAGGCAACGCGCGGGCTTTGATCGATGAAGTGCAGCAGTACGCGCAGGCGGCGTTGACGACTGAGCAGTTAGCCAATACCGCGCAGGACTGGAAAACCATCGCCCAGTTTTGCCAGCAGAAGCAGCAGGCCTGGAAGAACCTGGGTCCGATCAACCGTAGCGAAAAAAAGACACTCGACGGCAGTTTCGCCAGCGCCATCCAGACCTTGCTGGCGCCGCTGGCGCAGCAGCAGGCCGGTGAAATCGCCAGGCGTGAACAACTGATTGCCGAAGCGGCGCAACTGCAGGCCAACCAGCGCCAGCACGGCATCGCCGACCGTGTGAAGGAATTGCAACAGCGCTGGCAAGAGCAGGCCAAGGCATTGCCTTTGCCGCGCCAGGACGAGCAGGAACTGTGGCTGCGTTTCCGCAGCGCTTGCGACACCATCTTTGCCCAGCGCAAGGAAGCCGCATCCAGCGCCGATGCCGAGCGGCGCGACAACCTGCGTTTGCGCGAAGAACAATGTGCCGCGCTGGAAGCCGCGCTGACTCAGCCTGAGGCCGAGTTGCCGAAAATCTTGCAACAGGCGCAGCAGGAATGGGCGCACGGCGGGCAGGTGCCGCGTGCGGTCCAGGCCCAGGTTGAAGCACGTTTCCAGGCCGCGCTCGGCGCTCTGCAAGAGCGGCTGGAGCAGGGACGGCGTCAGGCAGCGCTGGCGCAAGCGGATGCCTTGCGCGACAAGCTGGTCTTGTGCCAGCAGATTGAAGCCGTCATAACCGCAGCCGAGATCCCGACCGAAGCCGACTGGCGCAATCGCTGGCAGCTTCTGCCGCGCCTGGCGCCGGCATTTGAAAAAGTCGTTGCGGCGCGTTTCGAGCGTGCCTTGCAGAACGGCAGCGGCTATGCCGCCACGCTGGAAAGCCAGCGCCCGCTATTGCAGCAAGAGTTGCTGCGCGCTGAAATCCTGGCCGGCATCGACAGCCCGCCGGCGCTGTCGCGCGAACGCCTGCAATTGCAGGTCGAGGTGTTGCAGGCATCGCTGAAGGCGGGCGGGGCGGCGAGGAATATCGAGCAGCAGCTGTTGCATATCTGCGACTTGCCGGCCGCGATGGATGAGGCGACGCTGCAGCGGCTATTGCAACTGGTGGGCCAGGCCAGGCCTGCGGCGGACAAAGCAGCCGGGCAAAAAAATACCCCGGTCAGCCGGGGTAAATAACGATACCGCTATTTCAGGGTACCGAGGAGATTCAGGCTGGCGCGCCAAGCGCGCCAGCTTTGCAGATTACTTCTTCGAACGGGCAGCAGTAGCAGTCTTGGTAGCAGCTTGCGACAGCTGGTCGACAGCGTTGTTGACATTGGTTTCCAGAGTTTCAACAGCTTGCTTGGTGCTCTTGGCGAACTGTTCGTAACCGGCGTTGGCGCTGCCGATGGCCGACTTGACGAAAGCAACTGCGCCTTCTGCGCCAGGAGGCACGTTCTTCGAAGCCTGGTCGACGAATTCGATGACTTTACGCTTGGTTTCAGCAACTTGTGCTTCAGCCGACTTGGTCAGTTCGGCTTGTGTGCTGGAGGCGATGCTGGCGAAATGACGGCCGTAAGCAATCGCTTTTTCAGTGTTCGGCTGGGCCAGTGCGGCGCTCAGCGAGAAGAATTCTTGTGGGTCTTTAGCCGAAAACAACTTCTGGGTAGTGGCGTTCGAGTCTTCCAGCGAAGCCTTGGCGGCGTTCAGGTTGAGGTCGATCAGCTTTTCCACGCCGGCAAACGCCTTGGTAGTGAAATCGGTGAACAGGGCCAGGTTGGATTCGAAATTGGCTTTGGCGGCGGCTGAAAATTGTTCTGCAACGGTAGACATGGCTTCTCCTAGGATTCGATGCTGTAAAAACGACAAATAGGGCGACTCAGGGGTGGCTAAAATCTAGCCGTTGATTACGTCTGCCAAGGTCTTGAAAGCTCATTGTGCGACGCAACAATTTCATTTTAAATTATTCTGAACCGGTGTCAAGAGATTTTTTGTGCGCTGCAATATATTGTTTATATTGATTAAGACAAAGCTTATGAAATCCGTTTATTAGCATCCATTTATTAGTGCATTTTTTGTTGCCGTTTTGAGCACTCTGCCGTGTGCGTGCCCTGATGTTAGACTGACCGTTTTACCGGACCGGCGCCTATCTTGAAAGCCTTCTACAGCGACCATTTCGTGCTGCCCCTGCCAGCCGGCCATCGTTTCCCCATGCAGAAATACCGGCTAATCCACGAAGCCGCGCTGGCGGCTATCAGCGATATCGATTTCAATGAAGCGCCGACCACCAGCGACGGCGTGCTGGCGCTGGCCCACCATCCGCACTATATAAGCGCAGTCAGCGCCGGTACTTTGCCGGAGAGTGTACAAAAAGCCATCGGTTTTCCATGGACGCCGCAGATGGTGGAGCGTTCGCGGCGCTCTGCCGGCGCCACCATCGCGGCTTGCCGGGCCGCGCTGACGGATCCCGGACGGATCGCGGTCAACCTGGCGGGAGGCACCCACCATGCGTTCGCCGACCAGGGCGCCGGTTTCTGCGTCTTCAACGATGCGGCGATCGCGGCCCGGCTGATGCAGGCGGAACGGCGGGTGCAGCGGGTCGCCATCGTCGACCTTGATGTCCACCAGGGCAACGGCACGGCGTCCATCCTGGCCAACGACGATTCGATTTTCACCTTGTCGCTGCACGGCGAGCGCAATTATCCATTTGACAAGGAACGCAGCGACCTCGACGTGGCGCTGGCGGACGGCACGGGCGACCAGGCTTACCTGGGCGCGCTGCAGGATGCGCTGGCGGCCGTGCTGGGACGCTTCTCGCCGCAGCTGATCATTTTCCTGGCGGGCGCCGATCCGCATGAAGGCGATCGGCTGGGACGCCTGAAGCTGAGTTTCGACGGCCTCGCGCAGCGCGACGCCATGCTGCTGGAGACCGCAGGCCGCCACGCGATACCGGTGGCGATCGCGATGGCCGGCGGTTATGGCAAGAACATACAAGACACGGTGGCGATCCACCTGCAAACTATCTCGCTCGCAGCACACTTCGCGCGCCAGCAGGGCGCGCTTACCCAACCCGGATAATCAATGCATTCAGCCAGCCTTCCCGCCGTAGCGCCAGCCCATCGCCTGCTGGCGGCCATGCCCATGGTGTTCGTGCTGCTGTGGAGCACCGGCTTCGTGGTGGCGAAATTCGGCTTGCCGTACGCGCCGCCGCTGACGTTTCTGCTGTTGCGTTTCGCCGGCGTGCTGCTGGTCCTGCTGCCGCTGGTGTTATTAATGCGGGCGCCGTGGCCGGCAGGCCAGGTGCGGCATATCGCGCTAGCCGGGATCTTGCTGCAAGGCGGTTACCTGGCCGGCGTCTGGTGCGCCATCAAGCTTGGCATGCCGGCCGGCGTATCGGCCCTGATTGTCGGCATGCAGCCGATCCTGACAGCGTTCGCCGCGCCCTTGATCGGCGAATCGGTGCGGCCGCGCCAATGGCTGGGGCTGCTGTTGGGGATTTGCGGAGTAGGGCTGGTGGTGGCGGCAAAGATCAGCCTGATCGGCTTGTCCTGGCAAAGCATCTCATTGTGCCTGCTGGCTCTGCTCTCGATTACGCTCGGTACGCTGTACCAGAAACGCAACTGCCCGCATTTCGACCTGCGCACCGGCACCATCATCCAGTTTGCGGCCTCGATCGTGGTGCTGCTGCCGTTTGCGATTTTCTACGAACACCTGGGGCCAAGCCTGGATACGGTGCAATGGACGCCGCGCTTCGTCGGCGCCTTGCTGTGGTCGATACTGGCCTTGTCGATAGGCGCGATCTTCCTGCTGTTTGCACTGATACGCAAAAGCGCGGCGACCCGGGTCACCAGCCTGCTTTACCTGACGCCTCCGACGACGGCGCTGATGGCCTGGCTGATGTTCGGCGAAGTCTTCAACCTGCTGGGCATCGCCGGCATGGCGGTGGCGATACTGGGCGTGGTTTTTGTCATGAAAAAATGATTCGTCTGATTTTTCTATGGATGCAAAAAATGCACTCGTATGTAGGGTGGGCACGCTTTTGTGCCCACGCGGAAGTGCTACAGCGTGGGCACAAAAGCGTGCCCACCCTACTTCTTGGCTGGCCATGCGTGATAGCGTCCCCTATACCCACAGAGAAGTCTGAAGAACCAAAAAAATGAGCAATCCTAAACCGGCAGCAGCATCACCAGCTTGAGTTCGGGCCGGTTGGCCACCCGCAGGTTGACTTGGCGGTACGACAGCTGGCCCAGCACCGGATGGCTGAAGCGCCGTTCGCCGCCTTCCTTTTCCACCACATCGTGCAGGTTCCAGGCGCGCTTGAACGCGTCGCTGGCGGCGCTCAGGCGCGCCACCAGCTCGGCAATCTCTGGTTCATCCAGGTACATGCCGCAATCGGCGCGGAATTCCGCCGCCAGCCGGCTGGCGCGCTGTTCCCAGTCGCTGATCAGGTTCGTGGCGTCGGCTGTGCAGTAGGTGTATTCGAGCAGGTTCCTGCCGGCGCCTTTTTTGTCCAGCCAGCCGACGAACAAGGTCTTGGCGGCGCGGTTCCAGGCAACCGCATTCCAGTGGCGGTCCAGCAGGTAGGCCGGGGTCTTGATGGCATCGGTGACCGCCAGTATTTCAGCGGGGATTTCCTGGGCCTGCGCCTCCTGGGCCTGCGGGTCTTTTTTGCCGGACAGTTCAAACAGATAGGCGCGCTTGGCGCGCGACAGCTGCAAAGCCTCGGCGATCCTTGCCAGCGCCGCCGCCGATACCGACACGGTGCGGCCTTGTTCTATCCAGGTATACCAGGTGACGCTGATATCGCACAGCTGGGCCACTTCTTCGCGCCGCAGGCCGGGGGTGCGGCGGCGCGTGTTGCCGCCCAGCCTCAGTGCCGCAGTCGGGAGCTGGGTGCGTTGGGTCTTGATGAATTCGCCTAGTGCTTTGCGTTTGCCGGTCTGGTCCATGTTTATCCTGTTATTTATGGTACTAGTATAAACACTGGTCTTGTAACAGGATAAAAAATAATTACACTAGGAGCTGCCCTAAACGACATGACTTATTTCTGAGGAGAAAACCGATGACCGTCGCCCGCAATCACGACAAAGTAGTTTCCGAACAGTTCGGCAGCACTGCCGCCGCCTACCTGACCAGCACCGTCCACGCCCAGGGCGCGGACTTGCAGCAGCTGGCCGCCTACGCCGGCAAATTTCCGCAAGGCAAGGCGCTCGATGTCGGTTGCGGAGCAGGACACGCCGCTTTCGCCATTGCGCCGCATGCCGGCGAGGTGATCGCCTACGACCTCGCCACGGAAATGCTGGATGTGGTGCAGCAAGCCGCTGCCGAGCGCGGTTTGAAAAACCTCCACGTGCAGCAGGGCAGCGCCGACCGCCTGCCGTTTGCCGACGCCTCTTTTGAGCTGGTGTGTACGCGATTTAGCGCGCATCATTGGACCAGGCTGCCGGCGGCGCTCGCTGAAATGGCGCGGGTGCTGAAACCGGGCGGCACCTGCATCGTGATCGATACCGCGGCGCCGGAGGATGTGTTGAGCGACACGTATTTCCAGTCCATCGAGTTGCTGCGCGACACCTCGCATGTGCGCAATCGCAGCGTGCCGGGCTGGCGCCAGTTGCTGACCGAGGCCGGGTTGCGTCCCGCCGCGGATAAGAGCTGGAAGCTGCCTTTGCAGTTCGATACCTGGGTGGCGCGGATGCGTACGCCGCCGGAACGGGTGGCGGCGATCAAGTCATTGTGGGACAGTGCGCCGTCGGAAGTGTCGGCTTACTTTGAGCTGCAGGCCGATTACTCGTTTTCGATAGACGTCGTGCAACTGGAATGTTACAAATAGTCAGAATATCAGGGTCGGGAGTTGCGGTAAAATCTATCTCGCAAATTCTGGCCCAGACATCGAAAGTCGTTTAATTTAGTGCGCTAACCCTCTAATTCTCTTGCGATTTTTCGGATATTTGCCTACACTGCCACAAAGTTATAGATCGCCGCATATTGGAGCCGCAAATGGGCAAATCCGCGTTAATTGTTTTTTTGT
Organism: Collimonas fungivorans; assembly: GCF_001584145.1. Lineage (NCBI taxonomy): Bacteria > Pseudomonadati > Pseudomonadota > Betaproteobacteria > Burkholderiales > Oxalobacteraceae > Collimonas > Collimonas fungivorans. The sequence continues at coordinate 4,023,307 of NZ_CP013232.1, read as the reverse complement.
CACTCTTCCTCGTGCTCGCGAACGCGCCCGTTGCTCTTGCTTCCGCCCAAACTAAACACAGCACCGCTAAAAAAGCCGCCAAAAAACCTGCGGCCGGCACTGCTTCAGCCAGCAAAAAAGCTGTAGCCAAATCCGGTTCCAGGAAACGTGTCGTGATCTCGGCGCGCGGCCGCAGCAATACCGCGTCTTTCAATAAAAATGAAAAGCTGGTGAAGAAAGTAGTGATGGTCCACGGCCGTCGCAAAGTGACATACCAGCGCATCGCATTCGCACCGGTAGTGCCGGCTTTGCCGCCGGTCCTGTCTGCCGGCGAGCAAGCCGGACTGAACCTGACGCGCGATCCGCTCGAATTGAAATCCAGCGTGGCGCTGGTGCTTGACCAGAACAGTTCGGAAGTGCTGCTGGATAAAAATTCCCACATCGCCTTGCCGATCGCATCGCTGACCAAGCTGATGACCAGCATGGTGGTGGTGGAATCGAAGCAGGACATGAATGAAGTGCTGACCGTGACCGATGACGACATCGATCGCGAAAAACACAGCAGCTCGCGCTTGCGCATAGGTTCGCAGTTGACGCGCGCCGACATGCTGCACATCGCCTTGATGAGTTCCGAGAACCGCGCAGCGTCTGCGCTCGGCCGCTCCTACCCTGGCGGCTTGCCGGCGTTTGTGGTGGCCATGAACGCCAAGGCCAGGGCGCTCGGCATGACCGAAACCCACTATGTCGATTCAACCGGCCTGTCGCACCTCAATGTCGCCAGCGCCCGCGATCTTTCGCGCCTGGTGATGGCTGCCTACCAGCATCCTGTCATCCGCCAGTATTCCACCGATTCCAAATATGTCGTGGAGCCGGGCGGCCGTCCGCTGCAATACTCGACATCGAATCACCTGGTCGAAAATCCCGAGTGGCAGATCGGTTTGCAAAAGACCGGATACATCAACGAAGCGGGCCGCTGCATGGTCATGCAGACCACGATTGACGGTCGCCAGATCGTGATGGTGTTCCTCGATTCGCGCGGCAAGTATTCGCGTCAGGCAGATGCAGACCGGGTCCGCAAATGGCTGGCCGATGCGCATCCTGCCACTTTGACGCGGGTCAAGATCGCCGACGGCCAGACCTAGGATTTACCCCGGGACGTAGACTAAGCAGACCGGATTATCATCCGGCATAAAAAAACAGAGTTTATTCATTGCGAATAAACTCTGTTTTTTTATGCCCGGCTTGTCTCGCTGCGATGCTGTGCTTACTGTTGCGAGGTATATCCCAGTACAGCCGAAATCTGGTTCGCGGTACTGATCAGGTCCTCCACCCATTCTTCTTGCAGGCGATCGGCCGGCGCGGAGATCGACAGGCCGGCCACCATCTTGCCGGAATCGTCGCGGATGCCGGCCGCCATGCAGCGCACGCCCAGTTCCAGTTCCTCGTTGTCGCGCGCATAACCGAGCGCGCGCACCAGGCTCAGTTCGCGCTCCAGCTTGCTGAGGTCGGTGATGGAATTCTTGTTGTGTCCTGCCAGCCCGGTGCGGGTGGCGTAGGCGCGTACCATTTTCGGATCGTCGATGGACAGGAACAGTTTGCCGGTGGAGGTCAGGTGCAACGGCGCCCGGCCGCCGATGGCGCGCACCACCTGCATGCCCGAGCGTTCTGAAAACGCACGGTCGATGTAGACGATCTCATCGCTTTGGCGCACCGACAGGTTGACCGTCTGGTTGGTCTTGCGATGCAAGCCGCGCATGAAATCGAGCGCGGCTTCGCGCACGTTGAGCCGGCTTTTGACGACGTTGCCCAGTTCCAGCAGGCGCATGCCAAGCCGGTAGCTGCCCGGCTCGGAGCGGTCGACAAAACGTTTTACCACCAGGTCGTTGAGGATCCGGTGCGCGGTCGACGGATGCAAGCCGGTGACGGCCGATAATTCTTTCAGGCTGACCGGATCAGGGTAGAGCGCCAGCGTATCGAGCAACGAGATCATGCGCTCGATAACCTGGATCGAAATCTTATCGGTGTCGTCGGTAGTAGCTGTCTTCATTGGAGTAATGGTGCATTGCAATGGAATGTTTATATCATAATGTGAAAAGTTATGCTTCGCTATTGTCATCGATTAGAGTGCATTCACGAGCCGGTAAGATCCCTGTTTTCAAATGAAAAGCATTTAGCGTGCAGCGCAGCAAGGCTGTTAAAATTCGTTAACGCAAACCGGCGTTTCCATCACATCAAGCTTAGATCCAGCACAGCATGAGCGAAAACAAGCAATCATCGCGGCCGCAAGACGCGCCGCAGCAGCCGATTAGCGAATTCAAGAGCACCAGCGGATTCAAGAGGATTTTTTCAGCTTTCTTCTATTCGGCGGAAGGTTTCAAGTCAGCCTGGAAAAACGAGCATGCATTCCGCCAGGAACTGATGATCGTCATCCCCGGCATCATTGTCGCCTTGCTGCTGCCGGTGACGCCGCTGCAGAAACTGCTGCTGATCGCGGTGCTGGTCTGGATCATCATCATCGAGCTGATCAACTCGGCGATTGAAGCGGTGGTGGACCGGGTTTCGCTGGAACGCAATCCGCTCTCCAAGAACGCCAAGGATTTCGGCAGCGCCGCAGTGCTGCTGACTTGCGTGCTGGCTGTCGCTACCTGGGCAGTGATTCTTTACCCTCTCTTGACCTGATCTCAATTTCTTGCAGGCGCCGGGAAAATATGCCGGCAGCAAAAACTTGCCCATGATTGCACGTTTGTGTATATTTATACGTGTTTATGCATGATGTGAGGCTATATGAATACTGCGAATCTGCTGCTCAAGGAGCGCCACGCGCTTATCCAGCAACGGCTGCTGGCGGACGGCCGGGTGCTGGCGTTGGATCTGGCGCAGCAGCTGAATGTTTCCGAGGACACCATCCGGCGCGATTTACGCGACCTGGCGGCGGCCGGCCTCTGCACCAGGGTATATGGCGGCGCCTTGCCGCCGGCGCCTGCCGCTACGCCGCTGGCCGAACGCAGCAAGCTGGCGCCGCAGCGCAAGGCACGGCTGGCGCAGGCGGCGGTAACGCTGGTTTCCGGCGGCAACGTGCTGTTCATCGACGCCGGCTCAACCAACCTGGCCATCGCTGCGGCGCTGCCGCAGCTGCCGATGACGGTGCTGACCAATGCCGCGGCAGTGGCGCTGGCGCTGCTGGAGCGGCCGGAGATCGAGCTGATCATGGTCGGCGGCCGGGTCGATGCCCGCAGCGGCGCAAACCTCGGCGCCGCCGCCCTGCGCGATGCCGAGCGGATGCGGCCTGACATTTTCTTCCTCGGCGCTTGTGGCGTCGATGCTGAAGCAGGGCTGAGCTGCTTCAACTATGAAGAGGCCGAATTCAAGCGCAGCCTGGCGGCTGCCAGCAAGGCGGTGCTGGTAGCAGCGAGCAGGGAAAAAATCGGCACGGCAGCGCCGTTTGCGGTGTTGCCGCCTGAGCATCTGACATACCTCGTGCTGGAGTCCGGCGCCGATCGCAGGCAGGCGGCGCAATTCGGCCGGCAAGGCGTGCAACTGCTGTATGCCGAGGCCGTATGATCAACCACGCGGGAAGCAATGCCATGAATGCTATCGGTCCCAAACGGCGCTACGCCACGCGGCTGGCGTTTCTCTGCGCCGGACTGGCGATGTCTGCCTGGGCGCCGCTGGTGCCGTATGTGAAAGCGCGGCTGGGCGTGGGCGAGGCTGAGCTTGGCTTGCTGCTGCTTTGCCTGGGGGGCGGCTCGCTGCTATCGATGCCGGTGACCGGCATGCTGGCGGCGCGCCTCGGTTGCCGCCGCGTGGTGCTGAGCGCCGGTGCGCTGGCTTGCCTGATTCTTCCCTGCCTGACGCTGGCAGCCAGTCCGCTGCAGCTGGGCACAGGCTTGTTTTTTTCGGCGCCGCCATCGGCACGCTGGATGTCGCCATGAATGTGCATGCGGTGATGGTGGAGAAGGCCGGCGGCGGCGCGCTCATGTCGGGTTTCCACGGCATGTTCAGCGTCGGCGGCTTTGTCGGCGCCGGCGGCATGGCGTTGTTGCTGTGGCTGGGCTTGAGCCCGTTGATGGCCAGCGGGCTGGCGGCGCTCCTGGTTGCTGCGCTATTGCTGCTGGCGGGACCGCACTTGCTGCGCGCGCCGGAGGCGGGCGAACGCGGCGCGCTGTTCGTGCTGCCGCATGGCGCCGTGATCTTCATCGGCGTGCTGTGCTTTATCGTGTTCCTGGTGGAGGGCGCGATCCTGGACTGGAGCGCATTATTCCTGACCGCCACGCGCGGACTGGACGCCAGCCAGGGCGGCTTCGGCTATGCCGCTTTCGCCATCGCCATGACTTGCGGCCGCCTGACCGGCGACCGTATCGTGCGCCGCTTCGGCGCTAAGCGCGTGCTGCTGCTGGGCGGTTTGTGCGCCGCCGGCGGCTTCTTTGTCGCCATCTCTGTGCCGAACGCCGGCGTGGCGCTGGCCGGTTTCGTGCTGATCGGCCTGGGTGCTTCCAATATCGTGCCGATCCTGTTCAGCGCCGCCGGCAACCACGGCGCCATGCCGGCCAGCCTGGCGATCGCGGCCATCACCACCATCGGTTATGCCGGCATCCTGGCTGGCCCAGCCTTGATTGGTTTCGTGGCGCATGCCAGCAGCCTGAGCATCGCCTTCGGCGGCCTTGGCTGCGCATTGCTGCTGGTGGCCTCCAGCGCCTATCTTGGGGTGGCCAGGAACTAAGGGGTCCTAACGGAACTGCGCGGCGCTGATGAACTGCGAGTAAGTTTCGCACCAGATGACGACTGTGTTGTATTTGGCCAGGTCAAGCGGCTGCGCCGGCTTGACGATAAAACGCTCGAAAGTTTTCACTTCCCCAACGCGCAGGGAGCGCTCCTTGAGCTTGAGGAAATCGGCCTTGTTGTCGACATATGCGGATGTCAGGTACACCTTGTAGTCAGGACCGGGGGCGATGCTACCTTCGAAGGCAATCGTGTCGTCGCTGAGGGTCACCGTGCCTTGCGCCCAATGCAGGAAATCGCTTCCCGGCAAATCCTTCTTGAACACCCCGCTATGGCGGGCCGCGCTGCCGGCCTGCCTGAACTCGGCCGCGCTCGGCCCGGCGCCGGCGGTGAGAATCGGCAATAGATAGATGCCGCCGGCAAAACCAATGGCGACAGCCAGCAGGTGGGAGGCGAAATAGGCAAGGAATCTTTTCATGTATGGTCTCAGGAGGAATGGACAACGCTGTTGTTGTCTAGTCGCCCGATGTTGCGATTCCTTACAGCTTGTCCAGCTATATGCTAATTCAGCGGGAATGAAGCTCCTCCTTATTCATCCGCCCGGTCCATACATATCTGTTTTTTGCATAAGGAGAGAAGAAAGAATTCGTTTTGTTTTCCAGGCCGCCTCATTAATCTGTATTCCTCAAAACAAAAAACATTCACAAACAAGGGAAGCAGAACATGTTGAAGAAAATAGTCAGGTCGGTCATCGCCATCGCCTTGGTAGCCCAGAGTGCGCAGATTGTTCATGCGGCTGATTTTTCGCTGCTCAACGTTTCTTACGATCCGACACGTGAGCTGTACCAGGAGTACAACAAGGCCTTTGCCAAGTACTGGAAAGACAAGACTGGCGACAATCTCACCCTGAAGGCGTCGCATGGCGGCTCCGGCAAGCAGGGGCGCTCGGTGATCGACGGCCTGGAGGCCGACGTGGTGACCCTGGCGCTGGCTTACGATATCGACGAGATTTCCGAAAAAGCCAAGCTGCTGCCGGCCGACTGGCAAAAACGCTTGCCGCATAACAGCACCCCATACACTTCAACTATCGTGCTGCTGGTGCGCAAGGGTAATCCCAAGGGCATCAAGGACTGGGACGACCTGGTCAAGCCTGGCGTATCGGTAGTGGTAGCCAATCCGAAAACTTCCGGCGGCGCACGCTGGGCCTACCTGGCCGCTTACGGTTATGCGCTGAAGAAGAACAATAACGACGACGCCAAGGCGCGCGATTTCATCTCGCGCCTGTACAAGAACGTGCCGGTGCTGGATTCCGGCGCGCGTGGTTCGACCGTGACGTTTGCCGAGCGCGGTGTCGGCGACGTGCTGCTGTCGTGGGAAAACGAGGCTTACCTGGTGGAAGCGGAATTCGGCAAAGGCAAGTTCGATACCGTGTTCCCGTCGCTGAGCATCCTGGCGGAACCGCCGGTGGCTGTGGTCGACAAGGTGGTCGACAAGCGTGGCACACGCAAGATTGCACAAGCCTACCTGGAGTACTTGTACTCGCCGGAAGGCCAGGAAATCGCTGCGCACAATTACTACCGTCCCATCGATCCTAAAGTCGCGGCCAAGTATGCCAGCAAGTTTCCGAAGCTGAGCCTGTTCACCATCGACGACACTTTCGGCGGCTGGAAAAATGCGCAGAAGACCCACTTCAGCGACGGCGGCGTGTTCGACAAGATTTACCAGCCTGGCGTGAAATAAGCCGGTTGGCCGGAATGACCATGATTCAGCCGCCCTGCCTGTCAGGGCGGCTTCAAGATTGCTACAGATGACTATTTTGCTATTGGCCGGCAGCCCGTCCGCGCCTTCGCGTTCTACCCGCTTATTGCATTACACAGGTGAAAAGCTGGCCGTGCTGGGACATCGCTACAGCAAACTGGACGTGCGCGACCTGCCAGGCGATGCGCTGTTGCGGGCCGATTTCAACCACGCGGCGATCCAGGCCGCGCTGGCGCAGGTAGCGCAAGCCACAGCGGTGGTGGTGGCGACGCCGGTCTACAAGGCTTCGTACAGCGGCGTGCTGAAAGCGTTCCTCGACCTGCTGCCGCAGTTCGGCCTGACCGACAAGCTGGTGCTGCCGCTGGCCACCGGCGGCAGCCAGTCGCACATGCTGGCGCTGGATTATGCCTTGCGGCCGGTATTGTCGTCGCTGGCGGCCAAGCATGTACTGCCTAGCATCTATGCGACGGAAGCACAGGTGCAGTGGTCGGAGCAGGAGGGATTGAGCCTGGACCAGGCGATCTTCCAGCGGATTAGCGAAGGCGTGCAGCAGTTGTCGGACAGCTTGCTGGCGCTGCACAAGACCGGCAGCAACCATTTCGATCCGATTCCGTTTTCGCAGGTGCGATGTAGCGTGTAGCAGGAAATCCAGGCGAATCAGCTAACCGGATCAGATAACTAAGCAACTTACCCGCCCAGCGTTTGAAAAATCTGCCTTGACCGGCGGCGGGGATCGTTTTGTCCAAAAAAACAGGAAGCATGCAATGACAGTCTCGACCAGCAACAAACACACAAGACGCCACGTGCTGGCGCTGCTCTCCGCAGTCGCCGCCGGAGCGTTTTCCGCCGGCTTGCCGCTGCTGGCGCAGGCGCAGGACAAGCAGGTGCTGCGCATCGGCTATCAGAAAGCCGCCAGCACCCTGGTGCTGCTGAAAGCCCATGGCACATTGGAAAAACGCCTGGCAGCACAAGGCATCGAGGTCAAGTGGGCCGAGTTCACTGCCGGCCCGCAACTGCTGGAAGCCTTGAATGTCGGCTCAGTCGATTTCGGTTATGTCGGCGAAGCACCGCCTATCGTGGCCCAGGCTGCCGGCGCCGATTTTGTGTACAGCGCTTACGAGATCCCGACGCCGGAAGCGGAGAGCATCCTGGTGCCGAAGAATTCGCCGATCACTTCGCTGGCGCAGCTGAAGGGGAAGAAAATCGCCTTCAACAAGGGTTCCGACGTGCACTGGCTGGTCATCAGCCTGCTGAAGAAGGGCGGCGTCGCCTATAACGAGTTCCAGCCGATCTACCTGGCGCCGGCCGACGCCCGTGCCGCTTTCGAGCGTGGCGCAGTCGATGCCTGGGCAATCTGGGACCCGTTCCAGACGGCAGCGATCAAGCAGATCGACGCCCGTGTCCTGGCGAGCGGCAGCGGCGTCGTCAGTCATCACCAGTTCTTCCTGAGCGCGCGCAAGTACGCGGAAAAGAACCAGGCGGTAGTCAACGCCATCCTGGAAGAAGCCGGCAAGGAAGGGCAATGGATACGCGCCAACTACAAGGAAGCGGCGGCGCAGTTGGCGCCGATCCAGGGGCTGGAGCCGGATGTGATCGAAACCGGCCTCAAGCATTACGCCCACATCTACAAGCCGGTCGACGGCAAGGTGCTGGACGAGCAGCAGAAGATCGCCGACACCTTCTATGAGTTGAAACTGATTCCCAAGAAGATTTCGACGCGCGACGCGGTATTGCCAGCCAAGCTGGCAGACAAATCCTGAGGCCGGACCCATGTCTATCTCTTTGTTCCGCCGCCGCTCCCTGCAGAAAATCCGCCGCGCAATGGCGCTGCCGCTGTTGGCTGCACTGCTGAGTGCATCGCCGCTTAGCCAGGCGCAGCCCGCAGCCAGGGAGCCCGAGCAGATACGCATCGGCTTCCAGAAAAGCGCGGTCAACCTGGTGGTGCTGAAGCAGCGCAGCACGCTGGAGCAGCGCTTCAAGAACAGCAAGATCGTCTGGCTGGAATTTCCGGCCGGGCCGCAACTGCTGGAAGCCTTGTCTGCCGGCAGCCTGGATTTCGGCCTGACCGGGGATGGCCCGCCGGTATTTGCGCAGGCGGCCAACAAGGATCTGCTGTACGTCGGCGCCGAGCCGCCGAAACCTGAGAGCTCCGCGCTGCTGGTGCAACCCGCTTCGGACATCAGGACGCTGGCCGACCTGAAGGGTAAGCGGATCGCCTTGCAAAAGGGCTCCAGTGCGCAATTCCTGCTAGTGCGGGCGGTCAAGAAAGCCGGCCTGGCCTGGACCGACATCCAGCCGGTCTACCTGGCGCCGGCCGATGCGCGCGCAGCATTTGAACGCGGCAGCGTCGACGCCTGGGCGATCTGGGATCCGTATTACGGCGCCGCCGAACTGAGTTTCAAGCCGCGCGTCCTGAGCACCGGCAGCGGCCTGTCGAACAATAATTCGTTCTACCTGGCGGCGCGCGGGTTTGCCGAAAATTATCCGGGCACGGTATTGAACCTGCTGGATGAACTGACCAAGGCCGACCGCTACGTGCAGCAAAACCGCAAGGAAGTAGCACAGCTGATTGCCGATGTGAGCGGCTTGAACCTGGCGACGGTGCACCTGTTCCTGAGCCGCCGTCCCAATCCGTCGCCGACTGCGGTGCTCAGCCCGGCGCTGGTGGCCGACCAGCAGCGCGTCGCCGACAGTTTCAAGGAACTCGGCCTGATTCCGCGCGCGGTCAAGGTGGCCGATATTGTCTGGCATCCCAAGAGCGCGCCATTGGCGCAGCAATAAAACACATTTATATACGGAAGCAGTCATGAACGTTTTCTGGTTTATTCCCACCCACGGCGACAGCCGTTACCTCGGCACCTCGCAGGGCGCGCGCCCGGTCAACTTCGATTACATGAAGCAGATCGCGGTGGCCGCCGACACCCTCGGTTACGACGGCGTGCTGCTGCCTACCGGGCGCTCTTGCGAAGATGCCTGGGTGGTTGCATCCAGTTTGCTAGGCTTCACCCAGCGCCTCAAATTCCTGGTGGCGATCCGTCCCGGCCTGAGCACGCCTGGCCTGGCGATCCGCATGGCGTCAACCTTTGACCGGCTGTCGAATGGCCGCCTGCTGATCAATGTGGTGACCGGCGGCGACCAGGCCGAGCTGGAAGCGGACGGCTTGTCCGCCGACCATGCCGAACGTTATGAAATTTCCTCCGAGTTCCTGAAAGTATGGCGCGGTGCCTTGTCGGGCGAAGGCGGCGAGGCCGGTTATAACTTCATCGGCAAGCACATCAAGGTCAAGGGCGCGAAGACTTTGTATCCGCCGGTGCAGAAACCGTATCCGCCTTTATATTTCGGCGGCTCTTCGGAACCGGCGCACGAGCTGGCGGCGGAGCAGGTCGATGTTTACCTGACCTGGGGCGAACCGCCGGCCGCAGTCGCCGAAAAGATTGCCGACATCCGCGCGCGCGCCGCCAAGCATGGCCGCACCGTACGTTTCGGAATCCGCTTGCACGTGATCGTGCGCGAGACCAGCCAGGCGGCGTGGGCGGCAGCCGAGGAACTGATCAGCCATGTCGACGACGATGTGATTGCCCGGGCCCAGGCTGCATTCTCCAAAATGGATTCGGAAGGACAACGGCGCATGGCGGCCCTGCATGGCGGCCGCCGCGACAAGCTGGAAGTGTCGCCCAACCTGTGGGCCGGCGTCGGCCTGGTGCGCGGCGGCGCCGGCACTGCGCTGGTGGGCGATGCGGAAACCGTGGCGGAACGGATGCAGGAATATGCGGCATTAGGCATAGACACCTTCATCCTTTCCGGTTACCCGCACCTGGAAGAATCCTATCGTTTTGCCGAGCTGGTTTTCCCTTTGCTGGGCAAAGGGCGCGCCGCCAGCGGAGAGCAGGCGCTGACGGGGCCGTTCGGCGAAGTGATCGCCAACGGCTTGTTGCCGAAGGCATCGCAGAGTTGATGGAGCCGACATGAGCGCAATCAGTAGCACCGTAGCCGCACAGCGGCCGCAAGCGAAGGCAGGGAAGGCCAAGTCCAAGGCGGCGCAAATCTGGAAGGAACGCCTGTTGCCCTGGCTGCTGCCGGCGGCCTTGATCCTGGGCTGGGAATTCGCCGCCAAGGTTGGCTGGCTGTCGAGCCGGATATTGCCGGAGCCTTGGGCAGTAGCGCGTGCGGCCTGGTCGCTGACGCTGTCCGGTGAACTGTGGACACATGTGCGGGTCAGCGCCTGGCGCGCGATTTCCGGCTTTGCGGTGGGCGGCGGCCTGGGTCTGTTGCTGGGTTTGCTGACCGGCACTTTCAAGCAGGCTGAAACCCTGCTCGACACCAGCATCCAGATGATCCGCAACATCCCGGCCCTGGCCCTGATTCCGCTGGTGATCCTGTGGTTCGGCATCGATGAATCGTCGAAGCTGTTCCTGGTGTCGATAGGGGTGTTTTTCCCGGTCTACCTGAATACCTTCCATGGCATCCGTTCGGTCGACAAAGGCTTGATCGAGATGGCCAAGAGTTATGGCCTGTCCGGCTGGCCCTTGTACCGCGACGTGATCTTGCCGGGAGCCTTGCCTTCGATACTGGTGGGCGTGCGTTTTGCGCTGGGCCTGGTGTGGGTCTTGCTGATCGTCGCCGAGACTATTTCGGCGCAGGCCGGGATAGGCTACATGACCATGAATGCGCGCGAGTTCCTGCAGACCGACGTGGTGCTGGTAGGCATCCTGCTGTACGCCTTGCTGGGCAAGCTGGCCGACATCCTGGCGCGCGTGCTGGAACGTTACTGGCTGCGCTGGCATCCCGGTTATCAATGAGTGTGCAGTACAAGTTAATCAAGGTGGAAACACGATGCAGAATGATCCAGTCGAAAATGCCGAAGTAAAAGCCGCAGGCCAGCTTGGCGCTGGCCGTGGCGTCGGCATCCGGGTGCGCTCGGTGTCCAAGTCATACGCCGGACGCGAAGTGCTGAAGACGCTCAATGTCGAAGTCGCCGCCGGTGAATTCGTCGCCATTGTCGGCCGCAGCGGCTGCGGCAAGAGCACCTTGCTGCGGCTGATTGCAGGGCTGGAGCAGGCCAGCGGCGGCAGCATCGGTTTCGGTGCGCAGGGTGAAAAGCCGGAAATCCGCATCATGTTCCAGGATTCCCGGCTGCTGCCGTGGAAGCGGGTGTTGAACAATGTCGGCCTCGGCTTGCCGAAAGCCTCGCTGGCTTCGGCCAAAGCCTTGGCGCAGGTCGGCCTGGAAGACCGCGCCCACGAGTGGCCGGCGGTACTGTCCGGCGGCCAGCGGCAGCGGGTGGCGCTGGCGCGGGCGCTGGTGCATGACCCGGAACTGTTGCTGCTGGATGAGCCGCTCGGCGCGCTGGATGCCTTGACCCGGATCGAGATGCAGCAGCTGATCGAAGCGCTGTGGAAAGAACGTGGGTTTACCGCCGTGCTGGTGACGCATGACGTGCAAGAGGCGATTGCGCTGGCGGACCGCGTGCTGCTGATCGAAGACGGCGAAATCACGCTGGACGAACGGATCAGCTTGCCGCGTCCGCGTGCACGCGGCAACCTGGCTTTTGCGCAGCTGGAAGAACGGATACTGGCGCGTGTACTGAAACACCCGGCGGCACAGCCTGATTCGGCGCTAGGCGATGTTTCGCTGCAGCGTACGGTCAGCCAGGTCGGCTGGGCTATCTGATTTTTGACGAATTTTTTGACGAATTTTTTGCAGCCGCATTACCAAAGGAGAAACCATGAGCATCCAGGCAATTAACGTCCGCAACCAGTTCCGCGGCAAGATCCACAGCATTACCGAGGATGACGTGCTGTCGGCGCTCGATATCGAAACCCCTTCCGGCATCGTCTCCTCGGTCATCACTACCCGTTCCGTGCGTGATCTCGGCCTGGTGGTCGGATCTGAAGTGGTGGCGCTGGTGAAAGCCACCGAAGTATCGCTCGCCAAACTGTAATTCTGCACTCGGCGAATCTCGTTCTATCGCATCTAAATCGTATTCATCCAGGAAAATATCATGACTATCCAAGCCATCAATGTACGTAACCAGTTCAAGGGCAAGATCAAGGCCATCATCGAAGGCACGGTGGTGTCTGAAGTCGACGTCGAAACGCCGGCCGGCATCGTCACTTCAGTGATCACCACCCGTTCGGTCAAGGACCTGGGCCTGGTGATCGGCACCGAAGTGGTGGCGCTGGTCAAGGCTACCGAAGTATCGATCGCCAAGATCTGAGCGCTTTCCTTCTTTGTATCTACCACATCGAGGTAAGCCCATGTCCTTTCCCGCCCTGGAGCAATACCTGGCCCGTTTGAACGGCGCCAGGGATGACGCAAGTCCGGATCCCAGCCGCAGCGATTGCCGGGTCTGGCTGGACGACGACGGGCGCGCCCAGGGGCGTTATTTCAACACTACGCTGACCAGCGTATTCCAGCCTCTGCGCCGGATCGAGACGGGGACGGGCAAGGGCGCCATCATCGGCCATGAAGGTTTTGCCCACAGCTATTCGGCCAACGACAACGGCCTGTACCTGTGGAAACTGCTGGACCATGCGGCCAGCGACGATGAATCCATCGAACTTGACCGCCTGTGCCGCATGCTGCATTCGATCAATTTCTACCGCCAGGCCGAGGCGGTGGCAGGCGATCTCTACCTGAGCGTGCATGCGCGCTTGCTGGCGGCGGTCGACAGCAACCACGGCATGGCGTTCCGGCGCATCCTGACCTTGCTCGGCCTGCCGCACGAGCGGATCGTGCTGCAGCTGCCGACCATCACCGAAAACCAAGGCTGGCTGCTAAACTATGTGCTGGACAATTACCGGCGCAATCATTTCCGGCTGGCGGTGAATGCGGACGATGTGGCGCAAGCCGCGAGCCTGCTGGAACGGGTGCGGCCGGACGTGATCAAGATCGATGCGCGCGGCGTCACGCACGACGAGCAGACCACGCGTTTGCTGGAAGACTGCGCCAGGCGCGGGATCCAGGTGATTTTCAAGCGGCTGGAAAAGGCGCGCGACCTGGAAGTGCTGCAGCAGCTGGCAAGGATCGCCGCGCTGCCCTTGCATGGCCAGGGTTTCCTGTGGGACTTGCCGCAGGCGGCGTTGCATGCATTTGCCGCGCCTGCGCCGCTGCAAGACGGTCGTTCTACAGCGGAACTCGATACTGGAGGAAATTGATCATGGTCATGGCTGCGCTGTCATCGTTCCGCGTGCTGGTGGTGCCGGGGCTGTACAACAGCAGCCCGCAGCATTGGCAATCGCGCTGGCAGCGGCTCTATCCCAGCTTTGAGCGGGTGGAACAGGCGCGCTGGGATGCGCCGGTGCTGGAGGTCTGGTCGGAGCGACTGCGCCAGCAGCTGCGGAAGTCGGAACAGCCGACGCTGGCGATTGCGCACAGCTTCGGCTGCCTGACCACGGTGCACGGCGCCTTGAACCAGGTCCCGAACCTGGCCGGCGCGTTGCTGGTGGCGCCGGCCGATCCCGACAAATTCGATGTCAGCGCCGCCGTCAGCGGCCGCCTGCCGGTGCCGGCGATCGTGGTCGGCAGCCTGAACGATCCGTGGATGGAAAGCCGGCGCGCGCGCCATTGGGCCAAGGTCTGGGGCGCGGAATATATCGATGCCGGTGCGCTGGGACATATCAACGCCGAATCCAACCTGGGCGACTGGCTGTACGGCCAGTCGCTGCTGCAGCGCCTGGTGGCGCTTTCGGCAGAGCAGAAAAACGATACAGTGCGCGATACGGCACGTCCCACGGCTACGCGCTAGCCACTAGCCATCTTCTCAGGCAAACTTGCCGATCTTTTCGATCACCGCATTACGCACCGACCCGCTCACCACAAACGACTGCGCTACCGCGATATCGTTGTGGAACCAGCGGTCGCCTTCCAGGCAGGCCGGGATCTGGCGGCGGATTTCCTGGTAAGCCGCTTGCGTGCCTTTGCCCAGCACGAAACCAGGCAGCAGATCTTCCGTCATGGTCAGGGCCTGCGCCGCCAGCAGCATCTCGACGCCGATGATGTATTGCGTGTTCGCCACCACCGTCGCCGCCTTGCGCGCGCACCAGGTCGAGTTCGAGACATGGTCTTCGCTGTTGCCCTTGGCCGGGATGCTGTCGACGCTGCCCGGCATGCACAGGGTGCGGTTTTCCATCACCAGCGAACTGAGCGAACATTGCACCACCGGATAACCGGTATTGACGCCGCGCACGCCGCTCATCAGGTTGCGCGGCAAACCCCACGACAAGGTCGGATCGATCAGGCGCGCGACCCGGCGTTCGCAGATGCTGCCGAGATCGGTGATCGCCATGGCCAGCAAGTCCATCGCCTGCGCCAGGTACTGGCCGTGGAAATTGCCGCCGGAGATGATTTCGAAGCCACCGCCTTCTTTATCGAAAATCAGCGGGTTGTCGGTGGCGGAGTTGATTTCCTTGTCGACAATGTTATCGATATAGTCAAGGGCATCGAATACCGGACCGTAGACTTGCGGCGAGCAGCGCAGCGAATAGACGTCCTGGATACGGGCGGTGTAAGGGATATCGGTGCGGCGCAGCTCTTCCGGAAACTGCACGGCGCGCGCTTCATGCGTGGTGCGGGTCGAACCGGACAAGAGCTTGCGGATGATGGCGGCGGTCTTGATCTGGCCGGCGTGCGGACGCGCTTGCTGGATGCGGTGGTCGAACGCCGCCATTTCGGCGCGCATCGCTTCCAGCGTCAGGCCCAGCGATAAACAAGCATCGCTCAGCAGGTTGCGGGCGTCGTGGGCCACCAGTACCGCTACTGCCAGCGAAGCGGTGCAGCCGTTGATCAGGGCCGAGGCATCCTTGGCTTTGAGGTCGAACTTGACCGGGCCGACGCCGGACTTGGTGATCGCCTCTGGCGCGCGCATGCGCTGGCCCTGATACATCACTTCGGCTTCGTCGAAACCGGCAATCGCCGCCGCCAGGTAGGACAGTGGCGCCAAATCCCCGGAAGCGCCGACCGAGCCCTTCTGCGGCATGATCGGATGGATGCCGGCGTTCAGGAAAGCCAGCAGGCGATCCACCACTTCCACCCGCGGCGCCGAATAGTTGCTGGCGAAGGCATTGGCGCGCAACAGCATGGTGGCACGGCTGACTTCTTCCGAGAACGGTTCACCGATGCCGGCGCAGTGGGCCTTGATCAATTGCGTCTGGAACAGCTCGATGTGTTCGACCTTGATGCGGGTGTCTTTCAGCAGGCCGACGCCGGTGTTGAAGCTGTACATCATCGGCGCTTCGTCGTGCATCCAGGTCGCTTCGATGTAGTCGCGGCTTTCTTTCAGGGCGGCGCGGGAAGAGTCGGCCAGCGTGACCGGCAGGTGCGGTGCGCGGGCGACGTCGACCACTTGCTGCGCGGTCAGGTTGAAGCCGTCGATGGTGATGGTGGTAGTAGTCATGTTCAAGTCCAAAGTAGATTAGCGTTGTAGATTAGCGTTTAAAATTTTCGACAAAACGGCTGAACGCCAGGGCGGCGAGGGCGGCGTCGCCGGCCGTCATGATTTCGTCAGGGTGATGGCTGATGCCGCCGTTGCCGCAGCGCACGAACAGCATCGCCACATCGGTGATGGCGGCCATCGCCATGGCGTCGTGGCCGGCGCCGGACGGCAGGCGCCTGGCTGTCAATCCGCTGCTTTCAATCGCGGCCGCCAGCTGCTGTTGCAGCCACGGCGCGCAGGGCACGCTGGATGCTTCGTGGGTCTTGCGGTTGCGGACCGCGACATTGCGGCGCTGGCCGATCTGTTCGATCCTGGCCAGCACATCGGCCACCGCAGCTTGCCGTGTCTCATCCTGTTCGGCCCGAATGTCGATCGAGAACACTGCCTTGCCGGGCACCACGTTGGCGGCGCCGTTCGGCACGTTGAACTGGCCGACCGTACCCACCAGCCCGCGCGTGCCGTGGCAGCGCTGTTCGATATACAGGCCGATTTCCGCTGCCGCCATGGCGGCGTCGCGCCGCATGTCCATCGGCACGGTGCCGGCATGGCCGGCCAGGCCTTCGATCTCCACCATGAAGCGCGAAGCGCCGGAGATGGCGGTCACCACGCCCAGCGGCAACTGCTGGTTGAGCAGCACCGGCCCTTGCTCGATATGCACTTCGACAAACGCCAGCACGGTTTCCGGCACATAAGCTGCCTTGCCCAGGCCGGCAGCGTGAAAGCCGGAAGCGGCCATGACGTCGCGCATGCTTTGCCCGGTGTCGTCCAGGTTATCCAGCACCGCCAGGTCGAAGGTGCCGGCGGCGGCGCGGCTGCCGAGCAGGGTGGCTTTGAAGCGCACGCCTTCTTCTTCGGCAAAGCCGATCACTTCGATGGCGAACGGGAAGCGCTTGCCGGCGGCATGCCATTGCTGCACGCAGGCGATCGGCAGCAAGATGCCGAGGTTGCCGTCGTATTTGCCGCCGTTGCGCACCGTATCGAAATGCGAGCCGGTCAGCAGCGCGGGTGCATCCGGGGTCAAGCCTTCGTAGCGGCCGATGACATTGCCGGCCATGTCGCGCCGCACGCTCATGCCGGCTGCGCACATCCATTCAGCCAGCCGTGCCGCCGCGCCGTGGTGGGCGCTGGTCAGGTAGGTGCGGGTCAGCATGCCGGGCGCTTCGCTGAATTGCGCCAGCTCGTCTGCCCAGCGCATGATCTGTTCGCCGCCGGCAGCCTGGGTTTCCGTATTGCAATGCATGTATGTCTCCTTACTGTCGATTTACGGGTTTTTCTTGGTTTTTTTGGATAATACTCTTGAATTCAATTATTGCATACAATAAGTGAATGCATTATATTGAATCCGGGGCGCTGCTTTTGCCGGCTCGGATCGAAGCGCATCCAGATCTATAAATTGGTATAAACCAAACAAAACAATCAGGAGACGAACGTGCGGCGCTTTTATAAATCACTGTTTGGCCAGGTGCTGATAGCACTTGTCATGGGAATCGCAGTAGGAGTGTTGTTCCCGAAATTCGGAGAAAGCCTGAAACCCCTGGGCGACGGTTTCATCAAGCTGGTCAAGATGATCATCCCGATGATTGTGTTCTGTGTCGTGGTGCAAGGCATCTACGGCGCGGGCGAGTTGAAGAAGGTCGGCCGGGTCGGGCTCAAGGCGCTGATCTATTTTGAAGTGGTGACCACGGTCGCCCTGGTGCTGGGCCTGCTGCTGGCTTTCGTCTTCCATCCCGGCGTCGGCATGAACATCAATCCCGATACGCTGGACGCCAATGCGCTGTCGAGTTACGTGGAAACCGCCAACAAGGTCAGGGGCAGCAGCTTCGCCGATTTCGTCATGAAAATCATCCCGAATACCGTGGTCAGCGCCTTTACTTCCGGCGACGTACTACAGGTGCTGCTGTTCTCGATCATCTTCGGTTCGGCCCTGTCGCTGATCGGCGACAAGGCGGCGCCTATCGTTACCGTCGTGCACAGCATGTCGGAAGCGTTTTTCAAGTGCATGTCGTTCATCATCAGGCTGGCGCCGCTGGGCGTGTTCGGCGCGATTGCCTTCACCGTCGGCAAATACGGCGTCGGTTCCCTGCAACAGCTGAGTTTCCTGGTGCTGCTGTATTTCTTCGCGGTGGTGGTGTTCGTGTTTGCGATACTAGGCACCATCCTGCGCCTGGCGGGTTTCAGCATCTTCAAGCTGATCAAGTACCTGCGCGCCGAACTGCTGGTGGTGCTGGCTACTGCCTCATCGGACAGCGTGCTGCCGCAAGTCATGCGCAAGCTGGAATACATGGGCATCAAGGATTCCACTGTAGGCCTGGTGATCCCGACCGGCTACTCGTTCAACCTCGACGCTTTCTCCATCTACCTGACCCTGGCTGCCGTATTCATCGCCCAAGCGACCAACACGCCGCTGGCGCTTACCGACCTGCTGGCGATCCTGGCGGTGGCCCTGATCACTTCCAAAGGCGCGCATGGCGTGCCGGGTTCGGCGATTGTGATCCTGGCCGCCACCTTGTCCGCCATCCCGGCGATCCCGGTGGTGGGCCTGGTGCTGGTGCTGTCGGTCGACTGGTTCATGGGCATTGCGCGCGCGCTCGGCAACCTGCTGGGCAACTGCGTAGCGACGGTGGTGGTGGCGGTGTGGGAAAAAGATATCGACAAAGTACGCGCGCATGCGGTCTTGAACGGCGCCCGTCCGGCCGCCAAAGAGGACGGACTTGAGGCGGCGAACCTGCAAATCGCCGCCGAAAGCCGGCCGCTGTAGGCAGGAAAGCGATGTGCCCGGCGCCGCTGGCGGCCGGGCGCGCAAGATTCTTATTTTTTGAAGGCGTCGCATTTGCAAGTACAATTTTGATCTTTAGAACCACGCTCCAAGGAAATCGATAACATGAGCCTGTCTTCCAGCCCATCCGGCGCCGACAGTTCTGACGATATTGCGGCCGACATCACGACCGCGATTGCCGAGCAGCGCCTGCCGCCCGGCACCAAATTGCGGGAAGAAGCCCTGGCGCGCCTGTATTCCGTGAGCCGCACCAAGATCCGGGCGGCGCTGGTGATGCTGGCGAAAGACAAGCTGATCGACCTGGTGCCCGACAAGGGCGCATTTGTGAGCCGGCCGACCGAAGAGGAGGCCCGCCAGATATTTTTCGTGCGGCGGGTGCTCGAAACGGCGCTGGTGCGTGAATTCGTGGCCAAGGCCACTGCTGCCGACTACGAATTGCTGGAGCAGCATCTGCAGCAGGAACGCGAGGCGCTATCCAAGGAAAATCCCCAGGTCCGCTCCAGGCTGCTGAGCGATTTCCACATCCTGCTGGCGCGCACGGTGGGCAACCAGGTCTTGACCGACGTCCTGACCAAGCTGGCCGGCCGCAGTTCGCTGATCACCATGCTGTACCAGTCGACCCGGGACGCCGCCTGTTCATCCGACGAGCATGTGGAATTCCTGCAGGCGGCGAAGGCCGGCGATACGGAAAAGGCGGTACAGCTGATGCAGCATCACTTGCACCACGTGGAATCGGCCCTGCAATTCGAGATACCGCCGCCGGGCGGCAAGAAGGATTTTGTCAAGGCGCTGCTGGCTTAGCAGCCGATCATCCTAAGCCCGGCAGGCTGCCAGGGCCTCACATCTGCTTGAACAGATGGATGAAGCTGCGGCTCACTTCCAGTTTTTCAGTATGTCCCTTGATCAGCACCTGGTGGCGGCCGCGCATGTCGCGCGTGATGCCGTCGATGGCGTTGACATTGACCAGGGTGGCGCGGTGGATCTGCCAGAACAGGTCGGGATCGAGTTCTTCCGCCAGGTCGCGCACCGGCTTGCGGATCAGCGCTTCATAAGTGGCGGTCTGGACGCTGGTGTATTTTTCATCCGAACGGAAGAACAGGATTTCCTGCACCGGGATCAGGCGCAGCTGCTGGCCGATGCTGGCTTGTATCCATTGCAGGTAGACCGGTTTGGTGGCGATCCCCATCTGCTTGGCCAGCTGGGTCAGCATCGAGCTCATGTCGGTCGGTGCGGTACTGGCACTCAGGCGTGCTTTCAGGCGGGTGACGGTCAAGGCCAGGCGCTCTGCCTCGGCCGGTTTCAGGATGTAGTCGACGGCGCCGTGTTCGAACGCTTCAATCGCGTATTCGTCGTAGGCGGTGATGAATACGATGTGGCTTTTGCCGCCGATTTCCTGCGCTGCCTGCAAACCGGTCTTGCCGGGCATGCGGATGTCGAGGAAGGTGAAGTCAGGTTCCAGCTGGTCGACCAGTTCTATCGCTTCGTCGCCGTTCTTGGCTTCGCCGAGGATTTTCAGTTCCGGCCAGGCCTGGCTCAGGCGCAGGCGGATCTGGTCGCGCATCAGACGTTCGTCATCGGCAATGATAGCAGTAGGCATAGGCGGATTTTAATATAGGTTCAACGTTTTTTCTTGACCGCGCCGGAACCCATGATACTGGTATGCACTTCCGGGTCGCCGCTATACGTGACATCGCCGGAACCGGCGGTCGAGACCCTCAGGTTCTTGCTGGCGTAGACGTGGGCGTCGCCGCTGCCGACGATCGAGACGCTGGTGTTTTCCGCCATCAGGTCAAAGCCGTCGTAGTCGCCGCTGCCGGCAATCGATACCTTCAGGTCGCGGGTCTTGCCCCTGACTTTGATGTCGCCGGCGCCGGCGATGGAAGCAGTGACAGTGGGGCTGTTCAATTCGCCGCTGACATTGCCGGAGCCGGAGATGGAAATCCTGATGCTGTCTTTTGAGCTCAGTTTGCCGATGATCTTGAGATCGCCGGAGCCGAAGATGCCCAGGCTGCTGACGTCAGGCGCCGTGATATAGACATTGACGTTGTGGCGGCTGCTGAAAAACGAATGGCCGCCGAAATAGATCTTCAGCGTCGAACCGTTATTCTCCAGCTCGACCTTCGAGGCGACGCCGCTCTCGGCCTCGATCACCACCGGTTTGGCCGGCCCTTGGGTCAGATACACGTTGACCGCATCCATTACTTCCAGCTGCTGGAAACTGTTTACCTGGCGTTCGGTCTTGATCATGTCGGCGGCCATGCTGTCGCTGCTGCTGAGCAGGGGAACCATGGCTGCAGCGGCCAGTGCAAGGACAAACGCAAAACGCGGGATCGATTTCATATTATATTTCCTGTTGCTTCCTAGCCTGTCGGATAGATTTATTGAGGCTTGGCCTTGCTGGAGCCGACTACCTGGTACGGCACCTCTATGGTTGAACATACACCGCTCGGGCTGTTGGGCGCAATCTCAAGTTGCGCTGCAGCGCCATGCAGCAGCTTGAGGCGCTCGCGGATGCTTTGCAATCCCAGCCCGGTGCCGTCGCTGGGGAAGGCGCCGAAACCGAGGCCGTCGTCAGTTACGCTGACGCGCAGCTTATTGTCGGCGACTTCAGCCTTGATGCGCAAGTAGCCGCCGTCTGCCTTGCGTTCCAGCCCGTGCTTGATGGCGTTTTCCACCAGCGACTGCAGCATCATCGGCGGGAAAGCCGCGCTGCGCAAGCCTTCCGGCACCTGCAGGTCGATGTGCAGGCGTTCTTCCATGCGCATCTTCAGCAAATCCAGGTAAGCGCGCACGATGTCGACTTCGCGTCCCAGCGTGGTGACGGTGGAGGTTTCCCGCATTTGCGGCAACACCGCACGCAAGTACTGGATCAGGCGTTTCTGCATGGCCGAGGCGCGCGGCGGATCGGTTTCAATCAGGTAGTCGACCGAGGCCAGGGTGTTGAACAGGAAATGCGGTTCCACCTGGGCCTGGATCATCTGCATCTTGGCTTCCGATACTTCGCGCTGCAGGTTGGCATGCTCGGCCGCGGCATTGGCGGCTTTGGCGCGCGCTTCGGCCCGTTTCTTGCCGCCCATCAGGGCCTTGGTGCCGAACAGGCCGATCAGCAGCAGCAGCACAAAATTCACGAACCATTCCGACGATTTCTTCTGGTAGCGGGCCACCTGCTGCTCAGCTTTTTCGGCGGCCGCTTCATGGATCGCGGCAACCGCGTCGTTGATCGCCTGGTTGACGTCGGCAGTCGCTTCCGGCGGCAGGCTCAGGCTCAGGCTGGCGGCATTGGGTGCAGCCGGCGTAGGTGCGGCCGGAGCAGCCGGTGCTGCCGGTGGCACGGGCGGGGTTTTCGGTACGCTGTCTTCATCAGGGACATCGTCGGCGTCAGCGGCAGGCGATGCCGCAGCAGCGGCCGATGCCGGTACCGATGCAGCGGGAGACTTCGATGTCATCGCGCTGTCGCCGTCGCCATCGTAGGTATAGGTACCGGTTTTTATATGGACGCCGGTGTCGTCGATGCGGATATCGGTATTGCCTTTGTTGCGCTTGGGCGGCTTGCTCGAATGCTGGCTGACTTTTTCAATCACCAGTTCGTTGGAGGAAAACAAGGTCTCTTGCAAAATACCGGCAGCTGCCAGCACCAGCGCTGCAAACAACAGGAACTTCCACCACGAGAGCTGCGTTACCCAGCCTGCTATTTTGTCGAAACCTCGCGACAGGTAAACCGAGGCAATCGATGCATTTTTTTTTAATGTGGCGTACGAATCAGGATTCATGGAGTGGGGCCAGTTTTGCGGCAACTCAGCTAAGTTGTCGCCATTTTAAACGGAACGGAGACAGCAGTCTGGCCGTTTTTCTACAGGGCTGCGCTGAGTGCCGGCGAGCCGCTTGGTTCGGTTTTCTTGCGGACCACCTTTTTCATGGCTTGCGCACGTTGTTGTTGCTGCTGCTGTGTAAAAGCCATTTTTTCTTCCGGCGTCATGCGTTTGCCGATAATCACGATGGGCGGCATCAGCAGAGGGATGTCTTCCGACTGCGCTTGCGCTGCGGCTTTCTTGGCCGGCGCTGTCGCCATGGCCGGGCTGATGCTCATGCCCAGGGTCGCTATCAGCGCGGCGGCGACCAGTAATTTAGACGTGGTGTTCATTTGCAATCTCCTGATATGGAACTGCGGCGTAACGGCGATTTAGATGACGGCTTTCTTGCGGCTGGCTTCTTGCTGCGCCAGGACCGATTTTTGTTCCCGGCTTGGACGCTTGCCGACGATGGTGATGGTCTGCAGGCAGCCTTCTTCTTGCGCCATGGCCAGCTTTTCTTGTGGGCTCAGGCGCTTGGCGACGATCGTCACGGTTTGCCAGAGTTCTGGATGGCTTGGACGCTTGCCGACGATGGTGATGGTTGGCAGTGTCGAGGTTTCGGTTTGCTGCGGTGCTGCTTGTGCCGGGGCGATGCTGCCAGCCAGGGTAGCGATGGACAGGATGGCGATCAGTGCTTGGCGTGCTGTGTTCATTTGTGTTCTCCTTAAGTGTCTGACTAAGTGGCTGGTAGGTGGCAAACGTTGTTGCATGTCGTCACTTTAGGGAGGGGCAGGGCAAGTCGCCAGCTGCTTGCGACAATCTGCAGAAATGGCGGAACAGAATACAAAAAAGCGCGCCTGAGCTGCAGCGGATTTACCTGGCTTTTGGGAAAACGGCAGGGATACGGCCCGGGAATGGCGCTTTGGCGGGCTGCCTGGAGCATGGTTTTATTGTTTTAAAGGCATGTAATTTGAGTGTCGCACGGCAACTCAGCCATTTCTCTTATGCAAATCGATTCTATGTACATGCAAAAAAGTTCGTTCTCTTTATAACAAACCGGTGAGATTATCGTTGTTCTTTAGCCGTATTTGTAATAAGAGGACGATGTATGACAGCCGCTGCAGTTGCCCAACCCGCACTTGCCAAACCAGATATTGCCAGGCCCGCCGCGCCGTTTCGCGTGATGCCCGGGTTTCGCCTGTCGCTGGGGTTCACCCTGTTTTACCTGGCCCTGATCGTACTGATCCCCTTGTCGGCGGTATTTCTTAAAACCTTCACGTTGAGCTGGGATGGTTTCGTCGCCGCAGTCACCTCGCCGCGGGTGATGGCTTCTTATCGCCTGACTTTCGGTACTTCCTTGCTGGCGGCGTTGCTGAATGCGATTTTCGGCGGCATCGTGGCCTGGGTGCTGGTGCGCTACCAATTTCCCGGCAAGAAACTGATCGACGCCCTGGTCGACTTGCCGTTTGCGCTGCCGACGGCGGTGGCCGGCATCGCCCTGACCGCGCTGTATTCCACTAACGGCTGGATCGGCCAGTACCTGGAGCCGTTGGGCATCAAGGTCGCTTTTACGCCGCTGGGTATATTAGTAGCGCTGACTTTCATCGGCTTGCCGTTTGTGGTGCGCACCGTGCAGCCGGTGCTGGAAGACGCCGAGAAGGAGCTGGAAGAAGCGGCCGCCAGCCTGGGCGCCAATCATTGGCAGACTTTTACCCGGGTAATTTTCCCAACGGTATTCCCGGCCTTGCTGACCGGTTTTGCACTGTCCTTTGCCCGCGCTACCGGCGAGTACGGTTCGGTCATCTTCATCGCCGGCAATATGCCGATGGTGTCGGAGATCACTCCCTTGTTCATCATTACCAAGCTGGAGCAATACGACTATGCCGGCGCGACCGCGATTGCAGTGGTGATGCTGACAGCGTCGTTCCTGCTGCTGCTGGCGATCAACGTTTTGCAAGCCTGGACCCGCAAGCGCGGCCAGTCGGTCAAAGTCTAGGAGCCGGACGTGAGTGCAACCGCCAGCAATTTTGACTCGCCCGTCAATCCGGCCACTGCTGCAGTGCCCGCTGCCAGGCCACAAGCCAGGGGCGAACCGGTCCATGTTCCCAACGCTACCCTGGAGCCGCTGTGGGTGCGCACATTGCTGATGACAGTGGCGCTGCTGTTCCTGGCCCTGTTCCTGGTGGTGCCGTTGCTGTCGGTATTTGCCGAAGCGTTCAAGAAGGGCTGGGAAGCTTATCTCGCGGCCATCATCGAGCCGGATGCGATCAGCGCCATCAAGCTGACCTTGCTGACCGCCGCGATTGCGGTGCCGCTCAACCTGGTGTTCGGCGTCGCCGCCTCGTGGACCATCGCCAAGTTCGAATTCCGCGGCAAGAATATCTTGCTGACGCTGATCGATTTGCCGTTTTCGGTTTCGCCGGTGATTTCCGGCCTGATTTATGTGCTGCTGTTCGGCGCCCAGGGCTGGTTCGGCCCATGGCTGCGCGAACACGACATCAAGATACTGTTTGCGGTGCCGGGCATCGTGCTGGCGACAGTGTTCGTCACCTTTCCCTTCGTTGCGCGCGAACTGATTCCGCTGATGCAGGCGCAGGGCAGCGAGGAAGAGGAAGCGGCGCTGGTGCTGGGCGCCTCCGGCTGGAAGACATTCCGCTATGTGACCTTGCCGAATATTAAGTGGGGGCTGCTGTATGGCGTGATCTTGTGCAATGCGCGCGCCATGGGCGAGTTCGGTGCGGTGTCGGTGGTGTCCGGCCACATTCGTGGCGAGACCAACACCATCCCCTTGCAGGTCGAGATTCTCTATAACGAATACAACTTCCAGGCAGCGTTTGCCGTGGCTTCGCTGTTGGCGTTTCTGGCGCTGCTGACGCTGGCGTTGAAATCGTTCATCGAATGGCGTTTGCGCGAGACGGTATTGCCGCACGGCGCCGCGCATCAATCAGGACAGGAGCAGGCATGAGCATCCAGGTAAGCAACATCAACAAGCGCTTCGGTGAGTTTGTCGCACTGAACAATGTATCGCTGGAATTCCCCACGGGCGAACTGACTGCGCTGCTGGGGCCTTCGGGCTGCGGCAAGACCACTCTGCTGCGCATCATCGCCGGCCTCGAAGCGCAAGACAGCGGCCAGGTCTTGCTGGAAGGCGAAGACGCTTCTTCGCGCCATGTGCGCGAGCGCCAGGTCGGTTTCGTGTTCCAGCACTATGCGCTGTTCAAGCACATGACCGTGTTTGAAAACATCGCCTTCGGCCTGCGCGTCAAGCCGCGCGCTCAGCGTCCAAGCGACAGCGCGATCCGGGAAAAAGTGACCAGTTTGCTGGAACTGGTGCAGCTGGACTGGCTGGCAGACCGTTATCCGCCGCAATTGTCAGGCGGCCAGCGCCAGCGCATAGCACTGGCGCGGGCATTGGCGGTGGAACCGCGCGTGCTGCTGCTGGACGAGCCGTTCGGCGCGCTCGACGCCAAGGTGCGCAAGGAATTGCGGCGCTGGCTGCGGCGCCTGCATGACGAATTGCATGTCACCAGCATTTTCGTCACCCACGACCAGGAAGAAGCGCTGGAAGTGGCGGACCAGATCGTGCTGATGAACAAGGGCAATGTGGAACAGGTAGGCGCGCCGCAGCAGGTATATGAGAATCCGGCTTCGCCTTTCGTCTACGGTTTCCTCGGTAACGTCAACCTGTTCCACGGCCGCGTGCACCAGGGCGTGCTGGATACCGGCGGCGCCAGTTTCGAGGCGCCGGAACACGCTGCGGCGCAGGACGCGCAAGGCATCGGCTACGTGCGGCCGCACGACCTCGAAATCGACCGCTACAGCGCCGGCGCTGAAGGCATCGTGGTGCAGCTGCGCCGCGCCCATGCGATCGGACCGCTGGCACAGCTGGAACTGGAGCGCAGCGACGGCGCCGAAGGTGCGGATAACGGCCTGATCGAAGCGGTGATTTCCAGCGAGCGCTTCAAGCAGCTCGATTTAAAAGATGGCGAAACCCTGGTGGTGCGTCCGCGCCGCCTGCAAGTTTTCGTCGATCAGCAAGCAACACGCTAAGGAGAATATTATGAATTTCCAGCAACTACGTTCTATCCGCGAAGCAGCGCGTTGCGGTTTCAACCTGACCGAAGTAGCAAATGTTTTGTTTACTTCGCAGCCTGGCGTCAGCCGCCAGATCCGCGAGCTGGAAGAAGAGCTCGGCGTCGATATTTTCATCCGCAACGGCAAGCGCCTGATCGGCCTGACCGATCCCGGCAAGGGCATCCTGAAGATCGTCGAAAGGCTGTTGCAGGAAGCCGAGAATCTGCGCCAGGCCAGCCAGGAGTATTCGGGCGAAACCAGCGGCACCTTGACGGTTGCCGCTACCCATACGCAGGCGCGTTATGCGTTGCCGCGCGTGGTGCAGGGCTTCCGCGCCAGTTTCCCGGATGTCCGCATCGCCCTCCAGCAAAGCTCGCCGGAACATATCGCCGACTGGGTGATATCGGGCAAGGCCGACGTCGGCATCGCCACCGAGGGCCTGACCCAGTTCAAGGAACTGATTTCCTTCCCATGCTATGAATGGAGCCATGTGCTGGTGGTGCCGGAGCATCATCCTTTGCTGGAGATCAGCGGACCGATCAGCCTGGCCGACCTGGCGGCTTACCCCTTGATTACCTACGATATCGGTTTCACCGGCCGCGGCCATATCGACGATGCATTCAGGACTGCCGGCATCACGCCGGATATCGTGCTGACCGCGATGGATTCCGACGTCATCCAGCAGTACGTGTCGCTCGGCCTCGGCGTCGGCCTGGTGGCTTCGATGGCGACCGAGCATACGCGCCAGAACGGCCTGCGCTCGATCGAGGTGTCGCATCTGCTGGCGTCCAATGTAACCCGGCTGGCAGTGCGGCGCGGCGCCTACCTGCGCTCTTACACCTACGATTTCATCTTGCAGTTTGCGCCGCAGCTGAAGCGTGAAGATATCGTCGAAGCATTGCAGGCGGAGCCGCACAGCGCCGGCAGCAACAGCGTACACAAGGCTGATTTTGAACAACGCATCCTGAAAATCGCCTGAGCCGAGCGCCGCTTCTAAACCTGCTTGAGCAGGGTCTGGGTCACGTTCTTGTCATATTCAGACGCTACGATTTCGTTTGTCTCCTCCGTTCCTCCTCGGGTTCGGATTTAGCCCGCTGCCGCAAGGCCAGCGGGCTTTTTCTTTGCCGCCAGGCGTCTTGCCGGGACGGTCCATGGTTGCATTGCAGCAAAAAAAGTTGCCACTTAACAATCAGCTTCGTCCTATACTGAATTGCCTTGCTGATATTACCCGGCTAGTCCGGGCGTATCAGACGGGTCGGGTAAACACTTGATTGATTAATCGACGTCACGTAAATGGAGCTCTCTATGGACTGGACACAACTGATAATCGGACTGGTCAGCGGTGCCGCCGGCGGCAACATTGCAGGCAGCATATTAAGTAAGTTTAACCTTGGCCCGGTGGGTAATTCGATCGCCGGCATTGTCGGCGGCGCCATTGGCAGCAGATTGCTTGCGGCCCTGACCGGAGGCGCTGTAGCCGGCGCCGGCGCAGCGGCGGGCGGGATGGATCTGACATCCATTATCAGCAACGTCGGCGGCGGCGGCGTGGGCGGGGCGATACTGATGGTGATCGTCGGTCTGGTCAAATCGAAAATGGCTGCGAAATAAAA
The DNA here is from genome assembly GCF_001584145.1 of Collimonas fungivorans. NCBI lineage: Bacteria > Pseudomonadati > Pseudomonadota > Betaproteobacteria > Burkholderiales > Oxalobacteraceae > Collimonas > Collimonas fungivorans. Next base: position 3,995,167 of record NZ_CP013232.1, on the reverse strand, counting down.
GCAGGCCAGCGCAACGCCGGGCGGCCCCAGGAAACTGGCGCTGCCTGTTTTTTTTAATCTCGCCCGCGCAAGGCCGCCGCGCATTCGCGCACCAGCGCCGGGCCGCGGTAGATCAGCCCGCTGTACACCTGCACCAGCGATGCGCCTGCGGTGATCTTGGCTTGCGCATCGGCGCCGCTGAAAATCCCGCCGACGCCGATGATAGGCAAGGCATCGCCCAGTTCGCCGTGCAGCTGGCGCACCACGCTGGTGGACAAGGCCAGCACCGGCGCGCCGGACAGGCCGCCGGCTTCATTCTCGTGCTGCAAGCCCCTGACGGCATCGCGGCTGATGGTGGTGTTGGTGGCGATCACGCCGTCTATCTGATGCCGCAGCAAGGCGTCGGCGATGGTCTTGATCTGTTCGGCGTCGATGTCCGGTGCGATCTTCAAGGCGATCGGAACGTAGCGCTTGTATTGGTCAGCCAGTTTCTGCTGCGCCTGCTTGAGTTGCGACAGCAGGGCGTCGAGTTCCGAAGCGCCTTGCAGCTGGCGCAGGTTCTTGGTGTTGGGCGAGGAAATGTTGACGGTGACGTAGCTGGCGTAGGGATAGACTTTCTGCAGGCAGTGCAGGTAGTCCTCGGCGGCGCGTTCAATCGGCGTATCGGCATTCTTGCCGATGTTCAGCCCTAGCACGCCTTGCCGCTCCTGGTAAAAGCGGGAAGCCTGGACATTGGCGACAAAAGCGTCGACGCCGCCGTTGTTGAAACCCATGCGGTTGATGATGGCGTTAGCCGCCGGCAGGCGGAACATGCGCGGCTTGGGATTGCCGGCCTGGGCCCGCGGCGTCACCGTGCCGACTTCGATCGAGCCGAAACCGAGCGCGGCCAGGCCGTCGATGTAAGCGCCGTCCTTGTCCAGCCCGGCGGCCAGGCCCACCGGATTGGGAAAGCTGATGCCCATCACGGTGCGCGGATCGGCCGGCGTCTTGCCCAGCAGCGAAGTGAGTCCCAGCGCGGCGGCGCGGCGCAAGGCCGGCAGCGTCAGGTTGTGGGCGGATTCCGGATCGAGAGAGAACAGGGCGGGGCGGGCGAAGGCGTACAGGAGTTTGGCTGGCACGGTAGAGGCTATATAGGTAGTGCAATCAAAGGGAAATAGGCGCGGCAAAAACCGCGGTGGCTATTTTAGCGCACTCCATTCGCCTTGCCGCAGCGCTTCCAGCGGCTGGAAGTTGATTTTGTAAGCCATTTTCGGACTTTCCTCTATCCAGTAGCCGAGGTAGACATAGGGCATGCCGAGCTGTTTTGCCTGGCCGATCTGCCACAGGACGTTGTAGGTGCCGTAGGAAGCGCCCGGCACATCGGGATCGTAGAAGGTATACACCGACGACAAGCCGTCGTTCAGCACATCGATGATGCTCACCATGCGCAGGGTGCCGTCGGCTTCCCGGAATTCGACCAGGCGGGTGTTTACCTTGCTCTGCAGCAGAAACTGCGCGTACTGGTCGCGGCTATCCTGGTCCATGCCGCCGCCGCAGTGGCGCGCGGTCTGGTAGCGCAGGTAAAGGTCGTAATGTTCATGTACGTAAGCCAGGTTGGTGACCAGCGTGGTCAGCTGGCTGTGCTTGTCCCAGGCGCGGCGCTGGCTGCGGTTGGGCTGGAACGAGGCCACCAGCGTGCGCACCGGCGTGCAGGCCTGGCAGCCGTCGCAATACGGCCGGTAGGTGAAGATGCCGCTGCGCCGGAAACCGTTCTTCACCAGCTCCGAATAGACATCGGCGTTGATCAGGTGCGACGGCGTCGCCACCTGCGAGCGCGCTTGGCGGTGGTCCAGGTAGCTGCACGGGTAAGGCGCGGTGGCGTAAAACTGCAGGGTCGAAAAAGGCAGATCTTTTAAGTGCGTCATGTGCATTCCGGCTGATGACTCATAACTGATAATTTACACCGTAATTCCGGTTTGCATAAGAGTTTGTAGCGCCTTAATCGCTGAACAGCGGCAGCGGGCGCCAGCCGTGGATTTGCGGCTGGGCGATGGCCTGTCTCAAGTGCCGCAGGAACTCGCTGCGCGCTATCGGCTGCGCGCCCAGCGAGGCCAGGTGCTCGGTCTGCTGCTGGCAGTCGATCATCGCCACGCCATGCTGGCGCAGGAAGTGCACCAGGTAAGCCAGGGCGATCTTGGAAGCGTCGCTGACCCGGGTGAACATCGATTCGCCGTAGAACATATGGCCGATGCTGACGCCGTAAGCGCCTCCCACCAGTTTGCCGTCCAGCCAGACCTCCGATGAATGGGCATAACCGAGCCGGTGCAGTGCGCGGTAGCCGGCCACGATGTCTTCCGAGATCCAGGTGCCGGCGCCGTCGCGGCGCGGCGCGGCGCATTCGCGCATCACGCGTTCGAAGGCAAAATCGAAGCGGACCTGCCAGCGCCGGTCCGTAGAGGCGCTGCGGTGCACCTTGCGCAAGGTCTTGCGCAGGCTGGCGGAAACGGCGAATTGCTCAGTCTTCAACACCATGCGCGGATCGGTGCTCCACCAGAGGATCGGCTGGTTCTCCGAAAACCAGGGGAAGATGCCGTGCCGGTATGCATCCAGCAGGCGCCGCGGCGACAGGTCGGCTCCGGCCGCCAGCAAGCCGTCCGCGCCGTCTTCGTCGGTCAGCGCCGTGCTGACGTCGGGAAACGGGCTGTCCAGTTCAAGCCAGGGGATCATCGCCGTTCCACCTGCTTCTTACTTAGGCGCCAGGCCGGCGCGCATGGATTTGAAGATGTCTTGCGTATGCAGGCTGAACTGGCCGCCTTCCTGGCGGATTTTCCGGATATCGGCAAAGAAGGCGCGCAAGGTAATGTCGACCGTGGGAAAGGCGATTTCGTCCCAGGGGATTTCGGCCTCGGTGAACAGGCCGACTTCCAGGCTTTCTATGCCGGCGGCATAGTCGAGATCGAGCAAGGTGGCGCGGTAGAACAGATGCACCTGATGTACATGCGGGACGTTGAGCAGCGAAAAAAGCTCGTGCAGTTCTATCCGCGCGCCGGCTTCTTCCAGGGTTTCGCGGCGGGCGGCGTCGCCGGTGGTCTCATCGTTTTCCATGAAACCCGCGGGCAGGGTCCAGTAACCATATTGCGGCTCGATCGCGCGTTTGCACAGCAGCACGCGCAGTTCGCCATCGCGCTCCCACACGGGAACGGAGCCGATCACCATTTTCGGATTCTGATAATGAATGCTGCCGCAGTTGCTGCAGACATAACGCATGCGGTTGTCGTCCTGCGGAATCTGCAGGCTCACGGGATGCGCACATTCGGAACAAAATTTCATAGGCGGCAATAGGTAGTTTGAATCGGTAGTTTGGGAGTTTAGCATTGCCCATTAGATAGGGCTGTTCTTAATCCGATTGTCTGTATTGGTTGCATTGCACTGCAATACACTATATACTTTCATTCTTCAGACGCGGGGTGGAGCAGTCTGGCAGCTCGTCGGGCTCATAACCCGAAGGTCGTAGGTTCAAATCCTGCCCCCGCAACCAGTTACAGCAAGAAGGCTAGCAGTAATGGGCTATTCTTGCGCATCAAGCCTTAAGTGGAAAGCGCTTAAGGCTTTTTATATTCAGACGCGGGGTGGAGCAGTCTGGCAGCTCGTCGGGCTCATAACCCGAAGGTCGTAGGTTCAAATCCTGCCCCCGCAACCAAAAAAAGACGGACCCGCTACTAGCTTAGTAGCGGGTCCGTTTTAATTTCTGCCTTGCTTACCTGGTTCTAGTCCAAGACTTTCCAACACCCAATGACGGGCGTTGGCCACCACCTTTTTCAGCCTGCCTCAGTTAGCAGCAGTAAATTGAATGTAGGGATTCGTTGCTGCGATGGTGCCGTTGGCAGCCGTTCCGGCGCCGACGGTACATTTGCCCAATGTTAAATTATTGGTCTCTCCCGTGGACCCATGTCCATCAGGGCCAAGACATGTCGGTGCATGGGTGCCGCCATCGTCTATGGCGAGTTTTACACCGACGGAGGAACCTTTGTTGAAGGATGCCTGGGATCCGCCACCGTTACCCACAAGCGTGAATTCCGCCTGCTTCCACCAGAGTGCGGCAAAAACCGTGCTGTCAGACACTTTATCTGCATAGACATCCTTGCCGACAGTCAGGGTCACTACATCATTGCCGGTCGACGACGCGGAGCCGGACAGCTTCATATTTGCCAGTTGAGCGATGGAGAACTGGGCGGTGCTGATGCCGTTGCTGTTATGAACGCACGCGGGGCCATTGCTGTCCGTGGCATCGTCCCAGCCGGCAAAGGCTGGGCAGCCAGCGCTGTCGTAGTCGGCCTGCGACGGGAACACCCAACTTTGTATGAAGGCCATGGGATGGGTTCCATCCGTATAGGCATCCGTCGAGTAGATGAACTGTTCCCAAACGTGGCAAGAGCCGTAGCCAAGTTTGGCGCATGCAGTCGAAGATGCGTTTATATCCGTATTGAGCTGCAAGGTATATTGATTCGCCCCGATGGTTCCATTGGACATTGAGCCACCGAACAGGACATTGATGCCCTTTTCAGATTTCACTCCGCTGACGGCCGGGAAACTACCCGTCGCAGATCGAATCACTCCCGCCGCCTGAGCGGCATAATCGGTGCCGTTGCCAACGATCTGTGGTGTTACCTCGTCCTTATTCAAGGAGCGGGCGGCAGATGAGGACAGAATCGAGGGAGCGATAGGCCTGCTGGAGCGATAGGTCGGCCGCGGCCCGCAAGCTACCTTCTCCCAGTTGGCGCTAGGATAGGAAGCATGAAAACAACCCTCTGCAGGCGGACCGATTTTCTTCATTTTTTCGTGCCAGGTGTGCAATGCCGGTGTTTCCACAACCACAGTAGCATTGACGGCTGCCGCGGGTGAAAACGCGGTGTTGTTCAAAACGGCGGGTTCAGCTGCCGCAGCGGTGACTGGGCTGGTTGCAATAGCGGCAGCGAGAGCTGCCGCAAAAAAATATGTGCTCTTTTTTGTAAATGAGTGCATTTTTTTCTCTATCAAATTGAATTGTTGATCAAACAGTTCTTGATGTGTGTCACAGGCGGCGCTGGAAGCAAATAACCATCGCGATCAGCGTCAGTGAAATCCAGTTCAAATGGGCCCGTCGGTACTTACCTGTCCTTTCTGGCAGCACTACCGTGACGATCGCCATGGCAGTGACAGCAAATCCAGCACCTGATTTTTTTGTGTAAAACGAAGCCGTCTTCACTGGAAGCGACTTCTCCCCGACGAATGCAAAGCCTCTTGCACCCAATCTCTGAAATTCATGTGCGGAGAACGCCAACGAAGCTGGCTGCTGTTGATACGCTCTTACTAGTCATGCCCGTCGGAAAGAAAAAAGGGGGCATGTTTCCTATGGAAAACTTGTAAGTGTTTGTAACCTTGGGGGCTTTGCTGTCACAGCACGGGCGCGATGACCAGGTTGAAAAGGGAGGCTTTCCCAGCCATCGCCAGACCTTGCGGTTTTTGCAATTTCTAGTATTTGCGGGGGCTGAGGTGGCCTGGTGTGGCTTGTAATGATGGAGGCGGCAATCGACCCCGCTGCCGCTGGTTGATGCGCCATTTCAGGCGGATAGATAGAAGAGGTATGAATCCTGCCACGCAACCAGAAAAATACGGACCAGCTACTGGCTTGGCAGCTGGTCCGTTTTTCATTCTGGCGCCTGTCACGCACAGGTATTTTGGTGTCCGTGGAGTGCAGCAATTGGACTGTGTCTGAAATGGCCTGCGCGGGCGAGTCAAACATTCACGACGAACGATGCATCGCTATTGCGACCCCAAGGCCAGCCAGGATTGTGCCCCCGACCCGGTTAATCGCCCTCATTACGCTAGCGCGCTGGATTACGTTGCGTAACCTTATGGCGCAAAGCGCATACAAGCTGTCGTTTGCCAGCCCTAACACCACCATGGTCGGAATCAGGATCAGCATCTGCGGCACATAGGGTGCGTGCTTGTCGATAAACATCGGTAGAAACAGGACAAAGAAGGCGATGCCTTTCGGGTTCAGCCCAGTGACCAGGAAGGCGTGGAAAAATACCTTCAGCAGGCCGACGCGCGCTGCCGGCTGCGGCGCCGCCAGCTTCGTTGCGCCTTGGCGCCACATGCGTACGCCCAGGCAGAAAAAGTAGGCAGCGCCGACCAGCTTGAGGCAAGTGAAAACCACGGTCGACGTGGTCAGGAGCACTCCCAGGCCGGCCATTGCCACCGCCATGGCTGTCGCACCGCCCAAGGCGGAACCCAGCACCATGGCTGCGGCAACACGTGGCCCATAACTCACCGCGTGGGTAGCGATCAGAACAATGGTCGGCCCGGGAATCGCAATAACCAGCGCAGAAGCCGCGACGAACGAGAGCCAGAGTGAAAATGACATAGTGATCCCTTGCTGTGTGCCTGATGTCCAGTGATCATACTATTGACCGCCGTTAATGGCACATCGGCCTGGTCAGGCTGCTGCCGGCGCAGAAAACATCGGGTTGCCGCTTGCGGTGGCGGACGCCGGGACTTCTTCCTGCATGACATCCCAATGCTCAACCACCTTGCCGTCTTTCAGGCGGAACATGTCGACGGCGACCATCGGCTTCGGTCCCCAGCCAAGGTAACGGCCGTGAACCATCACCAGATCGCCTTCGGCGACCGCCATGCCTGGCTGGTAAGAAAAATCCTTGGGCAATTTGGGGATCAGTTCCTTGATCGCAGCCGGACCGTTCGGGATAGTGGGGTTATGCTGGATATAGTCCGCCGCAAAATATTTGTCGACGACAGTTGGATCCCGGTCAATGAATGCTCCGATCAATGCTCGAAGGGCTATCTGCTTGTTGGTTTCCATGAGGGTTTCCTAGGTTGGCGTCGATGGTTTTTCCGGAATATTCTTCGTCGCCATTGGCTCACTGGCTTCGAAAAATCAATCTGAAAAAATATGCCGCATTATCTGGATGCAGAAATAATTTAGGTCCATTGCGCTACATCGTCAAGAAACATTTTTATTAAATTGACAATGAATGTTACCTGCGGCTATAGCTGGGAATTAAAGCAGGCTGATGCCGGGAGCGAGCATCTTCGCCGGACTTAACAATCTTTTGGCAGCCACGCCCCATGAAATCCCGCGGGAATCCGCCTGGGCAGGTGCACCGTCGCGATCGGATCCTTTTCGATATCCTGGCCGTCAAGGATTACCAGGTCACTGGTGTCCGTTGCATGGCGATATACACAGACCAGTACCCAGCCGTCATCTTCACCGGAGGCGGCGGGACGCGGCACGAACACCGGTTCGCTGTTCTGGTCGCCTGCCGGAACTTGATATCGCTGCGTCGAACCGGATGCGAGGTCATAGCGAACGATGCCTCGCATCTCTATATTTGCAGGTTGTTCTACAGCGTAGAGAAAGCGATAAGGACGGCCCGTCCGGGTTTCGTTGATGCGAGGCAGCTCGATACCTGCATCATCGATCTGCTTTTCTGTCACGGTTCCGCTCTTCAGGTCGATGACGTAGCGCCACAGGACGCCCGGCGGATTTTCCTCAAAAGCCGCCATGTCGTCCGCGAGGCGCAAATACCATGGATATCGAACGACATCCAGGACAACCGTCGATTTATCTGCGTCGTACGCATTCACTACATGCAGGATGAAGCAGGGCGTGACTTCAAACCAGCGAATCTTGCTGCCATAGCGAGGGATTACGCCGATCCGTGCCTTGCGCTCGTCATGCCAGCGCAATGGCATGCGATGGCCGCGAGACAGCATCGAGAAGTCATACGCAACGTTAAGGTCGAGCAGGACGCTATAGGTGGCGGTGATCGCCATATCGTGCATCATCGACGGCGACGGCAGTTCGATTTCAACGTCGACGCTTTGCGCGCCATGCGCGTCTGTCACCCCGTAGCGCAACCAGGGTTTGTTCCAATCGGCCCGGAACAGCATCAGTTCGCCTGACTGCGGATCGACTTTTGGATGGGCTGTCATGCCGCCTGCCAGTCCCGGGTGACGGCGCGCCGCTCCCAGGGTTTCGAGTTTGGCTGTCATGGCAAGCGGAGCGCCGCCTTCCGCCAGGGCCAGTATCTCGCCGGCGTGATGGAGCACGTTGACGTTAGGATTCGTATCGAGCAGAGATGTCACGGCGTCTGGATCGTACACCTGCGCCCATCGCTGCGTGCGGGCCCAGCGGTTGCAATAGCCCGTTGCGCGGCCGTCCTGAAATGAGATTGCATGCAGCATGGCGGCTTCCGGCCACCAGGACAGCACATCGTTTCCTTCGAAACGGCCGCGCAGCGGGTTGGGGCCATTGCGTACCAGCGCCCCATTAAGATCCTGCGGAACTGTTCCAGTAACGGCAAGATCGACCAGGTCGACTTCATCGGCGACAGGCGCGCCGGCGCCGGCGTTCAAATTGATCGCAGCCATGTTTGTTGTTCCTCTATCGTTTTTATCGGGTAGGCATCCACTCGAAGATGACTGGGTCAGTCGAGTTTTGCAAATAATACCCGGATATAAATATCCGGTCAATAAAACCCGGGTAAAAACAATGCGATATTTCCTTTGGCTGCGGCAATCGTGGCGGGATCAGTTGCTTATGGTTAATTACGTAAGCAAGGCGGGCTTCACTACAGCATCTGCCGGGCCCAGCAGCCGGCCGTCGTCGGAGCGGAGCTCCAGCCTGCGCACGGGTCGTCCTCGTTTGACGTCAACCAGGCTCACGTGGGTTTCGCCAGGCTCGAAGAAGTAGTCCTCGCCCCACTGGCGCAAGGCCACCAGCAGTGGAAACAGTCCACGCCCCTTTTCGGTCAGCACGTATTCCTGGTAGGCGCTGCCATCGGACGCCGGCACGGTGTCGAGGATGTCGTGCTCCACCAGGTTCTTCAGCCGTGAGGACAAGATGTTCTTTGCCAGGCCCAGGCTCTTCTGGAATTCGCCGAAGCGCCGCAAACCGTCGAAAGCGTCGCGGATGATGAGGAGCGACCACCAGTCGCCAATCGCATCCAGCGGCCTCGCGACCGGGCAGCTGGCCCCTTTATGGCTGGTTCGTTTGACCATTGCTTATCTCTTTCCTGTCTTGGCAAGCTGGCCTGCCGCGAATATAGGTTTCTGTGGATCTTGTGGTTGCATTATAAAACCACGTCTGCTATAAAACAATTGGTTTCAATATGAAACTAAATTGACCGGGAGTCCGATAGTGAGGCATGCCCCATATGAGACAACCGGTTCTATTCCCTTACTAACGATTTTGAAAGAGGTTTTCCATGACCCCAGCAGACCACACTTTCGGAGGCAGTTTCCCGTTCGCGCCGCACTTCACCGATGCTCCCGGTTTTCAGATGCACTATGTCGACGAGGGGCCGCGCGATGGAGAAGTGGTGCTATGCCTACATGGCGAACCGACCTGGGGTTATCTGTTCCGCCACCTGATCCCGGCGCTCAGCGATGTCCGGCGCGTGGTCGTCCCCGACCACATGGGGTTCGGCAAGAGCGCGACGCCGCAGGAGCGCAGCTACTGGCTGCAGGATCACATCGACAACCTGGAACGTTTTGTCCTTGCGCTCGGCCTGCGCAACATCACTCTCGTGCTGCATGATTTCGGCGGTCCCGTCGGCATGGGCCTGGCCGCCCGCCATCCGGACCGTATTCTTCGGGTGATCTCGGCCAACGGACCAACTCCGTTCGGCCAGGCCGATCTTGTCGAGCGATGGACTGCGAATGTCGGCGTGGCGCCGTGGTTCCAGTGGATCGAGAAAGCCGAAAAGGACGGCAACCTGGAAACGGTGCTGGGTCAGCTTGGTTTCAACATCCTGAGCACACTCAAGCTGAATGGTTTCGAGAACCACGCCCTGATCACCGACACCTGGCTCGCCGCTTACGGTTCGCGTTTCGCCAGCGCCGCGGACTGTCGCGGCGCCATCGGCTGGGCAAAAGGCGCGGCCATCGGGGCGCATCGCTTCGAGACACCCGACGCGGCAGCCGATCGCACGATCCGGGCCAAGCCGGCGCTCGCCATCTGGGGCATGGCGGACCGGACGCTGCATGCGGAGCATCTGCTCCCGTTATTTACAGAGATATTCCCGAAGGCGCCGATCCATCGGCTGGCCGGGGTCGGTCATTACTGCTTCGAGGACGCGCCGGATGAAATCGCTGCGCTCATCGTGCAGTTCATCCGGCAGACACAAACTTGAGCCGGATTGGCGGGGCAAATCCTGTTCCCGCCACTACGCAGGAAAGAAACTGTTCTTGCACAAAAAGCCTCGGGCGCGACGCGCCTGGGGTTTGTTCTGTTTAGCCAGTTTGTACGGACCTGTACAGGCTGGCTACGCAGCCGTAGCACTGAACCTGGATCAAATGCGCTGTTCCGCGATGCACCAATATCACCCCCGGTCTACTACCGGTTTTATCCGCCTGGTGCATTTTCCATTGCATTCAAATCAACCGTGCTGCCGATCGCCGGCCCGGTGTTTTGCCTGCTGTAAATCCCGTTTTTTTGAAGTAAGCGCGGGTATCCGACCGGGCGTTGCCGTCGTTTCGAGGTAGTTGTTGCTCACCACTTTGGTGCCAGCCTCGCACCAAAGTGGTATTACAAAAAAACTACCAATTCGAACTGGCATTGGCCGCTTCTCTACGGTTTTGCATGATGCTGCAACGCAGCGTGTTTAGTGCCGCCAAGTAATGCCGCTTCATTTGTCTGATGGCTTTCCAACTCTCCTGAAAAAAAATAAAAAAACTTTGAAATAGTCGGTTTCTCCTGATTTTTTTGGCGTTTCAATATAAATTCCAGCGATACTTTTGTCGTTTGAAAATTCCGTATTTTCATAGGAGAAACCGCAGGAAATAGAGACTAAAAAAGAGATGAAGGCGCGGCGACTTGTCCAGTTTGAAGAAGTTCCGCGCAAAATCCTCAAATTCTGATTTCCGAGAAAATTTTCATTTTTCTTGACCCTGTTTTGAAAAAAAGCGACCAGTCCACTCCACTAAACAACAGTCATGTAGTTTGAGAAATAGTGAATGTAAACAACGGTATATATAGATATATGAAATAGTAATTTTGATACCAATAATTTATTTATGTAATACCAGTTGAATGCCTATTGACAGCCACTTTTACGGTCCCTAGAGTGTCTCCAGCGCAACGTTTCCAAAGGGAATTGGTGAGCTTGGGCGTAAGGCAGATGCGGAAGCTTGGTGCGGGGGCAGGGTACGCACGGCATTTTCCCCGGACGGTTTTTTTGGAGAAAGACCGGCAGGGGCAGGTGTTTTACAGGCGGCGCTATGCAGCGTCTTGTTGGTTGGATCTTGTTGTATTGGCGACTGTATCGAAAAAAAGGTTCTCCCCTTTGTCGGCCTGAAGCGACCTCAAGCCACAGCGTGGAGAAGTCAATGAAAAAAATGGCCTGCTTGGGGTTTGCGGGCCGCAATCGATGGGGAGAACGGTAAGTGAATAAAAATTTAACACCAATAGCATCTGCAGTTGCGCTACTGGTCATGGCGGCAGCCATGCCAGCATATGCGCAGCAGGCAGATGACGCAGCTTCGAAAGCTGACAGCAAGAGCGCCGACAAGGGTGGCATTGAACAGGTCACCATCAGCGGCATCCGCGGTTCATTGCAAAAATCCCTGACTCAGAAACGTAACGCCGACTCGCACGTGGAAGTCATCACCGCCGAAGACATCGGCAAGATGCCGGACAAGAACGTTGCCGATTCGCTGTCGCGCGTGCCGGGCGTCACCATCGGTAACGCCGGCGCCACCGAAGGCGGTTTCGATGAAGCCGACCGGGTCAGCATGCGCGGCACCAGCCCGAGCCTGACGCAGACGCTGATCAACGGCCACAACGTGGCATCCGGCGACTGGTTCGTGCTGGACCAATCGGGAACAGTCGGCCGCAGCGTCAGCTATACGCTGCTGCCTTCCGAACTGGTGGGGTCGGTAGTGGTGCACAAGAGCTCCCAGGCCAACCTGGTGGAAGGCGGAGTCGCCGGTTCGGTCGACATCATTACCCGCAAGCCGCTGGAGTTCAAGAAACAATTTACGGCAGAAGCAACCCTGGGCGCGGTGTATGCCGATTTGCCGGGCAAGACCGATCCGCAAATCAGCGCGCTGGTGAACTGGAAAAACGAAGCCAACACCTTCGGCATCCTGGTGCAGGCGTTTTCGGAAGAGCGCCATCTGCAACGGCAAGGGCAGGAAATCCTGGGCTACACCCAGATCGCTCCGGGCAGCAAGATCGCTCTCGCGCATCCGGACCTGGCCGGCGTATATGCGCCCAACCTGATCAACTCCGCCTTGTTTGAGCAGCAGCGCAAGCGCACCGGCGGTTTGATCGATGCCCAGTTCAAGGTGAGCAACGACTTCTCGTTCGACGTCAACGCCTTCACTTCGGAAATGAAGGCGGCCAACTACAACCGCAGTTATGAATTCTGGGGTGCGCAAGTCATCAACGCCGGCGCGGGTCAATCGCCGAATCCTGGCTACACGGTGAAAAACAATACGCTGACATCGGCTACTTTTGCCCCTGTAGCGGGCACCAACTACGGCGTCTACGACCAGATTTCACGTCCGGACGAAAGCGCCAGCGCCAACTTCGTCGAGCTCGGCACCAAGTGGCGTGCAAGCGATTCGCTGACCTTCACCACCAAGCTGGGCACCTCGTCCGGCGAAGGGAAAACACCGACCCAGAACGTAGCGGAATGGAATGTCGGCGTCGGTGCAGGCGCAGGTTATCAATTGAACGGAACAGGCACGGCTGCCAACTGGAACCTGGGCGCAACCAATAATGCCAGCCCTGCCGGCCCAAGCACAACGTTCGGCTGGATCTTCGGCGACCAGAACATCAACGTCAAGGACAAGGAAAACTGGGCACAGGTTGACGGCGAGTATTCCACTGACTGGGGTACCTTGAAGACGCTGCAGTTTGGTTTGCGCTATAACGACCACAAACGCAGTTCCGAAGGCGTGATCGGCCAAGGTCCGACAGCTGCAGCCCAGGATCCCGCCAATTTCCCGCAGGGTTATCAGAATTTCCCGGGCAATTTCGGCAGCGGCCTCGGCAGCGGTTTCCCGACCAACGTCTGGTATTACTCGCCGGGCCAGCTGGCAGCGTACAACGCCTTCACCAACCGCGATCCGGTCACGCGTGAAGACTGGAATTCCGAGTTTTCGGTCAAGGAAAAGAATACGGCCGGTTACCTGCAGGCCAATCTTGAGGGTGACCGCTGGAGCGGGAATGTCGGCTTGCGCGTGGTCCAGACCAAGGAGAGCGTCATCTCCAACGTCGCCGCGCCGGCTACCGCGCCGGGTGCCATCACGACCTCTGCTTTCGGTCCGTTCGTCAGGCAGCACGACGACAACAGCTACGTCGACGTGTTGCCGAGCATGAACCTGAAGTTCGACTTGAGCAAGGATGTGATTGCCCGCTTCGCCGCGTCCAAGACCATGACCCGTCCGGATTACTCGGCGCTGGCTGGCCAGGTATCGTTGTCGCCACCGGCGCAATTCGGTTCAATCGGTTCCGGCACCGGCGGCAATCCTGACCTGAAGCCAATCACATCGAATAACTTCGATGTTTCGCTGGAATGGTATTTCGCTCCGCGTTCCCTGGTGTCCGCCAGTATCTTCAACATGAACCTGACCAGCTATGTCGGCCTGGGCACGGTCACCAGGAGCTATGTCACCAGCACGCCTGACCATCCTGCCAACTACATGGCGGATTACCAGCTGACAGTGCCGATCAATACCAGCGGCACGGTGAACGGTATCGAACTGGCTTATGAAATGCCGCTGGGTAAAAACTTCGGTTTCGCCACCAACGCCACTTTCATCAACGCCTATGACTCTACCAATGGTCCCCTGGTCGGCGCCTCGAAGCGTACCGCCAACCTGACGGCTTATTACGAAGATGAACGTTTCAATGCGCGTATTTCGTACAACTACCGCAGCGCGTTCTACAGCGGCCTGGATCGCAGCACGGCGTTCTATCAAGACGCCGTCGGCACCCTGGCGATGTCATTGGGCTACAAGTACAGCGAACAGCTGTCCTTCACGCTGGATGCACAGAACCTGAACAACCCGACCTTGAAGTACTACGCGCTCAATGAAGACCAGCCGCGTGCGTTCTACAAGAACGGCCGGCAGTTCTACCTGAATGCGCATCTGAAGTTCTAGCAGCGAGAAGCCGGCATGCCGCCGTCCACAGCGGCATGCCGGCGGTTTCAGATCGAAGTGAGAGTTGACGTTGATTTCGCCGTGAGAGCGCAGATGACCGGATGTTGTTGTGACGCGCTTGGATGCAAGACGCTCTCCGGTTTTTTTACCGATGCAGATGAAACTGACGATATGCAGGCAGATCGCCCGGATCAGGCCGGCAACAGATCAGGCGCCAGGCGGACGGCATGGTCAACACCGAGATTGCCGTAAATCAGGCGCACAAACAGGAGTCGTTGTATGGATTTCACGCAGGATGGGAAAAATCCCTCCAATAATGTAGTTGGCATCAGCGTGGTTGTTGTTCTGCATGTCCTTATCGTTTATGCGCTGCTTACCGGACTGGCGCGCAAGGTAGTGGAGGTGATCCAGGAGCCGGTAGAAACCAAGATCATCGACGAGTTCAAGCCGCCGCCACCGCCGCCGCCGGACAAGCCGGTGCCGCCGCCGCCAAAATCGGTCGCGCCGCCACCGCCATTCGTTCCTCCACCAGAGGTAAAAGTAACGCCGCCGCCACAGGATAACGTGATTGCCGCGGTAACCAACGTCAAGCCGCCGAGCAACGACCTGCCGACTTCCGTGGCGCAGCCATCGGCCACCGGCGAAGCAGGACCCGCGCACACCAGCGCCAAGATTGCAGGCAATTGCGACAAGCCGGAATACCCGAGATCGTCCTTGCGTAACGAAGAAGAGGGCATGGTGACCGTCAAGCTGACCATCGGCGCCGACGGCAACGTGCTGGATTCCGCCGTTGAAAAAAGCAGCGGTTTCAAGGACCTGGACCGGGCCACGGTAAAAGCGTGGAGCTTGTGCCATTTCACTCCTGCCATGGCCGACGGCAAAGCGGTTCAGTCGTCGACCAGGATGCAGTATGTCTGGAAGCTCGAGTAGGCGCAGATCGGCGCAACCCAACCAATACGCCGCGATTGCGGCAATCTACTTTCTAAAATTTGGAGCATCAGCATGTCTATCACTCGTAACCGCCTGTCCGCCCTTGTCACCGCCCTGATGATCTCCGCCGCGACGATCTTGGCGCCGCTGGCAGTAGCCCAAACACCAGCCGCAGCGTCGGCTGCCGCAGCATCGGCTGCCGCAGCGTCGGCTCCAGCTCCAGCAGCCGCAGATGCGCCGAAAGCGGCCGACACTGCAGCAGCATCGCTGGCAGATACCCCAACTCCGCCGCCACAGCCGGCAGCCAAGGAAACCGTTGATAATCCATACGGCCTGGACGCCCTGTGGAAAGGCGGCGACTTCGTCGCCCGCGGCACCCTGATCATCCTGGTGCTGATGTCGATGGGTAGCTGGTACATCATCATCACCAAGCTGATCGAGCAGGTGAAACTGATGGGCCAGGCAAAAAATGCACAAAAGACATTCTGGAAAGCCGCTAGCGTTGAGGCAGGCGTCTCCGGCCTCAAGCCAAACAGCGCTTACCGTTTCATCGCCCAAAACGGCGTGAACTCGACCCAGCACCATGACGGCGCCTTGCTGGAACAGATCGACCTGAACACCTGGGTCACCATGTCGATCCAGCGTTCGGTGGAAAAAGTCCAAAGCCGCCTGCAAGACGGCCTGGCATTTTTGGCAACAGTCGGTTCGACCGCACCGTTCGTCGGTCTGTTCGGTACCGTCTGGGGTATTTACCATGCGCTGACAGCGATCGGTATCGCCGGCCAGGCCTCGATCGACAAGGTTGCCGGTCCGGTCGGTGAAGCGCTGATCATGACCGCGATCGGTCTGGCAGTGGCTGTGCCTGCGGTTCTGGGTTACAACTGGCTGGTTCGCCGCAACAAGAGCGCCATGGAAGAAATCCGTTCGTTCAGCGCCGACCTGCACTCGGTCCTGCTGAGCGGCGTGATGTCCTCGAGCTCGGCGGTCCAGGTCGCCCATATCAATAAAAAGGTTGGCTGATCATGGCGATGTCACTCGGCTCTCCCGATGGGGATGAAGACGAAGTGATCGGCACGATCAACACGACGCCGCTGGTCGACGTCATGTTGGTCTTGCTGATCATCTTCCTGATCACGATTCCGGTGGTGACGCATACGATTCCAGTGAAGCTGCCGAACGAATTCGACGAACCTTATAAAACCAAGCCGGAGAACATCAACCTGGCGGTCAATAAGCAAGGCGACATGTTCTGGAACGAGCAACTGGTGCCGAACACCACGACCTTGCTGGCCAAGCTGAAGGAAGTGGCGGTCATCGTGCCGCAACCGGAACTGCATATCCGCGGCGATCAGCAAACCAAGTACGAATATATTGGCAAGGTGATCCTGACGGCGCAACGGGCGGGTATCGCCAAGATCGGTTTTATTACCGAACCGCCTGCGCGGAATTAAGCCATACCATTTGCGGGACAGAGTTTAAGAGGCGCCGGAGGGCGACGAATTACTCTGTCCCCAACTGATTAGGCAGGACGTTCGAAACATTAGGAGTATTTGAATGGGTATGAATGTAGGTTCTTCCGGCGGCAACGCCAACGATCCGGAACCGATGATGGAAATGAACATGACGCCGCTGATCGACGTCATGCTGGTGCTGATCATCATGCTGATCATCACGATTCCGATCCAGAATCATGCGATCAAGCTGAACATGCCGACCGGTAATCCGCCGCCGCCACTGGCCTTGCCGGTGGTCGACACGGTGGATATCGATCCGACCGGCACAGTGATGTGGAACGGTACGCCGATGGCGAACCGCGCGGAACTGGAAGACCGCCTGAAAACGGTGGTTGCCGGCGGCAATATCGATGAAGTGCACCTGCGGCCGAACAAGCTGGTGGAGTACAAGTCGGTGGCTGCCGTGATGGCGTCGGCGCAGCGGCTGGGCGTCACCAAGATCGGCATCGTCGGCAATGAGCAGTTCATGGAGTAGGAAACCGTATCTTTTTAATCAGAAAAGGCCTCGCTGAAAGGTGTTTCTTGTGGTTTTGCCGATACCACTTAAAGACCGATTGACAGCCGCTTTCTGTCCCCATACAGTAAATCCAGTTTGTTTCCGCTAATAAGAACAATGCCAGTGGCAGATGAAAGCGATGGATGCAACAACATGATTGAATACCTGATCGGCGTCGATGGCGGTGGAACCGGCACCCGCGTGCGCGTTGTGCGCGCTGCAAGCGGCGCGCGCAATGACGCGTCACATGGCGGGGGACCGTTTGACGGTTCGTCTGGAAGTCAGCTGCTGGCGCTTGGCCACGGCGGCCCATCGGGATTGATGCACGGCGTCGAACAAGCCTGGTCGGCGGTGCTGGAAACGCTCAACGCAGCATTTTCCAGCGCCGGGCTGGTGCGCCCGGCGCTGGAAAAAATGGCCATCGGCCTGGGATTGGCGGGCGTCAACAACAAGCAGTGGGCGGCCGATTTCTCTGCAAGGAACCCGGGTTTCGGCGATGCCGTGCTGGAAACCGATGCCTTCACCACCCTGGTCGGCGCCCATCAGGGGCGGCCCGGCGTCATCATCGCCATCGGTACCGGCAGCGTCGGCGAAGTGCTGACGGCGGACGGCAAGCGGCGCGAGGTCGGCGGCTGGGGTTTCCCCGCCAGCGATGAAGCAGGCGGCGCCTGGCTCGGCATGCGCGCCGTCACACACGTCCAGCAGGTGCTGGACGGCAGGGCGCCGGGCAGCGATTTTGCGCGTGCCCTGATCCATTTTTGCGAACGCAGCTGCGCTACCCATTTCGATAGCCATCGCGACAGCATGTTCGCCTGGCTGGCCGGCGCCAGCCAGACCAGTTACGCTCAGCTGGCGCCGATCGTGGTGACCCACGCCGAGCGCGACCCGGCGGCGCGCCAGATCATGCTGGAGGCAGGCCAGGAAGTCGCCAGGATTGCTGCTGCGCTTGACCCTTCGGGGCAACTGCCGGTTGCACTGTGCGGCGGCCTCGCCGCGCATTTAAGAGAGTACCTGCCCGCACCGTTGCTGGCGCTGGTCGTCAAGCCGCATGCAGATGCGGCAGCGGGCGCCCTGCGTTTGATCGATGAAAGATTAAAAGGGAAAAAAACATGCTAGCCCAGATAGAGAAACTCAAGCCAGATGCCGCTAGCGACACGCCTTTATACCTGCAGCTGGTGAACCGGCTTTCAGAACAGATCAACAGCGGCGTCTGGCAACCGGACGAGGCCTTGCCGTCCGAGCGCATCCTGGCCGATTCGCTCGAAATATCCCGGGTCACCGCGCGCAAGGCGATCGACGTATTGTGCGAGCGCGGCATGCTGATCCGCAAGCGCGGTTCCGGCACTTACATCACGCCCAAGCTGGAGCAGCCGCTGTCGCGCCTGACCAACTTCAGCGAAGAGCTGCGCCAGCGAGGTTTCCGGCCAGGTTCGCAATGGCTGCTGCGCGAAACCGGGATTGCGGTGGCCGAGGAAATCCTGGCGCTGGGCCTGTCGCCCAACACGGTGGTGTCGCGCCTGAAGCGCCTGCGCACCGCGGACGATGTGGTGATGGCGATCGAAACCACCACCATCCCGGCGCACTACCTGCCGGATCCGAAAGCGGTGACGGATTCGCTGTACGTCCACCTGGAGACGCTCGGCGTGGCGCCGGTGCGGGCGTTGCAGCACATCCGCGCCATCAACGCCAGCGCCGACCAGGCCAAGCTGGCCGATATCAAGACCGGCGCCGCGATGCTGCACATCACGCGCGTCGGTTACCTGGAAAACGGCACGGCGATCGAGCTGTCGCATTCCTATTGCCGCAGCGACTACTACGACTTTGTGGCGGAGTTGCGTCGATGACGAGTCAAGGCCAGGCGGGCGGCTATTCAGGCAACTCAGGCAGTCCAGGCGAGAATTTCAAGGGCGAGCTCAAGGGAAACATATTGACGCCGCAAGGCTGGATCAGCGGCGTCCTGCGCTTCGACGGCCATATCACCGCGATTGACGGCGCCGAGGTCGATCCCGAGCACAACGACGATCCTTACATCCTGCCTGGATTCATCGATTTACATGTGCACGGCGGCGGCGGCAAAGACATCATGGACGGCGGCGACGCGGTGTATGTCATCTCCGCCATCCACGCCCGGCACGGCACCACCAGCATGCTGGCCACCACCATGACTTCGCCGGCGAGCGACCTGGAGCAGGCGCTGGAAGCCTGCGGCCATGCCTGCCGCCAGCGCCGTAGCGGCACCGCGCGAGTGCTCGGCGTGCACCTCGAAGGACCGTATATCAATCCTGGAAAACTCGGCGCCCAGCCGGATTTCGCCCAGGAAGCGACCTTGCAGAAAGTGGCGCGCCTGAGCGCCATGGCGCCGGTGAAACTGATCACCGTTGCACCTGAAATCGCCGGCCATCTGGAAGTAGTGCGCACGCTCAGCGAATCCGGCATGCGGGTACAGATCGGCCATACCCTGGGCAGTTACGAAGACGGCGTGCAAGCATTGGAGCACGGCGCGTCCGGCTTCACCCACTTGTTCAACGCCATGACCGGCTTCCAGGCGCGCGCGCCTGGCATGGTCGGCGCGGCGCTGGCGCACGCCCGCTATTCGGAGCTGATTCCCGACCTGCTGCATGTCCATCCGGGCGCGATCAAGACTGCCTTGCGCGCTATCCCCCGGCTGTATTGCGTGACCGATTCAACCGCCGCCACCGGCATGCCGGACGGCGATTACATGCTGGGCCGCCAGCAAGTCCACAAATGCATGGGCGGCGTGCGGCTGGCCGACGGCACCCTGGCCGGCAGCACGTTGACCATGGACCAGGCCCTGCGCAACCTGGTCGGACTCGGGCTGAGCCTGGACGATGCATCGCACCGGGTATCGACTTATGCCGCCGACCATCTCGGCCTGGCGCAGCGCGGCCGGCTGGCGAGCGGCTGCCATGCCGACCTGGTGGTGCTGGACCGGCAACTCAATTTAACCGCTGTATATGTAGAAGGGGAAAGCATTGATCTCACAGAAGTTTAGTTCGCTCATGTTGCAGGAAGCCTGTTCCGCGGCTGAACACGTAGCCTTGCAGTTGCAGCGCGACACCGACAGTTATGCGGCGCTCGGCGCCCGGCTGCGCAGCGCGCAGCCGGCCAATGTGCTGACTGTCGCCCGCGGCAGTTCCGACCATGCCGCCAACTATTGCGCCTACCTGATCATGGCGCGCCTGGGCCGCATCGTGGCCTCGCTGCCGATGTCGCTGGTGACGCTGTACAAGTCGCCGCTGCTGACCCGCGATGCGCTGGCCATTGCAATTTCACAGTCGGGCCAGAGCCCGGACGTGATTGAGCCTATCCGTTATTTCCGCGAAGGCGGCGCCACCACCGTGGCCCTGGTCAACGATGCGGCTTCGCCATTGGCCCACAGCGCGGAATGGAGCTTGCCGCTGCATGCCGGCCCGGAGCTGAGTGTTGCCGCCACCAAGAGTTTCATCACCAGCCTGACAGCGGCCGCGCGCCTGGTGGCGCACTGGCAAGGCGATGCCGAGTTCCTGGCGCAGATCGAAGCCTTGCCGGCTGCGCTGCAGCTGGCAACCGAAACCGACTGGTCGGCCGCCATCGAAGTCCTGGCGCCGGCCTCGCGCATCATGGTGGTCGGGCGCGGCACCAGTTTTCCGGTGGCGCTCGAAGCGGCCCTCAAATTCAAGGAAACCTCGGTGCTGCAAGCCGAAGCATTCAGCGGCGCCGAGATCAAGCACGGTCCGATGGCCTTGATCAACGAAGGTTACCCTTTGCTGATTTTTGCGACGCGCGGGCCGACCCAGGCCGGCCTGGTCAAGCTGGCCGAAGAAATGCGCGGACGCGGCGCGCGTGTATTGCTGGCAGCGCCGGCCGATGTGAGCGAACGCGACCTCACCTTGCCGCTGGCGCCGACGCCGGACCTGGACCCGATCGTGGCGATCCAGGCCTTCTATGTCATGGCCGCCAACCTGTCCATCGCCCGCGGACTGGATCCGGACCGTCCGCGCCATCTGAGCAAAGTGACCAAGACCAATTAATCGATTGAATTTAATCGATTGAAATAGCCCCGAACAGATGGAGCAGCAATATGAGTAGCAGCGTGAGTAGCACCGCGAGTAGCACCGATAGCAAACCAGATTCCCAGGGCAAACTGAGCGCGGCGCGCCGCGTCGCCGGGCAGCTGATCATGATCCGCATGCCGGGCACGGTGCTGGACGAGGACACAGCGCAGTTCTTGCGCGACAACCATATCCGCGCGGTCTGCCTGTTCCGCCAGAACATGGTGAACCCAGAACAGCTGGCCAAGCTGACCGCCGACCTGCGTGCGGTGATGGGACCGAATGCCTTGATCGGCATCGACCAGGAAGGCGGCGCCGTGGTGCGCGCTACCTGGCTGCCGGCGCCGCCGGCGGCGATGGCCCTGGGAGCGGTCGACGATGTAGCGCTGGCGCGATCTGTCGGCGCCGCGGTCGCGCGCGGCATCAAGTCGCTCGGTTTCAACTGGAATTTTGCGCCGGTGCTGGATCTCAACAATAATCCTGCCAATCCGGTCATCGGCGAACGCTCCTTCGGTTCCGATCCGCAGCGCGCCACCGAACTGGCGCTGGCCTGGATGGAGGGCAGCCTGGAGCAGGGCGTGGCGTGCTGCGTCAAGCATTTCCCCGGGCATGGCGACACCCATGTCGATTCGCACCGCGACTTGCCAACGGTAACCAAGCCGCGCAGCGCGCTGGATGCGCTGGAGCTGGCGCCGTTCAAGGCGGCGCGAAGGGCGCCGGCCATGATGAGCGCCCACATCGTCTACCCGGCGCTGGACCCTGAATATCCGGCGACCCTGTCGCGCAAAATCCTGACCGACCTGCTGCGCGGCGAATGGGATTACCGCGGCGTCATCATTACCGACGGCATGGACATGCACGCGATCGCCGGCCGCTACGGCGTCGGCAATGCGGCGGTGCGAGCCTTGGCTGCCGGCGCCGACATGGTCATGGCGCTGGGCAATCGCGGCACGCAAGAAGAAACCCTGGTGTCCCTGACGATGGCATTGGCTACCGCTGATGAGCATGGCGATCTTGGCAGCACCGCGGTCGCCGCCCGGCTGGCGCGGCTGGACAGCCTGGCTACCGCTTATCCCTGTGCGGCGGGGGCTTATCTCACAGAATCTGCCGATGAATTGCTGATGGTTGACGCCTGGCGCCGCGGCCTGACAGTAGCAGGACAGCCGCAGCGTTTAGCCAACGGCGCAAGAATCCGCCTGGTCGCTTGCGCCGACGCTGCCGGCGATGGCGTCGCTGAAGCCGGTTTGCCGGCCGAGGTGGTGTCCGCCTTGCTGGCGCGCCGCTACGATGTCGAACTGGTGACTTTCGACGACGAAGACAAATTTGACTGGGCCTCGCTGCCGGCTGACGGCAGGACGCTGATCTTGGCTTCGACCACGCGTTTGCGCTACGGCGAAAAAGCCAGGAAGACCTGGCGCCCCGATCTGCACCTGGTGCTGTGGAATCCGTTCCAGATACTGGATATCGCGGCGCCGGCCCTGGTCACTTACGGTTTTGCCGCAGCGGCGCTGGAGGCTGTCGCCGACTGGCTGGGCGGAACCCTCGAAGCGCGCGGCAAGATGCCGGTGCCGGTAACCAGCAACGTTGACCCACTGCGCCCACAGCGGCAACTGACATGAGCATCCAGGAAAAAACCGAGCACCATCCCGCACTCTGGGTGCCGACGCTGTACTTCGCCGAGGGGCTGCCCTATTTTGTGGTGGCGACCATCGCCGGCCTGATGTACAAGAGCATGGGCATGGCCAACGACCGGATTGCGCTGTGGACCGGCATGCTCGGTTTCGTCTGGGTCTTCAAGCCGCTCTGGAGTCCGTTCCTGGAAGCGGCGCGCAGCAAGAAATCGATCGTGCTGCTGTTCCAGTTCCTGGGCGGCGCCAGTCTCGGGCTGGTAGCGCTGGCGCTGCACCTGCCGGATTATTTTGCGGTCAGCATCGCCTTGCTGGGACTGGTGGCGATTGCTTCGGCCACCCATGACATCGCTGCCGACGGCTTGTATATCGCCAGCCTCAGTGCGACCCAGCAGGCAACCTACGCTGGCTGGCAGGGCGGCTTCTATAATGTCGCGCGATTTTTCTCGCTGGGCGGGCTGGTGGTGCTGGCCGGCTATTTCGAGAAGCGCATGGCGGTGGCGCAAGCCTGGAGCCTGATCTTCGGCATGCTGGGAGCGAGCATGGTGCTGCTGGCGATCTATCATTTCTGGGCTTTGCCGGCCGGCCGCAATGTAGCTCGTCCGACCGGTGGCAAGGGTGCGATGAGGGGGGTCTGGCTAACCCTGCGCGACGTCATCATCGATTTTTTCCAGAAACCGGGCATCTGGCTGGCGATTGCTTTCATCATCCTGTTCCGCGCGGGCGAAGGGCAGATCACCACCATCGGCCCGCTGTTCCTGCGCGCCGCGCGGGTTGAAGGCGGGCTGGGGCTGGCGACGGCCGAAGTCGGCGCCGTGTACGGCACCCTGGCTACCGTGGCGTTCATTGCAGGCAGCCTGCTGGGCGGTTATTTCACGGCCTGGCGCGGCCTGCGGCGCAGCATGTTTTTCTTGATTCTGGCGATGAACCTGCCGAACCTCGCTTATTTTTTCCTGAGCACCGCCATGCCGAGCAGCCTGGGCGTGATCGGCGCCGCCCTGAGCCTGGAAATGTTCGGCTACGGTTTTGGTTTTGTCGGCCTGATCCTGTTCATCATGCAGGAGGTCGCGGTGGGCAAATACCAGATGGCGCATTACGCGCTCGGCACCGGCATCATGCAGCTGGGCTACGTGCTGTTCAAGATGGTCAGCGGCGCGGTCCAGGGCGCGCTCGGCTACCAGCATTTTTTCCTGTGGGTGCTGGTTTCCGCGATCCCGGTCTTGCTGCTGTCGCGCATAGTGCCGATCGGACGCCACGAGCAGGCCGCCGAGGCAGCAGCCCAGCCGGCCGCGGTCTGAACGCGATGAGATATTTTCCTCAACGCCTGCTGGTGCTGGCGTCGCTGCTGCTGGCGGCCGACGCAGCAGCTGCCGCTACCGGCATTTTTTTCGACGACTTTCACTACGCAGATACCGCCGCCCTGGCCGCTGGCGGCTGGAAGATCCGCGACCAGCAAGGCCATCCCGGCATCGAGCGCGGGCAGTGGGGGCCGGGCACCATCAGCCTGGTCGACGACCCGCAAGCCGGCGGCCAGCGGCTGTTGCGCCTGAATGCCAGCACCGACGGCCGGCCTGAAGGCACTTTCCAGGCCCAGCTTTGCCATCAGCGTAAATATTTCGAAGGGACTTACGCCGCCCGCATACGCTTCAGCGATGCGCCGGTGACGGGGCCCGGCGGCGATCTGGTGGTCGAATCCTTTTACACCTCCAGCCCGCTCAAGCACGATTTCGATCCGCAATACAGCGAACTCGACTGGGAATACCTGC
Source organism: Collimonas fungivorans (assembly GCF_001584145.1). NCBI lineage: Bacteria > Pseudomonadati > Pseudomonadota > Betaproteobacteria > Burkholderiales > Oxalobacteraceae > Collimonas > Collimonas fungivorans. The sequence goes on along the minus strand of NZ_CP013232.1, from coordinate 3,970,648 downwards.
CCAACGGCGGCTGGGGCAATCCGCACAGCAGGCTGTACAGCGTGTCCTGGCAAACGGTGCAGATGGAACCCTGGAACGCATTCAACCAGGTGCACGAGGAACAGCGCGCGCTGGGCGGCTGGCATACCGTGCTGATGCAGGTGGGCGGCGGCAAGATCCGCTACTTCCTGGACGGCGTGCAGCTGGATGAACACGGCGGCCGCAATTACCCGGCGCAGCCGATGTCGATCAATTTCAATTTGTGGTTTTCACCCAGCGGAGTGCTGCCGGACACCAGGGTGGAGCGGCGCTACGAACAGGACCTGGCCTGGGTAATGCACGCCAAGGACCAGCTGCTGTCGCCGGCGCAGGTCGACGCGGCGGTCGGGCTTACCGTCGTACCGGCGTACATCATGTGGATACGGTGGCAGCCATGGAGCCGCCGTTGCCGTCCAACTGCGATTTTTAAGATAAGAGAGATACGTGATGAAACTGATGCGGTTACCGATGCTGCTTGCAGCGCTGTTGCCTGCCGTGGCCATGGCGGCGCCCTATAAAGTAGTTGCTTACTACCTGCCCTCACAGCAGCGCCAATACTCCGCGGCGGACATAGACGCCAGCAAGATGACCCACCTGAATTATGCATTCGCGCTGATCAAAGATGGCGAAATCGTCGCCGACCAGTCCTCCGGCACCGACCAGAGCGCACGTGATTACATCGTGCTGCGCGGCCTCAAAAGCCGCTCTCCCAAGCTGAAGACCCTGATCTCGGTGGGCGGCTGGGCCGGCTCCAAGGAGTTTTCGGATGTGGCGCTGACGCCGCAGTCGCGCCGGAAATTCGCCGATAGCGCGGTCGCCTTCCTGCGCAAAAACGGTTTCGACGGCGTCGACATCGACTGGGAATTCCCGGTAGCCGGCGGCGATGCGGCGAACATCATGCGTCCCGAAGACAAGCAGAATTACACGCTGCTGCTGCAAGCGCTGCGCGAGCGCCTCGACAACGCCGGCAAACAGGAACACCGCAGCTACCTGCTGACTGCTGCAATCGGCAATAACCAGGGATTTTTCCAGAACACCGAAATGGCCAAGGTCGCTGCGATCCTCGACTGGGTCAACATCATGACCTACGATTTCAGCGGTTCATGGAGCAAGTTCGCCGGCCACGTCGCGCCCTTGTACAACGATCCGGCCTTGGCGCGGCCGGACGCCAATCCCAAATTCAATGTCAGCAGCACGGTCGAGATGGCTTTGCAGGCCGGCATTCCGGCCGCCAAGCTGGTGCTGGGCATGCCGTTCTATGGCTATAGCTGGAAACAATGCGGCGCGCAGCTGCACGGACAGCACCAGGATTGCAACGGCAAGGGCCGCGGCGGCGTCGAGCCTGGCGAGCTGGATTTCGCCGACATCAGCGCCACGCTGGTCAATCGCAATGGCTTCACCCGTTATTGGAACGATGCCGCCAAAGTACCCTACCTGTTCAATCCGGATACCGGCGAATTCGTCAGCTACGACGATGTCGAATCGCTGGACTACAAGATCAGATACCTGAAGCAGAAGGGCCTGGCCGGCGCCATGTTCTGGCAGCTGTCGGCGGACCGCGATGCGGTATTGCTGGATAAAGTGGCGACAGACCTGCTCAAGCCGTAGGGTGGGCACCAGTGCTCACCAGATGCTGCCGTTGGCAGCTGCCTGGCTGCATAGTAGAATCGCAAGGGCAGGGTGATCGCATCACCGCAAGCCCGACGCGGCCTATCCTTGAAAGGAATCCAAGACAATGACCAACCAAAACATCAGCTACATGACAGCAGCGGCGGTATTGAGCGTGACGCTGGCCGGCTGCGCCGCCGATTCAGGCTCGGCGCCGGCGGCTGCACCGGGACCGCAAGGAACACCGGGATCGGCGCAAGGCTGCAAGGCGGACAAGCTGGAAGACAGTGCGCTCGTCGGCAAAACCGAGAGCGAGGCAACGGCGCTGCTGGCCGGCTGCCGCTGGCGCATTGGCGAGCGCGACGGCGAGCAGTTCATGGGCACCATGGACTATTGGGAAGACCGGCGCACGCTGGGCATCGCCAAAGGCAAGGTAAGCTGGGTCAAGCGCGGTTGATATACGGAGGCGGTGAGCGCAAGCGCCGCCATCGATTGAGGTTGAAAAAAGCCCCGCTCAGATCTGAGCGGGGCTTTTTATTTGACGCCGGCTGATGCCGGCCTTTTGTCTTACAGTCCCAGTTTCGAGATGAAGGCGTTGGTGAAGCCCAGTGTGCCTGCCTGGCCATAAGTATTGCAGGTAGGCGAGGCCGAGCCTGGCGCGCAATCGCGGTCGCGATCGAAGGACCAGTAGTGGATGCCGCCCAGGCCGTTTTGCTGTGCGAAATTGACCAGCGTCGTGACATCGGCGATAGAGAAAGTCTCATCGGTCGTGTCGTTGCCGCCAATCATCGGCGTCACTTCGATCTGCTTGTACGGCACGCCATACTGGTTATGCAGTTCGATTGCCGATTGCGCCGCCGAGGCGCCCATGTCGCAGCCGCCGCTGCTGTTGAGCATGCAGTTGCCGCCGGCCGAGCTGCCGTAGTCCATCGCCATCAGGTTGATGGTGTAGTTGGTCAAGCCGTAAGCCTGGATCGCTTGCATCACTTGCACGCCGTAGTAGCCGAGGCTAGGCGTTACATGGCCGCCCAGCGTCGCCAGCGTGAAGCTGAAACGCAGGTTCGGATAAGTCGCTTGTGCGTTTTTCACGCGCAGCACCAGGTTGTTGATGTCAGCAGTGCTTTGACCGGCTTCAATATCGAAATCTATGCCGACCAGGTTGGCCGAATAATAGGTCTGGATGAATTTCTTGAAGTCTGCATCGTTGCCGCAAGTGAAGGAACCTGCTGCGCCGCCGGTGGAAACAATGTATTTCTTGCCGGCGTTGACGAACGCTTGCACGTTGGCTGCAGCGAAGGCCGATGCCGATACGCCGCCCCAGTTTTCGCTACCGCAGGCGCCGGTCGCAAAGGCCCAGGTCAGGGTGGTGAGCTTGGCTGGCATGGCGCTCAGCACGGTCTGCGTGGTGCCGGTGACCGCGGTGCTCATGGCGTAGGTATTCCAGTTCAGGTTGATGTTGCCATCTTTGTATGGACTGAAAACGAAGCCGGCCGGTGTGGTGCCGCCGCCTGGAGGAGGAGGCGGTGGTGGCGGTGGTGGAGGCGGCGGCGTCACGACGCCGCAGGTTTCGACGATGGTCCATGGCTGGCCGGTGCCCGAGCCGCCGTTGTTGGTGGAAGGATTGTTCCCTTGGGTCCACCAGTTGGCTTTGTAGTTGACGCCGTTGTAGCTGACCGTGGCGCCGCCGGTATACGCAGTGCTGGCGACCCAGGCTGGATAACAGGTTACCGTCGACGCTGCTTGCGCGCTCGCTGCTATCAGGGGGCTGGCTTCGGCGCCGGTCATGATGGCGCTGCAGGCCAGGGTAAGCATGAGGCCCTGTATGAGTTTCAGTTTCAATTTTCTCTCCTGAGAAGGTTGGTCGGGCAGCATGGAAAGACCAGCTGCCGGAAGGCACAGACTTGTTATGCGATGTGAACCAAGACCGAAGCTGTTAAAAATCATCACTGCTATAACCACGCTATAGCCACTGCAAATGCCGCTGAGCCAGATTGCCGGAAACAGACGACATCTCATCCGTCATCTTCTGTATTTCCATATGGAAATATCGAATTAAGGGCACTGTAAGAGCGCAAAAAGTGGCTGTCAATCTGTATCTAACTGGTATTGCATTAATAAATTTGTGGTCTCATTTTGGTGCGCTTCATATGAACCTAAAGTATTGTTTATATTGATTTTTATTAAAATTATGCACACTGTTTTTTTGATAAGTGGACTGGTCGCTTTTTTTCGATTCTGAGCTCGAAATATTGGCCTGGCGATAAATCGGCTATCGATATGCGGTTGGTGAAGGGCGCCGGAAAGGTAACTGAAGCGGAGGGAATCGGAAGGTAGAGGGAGTGCGCACCGACAGTCGCGCCGGGCGGTTTTCCAGGCCGGCGGACGCCAGCAAGTATAATCCCTGCCTTTTTCACCATTTCCCGGTTTGCCGTGGAGAAATGCCTGCCATCGCTTGATTGGAGGCGGCCTCATCGTTTTCGAAGGAAGTTGTTGCATGAGTTTATTCCGTACCAAAGATCTGGATAAGATGATCCATTCCAGCCGCACCGATACCGGTCTGCAGCGCAGCCTGGGGGCGCTGGACCTGACTTTGCTGGGCGTCGGCGCGATTGTCGGCACCGGCATTTTTGTCCTGACCGGCAGCGGTGCCTTGCTGGCCGGTCCCGGCCTGTCGCTGTCGTTCATCCTGGCTGCGATCGCCTGCGGTTTCGCCGCGCTGTGTTATGCCGAGTTTTCGTCGACGGTGCCGGTCTCCGGTTCGATCTATACCTATAGCTATGCCACCATGGGCGAAATCGTGGCCTGGATCATCGGCTGGGACCTGATGCTGGAATACGGGCTGGCGACTTCGGCGGTGTCGGTCGGCTGGTCGGGCTACATGCAGTCGCTGCTGTCCGGCTTCGGGATTGCCTTGCCGGCGGTCTTGACTGCGGCGCCAGGCGCCGTTCCTGGCGTCACTACCTGGTTCAACCTGCCGGCGTTCTGCATCCTGCTGGTGATTACCGGCTTGCTGTCGATCGGCATCCGCGAATCGGCGCGCGCCAATAACATCATGGTGTTCATCAAGGTGGCGGTGGTGCTGCTGTTCATCGCCGTCGGCGCCGGCCATGTGCAGCCGGCCAACTGGCAACCGTACCTGCCGTTCGGCTACAACGGCGTGTTCAATGCGGCGGCGATCGTGTTCTTTGCTTTCATCGGGTTCGATGCGGTGACTTCGGCGGCGGAGGAGGTCAAGAATCCGGCGCGGGCCTTACCTATCGGGATCATTGCTTCGCTGGGGATCTGCGCCTTGCTGTATGTGGTGGTGGCGGCGATCATGACTGGCATCGTGCCGTTTGCGAAATTTGCGGGGGTGGATCATCCGGTGTCGCTGGCTTTGCAGTATGCGGGAGAGAACTGGGTGGCCGGGTTCGTTGACCTGGGGGCGATCATCGGCATGACTACGGTGATCCTGGTGATGACTTATGGACAGACGCGGATCCTGTTTGCGATGTCGCGCGATGGCTTGCTGCCGAAAAAATTGTCGAGCATCCATCCGCGTTTTGCTACGCCGTTATTTACTACCTGGCTGGTGGGGATCGTGTTTGCGTTCATCGCGGCGCTGATTCCACTCAACATCCTGGCGGAGCTGATCAATATCGGGACCTTGATGGCGTTTTCGCTGATTGCGGTGGCGGTGCTGGTGTTGCGCAGGACGCGGCCCGATTTGCCACGGGCTTTCCGCTGCCCCGGGGTGCCGTTTGTGCCGCTGGCGGCGATCGGGTTCTGCGTGTTCCTGATGTTCCATCTGCAGGCGGTGACCTGGATTGCGTTCCTGTGCTGGCTGGCGATAGGCTTTGTCGTCTATTTCGGCTACGCCCGCAAGCGCTCGCTGCTGCATCCGCATCCGTAGTTAAATTAGGGTCGGAGTTTTTTTTCGCGTTTTTTGCGAAAATTACTCTGACCCTAATTTAACGGGCTACGGAGTGCGTACTGTGGCATTCCACGATCTTCTTTCGTCGCTACCTAAAACGCTCACTACTCAATAGGCGCTTGCGGGGGAGGGCTCAAAAGGAAAACCGCTGCCGTGCTCGCTGTCAAGTTTGCGAGTACGGCAGCGGTTTTGTTTGGCTTGCTGGATATTACTGCTTGGCAGCCACCGCAGCGTTTGCTTTAGCCTTTGCTTCATCCCGCACAATCACCACGCTAACGCGGGCCGGGTCGATGTATTTGCGGAAGGCTGCATTGACTTGTTCCACCGTCAAGGCGCTGATCTTGTCTTCCACCTGCTTGCTCCAGGCGAAGGTGCGGTTGATGTCAAGCAGCCTGGCCCAGCCGGCGCTGAGGGCGCTGTCCTGGGCGCGGGCGTTCTGGTTTTCCTGCAGGATGCCGGATTTGGCGCGGGCCAGTTCTTCGGCGCTGAAACCGTCCTTCAATGCGCGCGCCAGTTCTTCCTTGACTGCAAGGTCGACCTTGCCCAGGTTTTGCGGCGCGGCGATGGCTTGCACCGAGAACCTGGCGGCGCGGCTGACGGAGCTGATGTCCAGCGACGAGCCGATGCCGTAGGACAGTCCTTCCTTCTGGCGTACGCGGTCGATCAGGCGCGATTTCAAGCCGCCGCCGCCGAACAGGTAGTTGGCTACCATCATGGCCGGATAGTCGGCGTCGTCGTCGCGCATGTCGAGGTTCTGGCGCGCCACGTAAAAGCCGTTTTCCTTGTCCGGCGAGTTGATGGTTTTCTGCAGCGGCGCTACGTCGAAATTCTGGCGGATCACACGCTGGTAAGGCGCTGCGCTTTTCCAGCTGCCGAATTCTTCCTGGATCACCTTGGTGACGGCAGCGACGTCGAAATCGCCGACGATCGCCAGCTCGCCTTGCGAAGCGCCGTAGAAGTCGTGGTGGAAGGCGCTGACGTCAGCCAGCGGGGTGGCCTGGATCGCGGCGATCTGCTGGTCCACGGTTTGCGCCGCCAGCCAGTGGCCTTGCGGATATTTGTTGAAGTGCTGGGAGATGGCTTCCGCCGCCAGCGTGTTCGGTTCGTTGCGCGATGCTTCCAGGCCGACCAGGGCTTCCTTGCGCAGGCGCTCGTATTCGGCCGGATCCAGGCGCGGCTGCTTGAGCACGCTGGCCACCAGTTTCAAGGCCGCCGGCAGGTTGCTGCGCGTGGTCTGGAATTGGGTCGGGCTGCCGCTCATCTTCAGCTTGGAAAATTCGTCGGCCAGCTGCTCACGGCTCAGCGTGGTGGTGCCGCGCATCAGCATGGCATCCATCAATTCGGAAGCAGTCTTTTTACCGAACAAGGTTTTTTCATCGCCCCATTGCAGGTTCAGCTTGACCGTAACGGTTTCGCCGCGTGTTTTCTTCGGCAGCAGCGCGAGCTTCAGGCCGCCCACTTGCGAGCGCTGGGTGCGGGCGTCGATATTGGCTTGCGACGGATCGAACGTTTCGCCGTCGGCGACTGCCTGCTGCGGCTTGTAATCCTTGAACAGCGCCGGCAGGCTTGGCGCGGCGGGAACATCGGCGCGCTGCAGCTGGTCTTCCGGCTGGAACAGGCCGACCGTGCGGTTATCGCGGGTGAAGTAGTGCGCTGCGGCTGCCGCCACTTGCGCCGAAGTGACCTTGTTGGAACGGTCGCGGCCCAGGAACAGCAGACGCCAGTCGCCCAGCGCGATGGTGCCGGACATGGCGACGCCGACTTTCTGCGGGTCGTTCAGCAGCTTTTCGAAGCTGTTGGCGTTGTCCAGGCGCACCCGTTCCATTTCTTCAGGAGTCGGCGGCGTCTTGGCAAATTGCTCGACGCCTTCGATCAGGGCCTGGCGCACCGGTTCGATCGGCTCGCCTTTCTTGACCACGGCCGCGATGATTTCCAGGCCCGGCGCATAGCCGGTCATTTCATAGTTGAATATGGCGGTGGCTTTGCCGGTTTCCACCAGCGATTTGTGCAGGCGCCCGTTGGGCGTGTCGGCCAGGATGGTGCCGGCATAGGACAAGGCATCGCTGTCGGGATGCAGCTCGCTCGGGATCTTGTAGGCGACGGCGACGATCTGCACATCGCCCTGGCGCCGCACGGTGACGCTGCGTTCGCCGTCCTGGGTCGGCTCCACGGTCCAGAAATCACGCATCTTGCGGGTCGGCTTGGGCAGCTTGCCGAACGCCTGGCTGACCCAGGCCAGGGTCTTGGCCTGGTCGAATTTTCCGGCGATCAGCAGCACCGCATTGTCAGGCTGGTAGTAGGTGCGATAAAAGGCCTGCAGGTTTTCTATCTTGACGTTTTCGATATCGCTGCGGTTGCCGATGGTCGGCTTGCCATAGTTGTGCCAGTCGTAAGCGACGCCTTGCAGGCGCTTGAACAGGACGCCGTACGGCGAATTTTCACCTTGTTCGTATTCGTTGCGCACCACCGTCATTTCACTGTCCAGGTCTTTCCTGGCGATGAAGGAATGCAGCATGCGGTCGGCTTCCATGTCGATCGCCCATTTCAGGTTGTCGTCGCCGGCCTGGAAGATTTCATAATAATTGGTGCGGTCGACGTTGGTGGTGCCGTTGAATTGCATGCCGCGCTGGCTGAAATCCTTGGGGATCGCAGGGTGGGTAGGGGTGCCCTTGAACATCAGGTGTTCCAGCAGATGCGCCATGCCGGTTTCGCCATAATTTTCGAAACGCGAACCGACCAGGTAAGTCATGTTGACTGTTACCGTGGGCTTGGACGCATCGGGGAACAGCAAGACCTTGAAGCCGTTGGCAAACTGGTATTCGGTGATGCCTTCGGCCGACGGCCCCTGGGTGACGCCGGCCGGCAATGCGGTTGCTGCTTGCGCGGCGCCGACGAAAGCGGCGCTGCAGGCGGTAGCCAGCAGGCAGGACAGCAAGCAGCTGGACCAGGAACGTTTACGGAATAGATGCATGAAATTTCCGATCTATGGAGAAAAGAATGGACGAAAAAGCGGACGAAAAAGCGCACATATCCAGCTGGTGTCCCGACTCAGGACACTAGGGATCGGCATTGAATCAGATTTGGGGCTACAGCGCATGGGCCGCGACGGGATGCTACCTCCGGACAAACGAATCTTGCCTATTTTGCCACAGAGGTAGATGGGGGGAGAGATATTCTGAAGCGGCTGCTTATTCGGTCGGCGGCACGTAGCCGGTGGCGGCGTCGGCGCCGTCGCCGAAGAAATGCTTTTCCATCTGCGCCGCCAGGTATTTGCGGGCCCGTACATCGGCCAGGTTCAGGCGGTTTTCGTTGACCAGCATGGTCTGGTGCTTGAGCCAGCCGGCCCAGGCTTCTTTCGAGACGCTTTCATAGATGCGCTTGCCCAGTTCGCCCGGGTACGGCGGGAAGTCCAGTCCTTCCGCTTCTTTGTCCAGCTTGATGCAATGGATGGTGCGTGCCATGGTTTTTCCTTGTAGATATTGCGAGCCATGCTGCCACAGGCCCGCTTGTAAGATCAGTTGAATAGGGGATGGTTCGACTGGCGCCGGTTTTATAGGGTCTTGATCAGCACCAGCGATTTCCGTTGCCAGTTATACATGTGCTGGCGGTCCTTGGGCAGGTCGTCGACCGTGGCGTGGACGAAGCCGCGCCGCAGGAACCAGTGCGAAGTGCGGGTGGTCAGCACGAACAGCTTGGTGAAACCGGCAGCGCGGGCCCGGCTTTCCATGTGCTTGAGGATGCGCTCGCCGTCGCCCTGCGCCTGCACTTCCGGATTGACCGTGAGGCAAGCCATTTCCGCCATTTTTTCGGTCGGGAAGGGATACAAGGCAGCGCAGCCGAAGATCACGCCGTCATGCTCGATTACCGAGAAGTAATGGATTTCGCGTTCGATCAGTTCGCGGCCGCGCTTGACCAGGGTGCCGTCGTTTTCCAGCGGCTCGATCAGCTTCAGGATGCCGCCCACGTCTTCAATCGTGGCTTCGCGCAGACTTTCCAGGTTTTCGTAGGAAATCATGGTGCCCACGCCATCGTGGGTGAACAGTTCCAGCAGGACCGAACCGTCGGTGGCGAACGGCACCACATGGGCGCGCGGCACGCCGGCGTTACAGGCCTTGATCGCGTGCTGCAGGTAGAAGGCCGAGTCGGCCGGCAGGCAGCCGCTGTCCAGCACTGCTTGCGCCTGGTGCGACGACAGTTCGCGGATTTCGGTCTCGCCGGCGTCTTTCATCAACGGCGTTTCGCTGATGAAAATCAGTTTTTCGGCGCGCAGCGAAATCGCCGCCGCCACCGCCACGTCTTCCATGGTCAGATTGAACGCTTCGCCGGTCGGCGAGAAACCCAGCGGCGACAGCAGCACCAGGCCGCCGGCGTTGAGGATCGGGTGGATGGTGTCGTAATCGATCTTGCGCACCACGCCGGTCAGCTGCAGGTCGGCGCCGTCGATCACGCCGAGCGGACGGGCGGTGACAAAGTTGCCAGAAATGATACGGATCGCGGCATGCGCCATCGGTGTGTTCGGCAAGCCCTGGCTGAAAGCGGCTTCGATATCCAGGCGCAGTTCGCCGGCGGCTTCCTTGGCGCACTCCAGCGCGGCGATGTCGGTGATCCGCAAACCGTTGTGGAAGCGCGCTTCTACATTGCGCAGCGCCAGCTGTTCTTCGACCTGGGGCCGGGAGCCGTGCACAATCACCACCTTGATGCCTAGCGCATGCAGCAGCGACAGGTCTTGCGCCAGCACCGGCAAGGCGCCGGCGGTGACCAGTTCACCCGGGAACGCGACGACAAAGGTCTTGCCGCGGAAGGCGTGGATATAGGGCGCGACCGAGCGCAGCCATTGTACGAATTCGTTGGGATTTTCCATTTCGCACATTATATACAGGATAAATGCAGGACATCGCGCAGCCTGCAGGGATTCGGTGTTTTATTGCATCCCGCGGAATCCTGCGCTGCAAAACCATCTGCAATGCGATAATCCGGCCATGACAAATATGATGACAACATCGTCCATTACCGTGGAATTTGAAGCGGTGGACGTGCAACGGCTGCTGCAGCACGCCGAAGCGGCGACCGAACACCTGCCTTGCATGGGCGACCAGTTTGTCGCCAGGTATTACGCCGGCGGCAAGGTGATTACCAAGAACGACTGGCCCGACGTCAGCCAGATCGATATCACGAAGATCCCGCCGGCGCTGTTCCTGGTCAACGATTCCTTCCTGATGAGCAATGGCATCGACCCCAGGCAAGCCATCGTCTGCGTCTACAAGAACGGCCACGTCGCTTCCGAGCAGCAGAACGAAAGCGACGCCTTCGCGCTCGGCTCGGAAGAGTTGCCGACCGTGACCCGGATCTTGCTCCGGGATTTTGCCGGCATGGAGACCGCGCAGAAAATCCGCATCACCTTCCAGCACGATCCGCGCAAGGGACCGCTGGTTTCATTGGAGGTGATCCAGCAAAACGGCGAAGCGGGGGAAGCCCGGATAGTCAATCGCCGTCCCTGAGGACGGCGATTCGGAGGGTTATTGGCTGGCCAGTTCCAGGCTGACTATGGTGAGCGCGCCCTCGACCTTGTCGATGGCGAACCTGACCTTGTCGCCGGGCTTGAATTGCTCCAGCATGGCCGGGTCGCCAGCCTTGTACAGCATGGTCATGGCCGGCATGCCGAAATTCGGGATTTGTTCGTGCTTGAGGGTGATCTTGCCGGTGCCGGGATCGACCTTGAGGATTTCGCCGCTCACCATCGGCAAGGCGGCCTGGTCGGCCGGCGTGGTCTGCATTTCGGTGGCGTCGCTGGCGGCGGCCATGCTGGTCAGGGGCAGGCCAACGATCAATGTGGTGAGGATGACGATTATCTGCAGGTATTGCATGATCAGAGTCCTTTAAGCTGCGTGATGCGATATCGCATTGCTAGGATGGCATAGGGCTTTCCGGGGATGATTAATAGCATATACGGGCATATGCGGGCGACCGGGCGCTTATCAAGCGTTGCCCTGAGATATCGATACTCGGGTATGCAGGGCCAAAAGTACCGGCTTTTTACAGCTCGTTACGAAATGCCAAAATACTATTGTTTTGCAATGTCCCGCCTGTAACCTGCTGAAATTTTACAGTTTTTCTTCTTCCGTATAGTATACCCCCCTATACTATATAAAGAGGCAGCCATGGGCCACACCATCAAAGACAAGCAGAAACTCTTGAACCGGGTGCGCCGCATCCGCGGCCAGGTGGAGGCTATCGAGCGCGCGCTGGAAGAGGAAAAAGGCTGCATGGATGTGCTGCAGCAAATCACCAGCTGCCGCGGCGCCATGAATGGCTTGCTGGCAGTCGTGTTGGAGGACCATATACGCACGCACCTGGTGGAGGCGGACCCGGACAGCCATGAAGGGCATGGCGACGCCAGGGAACAGCTGATAGACGTCGTCAACAGCTACTTCAAGTAGGTCCGCCATGACCGAATTTTCCACGCTGTTGCAGCAGGGCGCATCCAACGCCTGGCTGTTCATCCCCAGCGCAATCCTGCTCGGCGCGCTGCATGGCCTCGAACCCGGCCATTCCAAGACCATGATGGCGGCCTTCATCGTTGCGATCCGCGGCACCATGGCGCAAGCCGTCCTGCTCGGCTTGTCGGCCACGGTTTCCCACACCGCCGTGGTGTGGATCGTGGCCTTGCTCGGTTTGTACCTTGGCCGGCAATGGAATGCCGAAGCCAGCGAACCATATTTCCAGCTAGCGTCCGCGCTGCTGATGATCGGCGTCGCCGCATGGATGATGTGGCGCACCTGGCGGCATCAGCATCTTGCGGAACATCAGCATGGTCACGATCATCATGACCACCACGGCCATGACCATCATCAACACGCAGGCGGCAGTCTGGACGTGCCGGCGCTGGGTTACCAGGACCCGCACGAGCTGGCCCATGCCGACGACATCCGCCGGCGTTTCGCCAACCGCGACGTAACCACCGGACAGATCGTCCTGTTCGGCCTGACCGGCGGCCTGATTCCTTGCCCGGCATCGATTACGGTGCTGCTGCTATGCTTGCAGTTAAAGAAGATCGCACTTGGGGCGACGCTGGTGCTGTGCTTCAGCATCGGCCTGGCGCTGACGATGGTGGTGTCTGGCGCGCTGGCAGCCTTGAGCGTGAAGCACGTATCCAGGCGCTGGAGCGGGTTCGGCGAGTTTGCGCGGAAGGCGCCTTATTTTTCCGGGATGCTGATCCTGCTGGTCGGCCTCTATGTCGGCTACCACGGCTGGATCGCGATACCTGGATAGCTCCCGCAGAAGGGCTACACCGTGTTTCAATTCGAAACATCTGATACACAATCTGCATGGCCTGATGGCCGACTCCTCCATAGAATCGAATCAACATCAACGGTCTAAGGAGTATCAAATGGAAGCCAGCCCAACCACAGCACGTCTGCACCCACTGGTCGCCGGCGCTGCCGGCTCGGTCATCCTGGTAAGCCTGCTCGGCATCGCGGCGATTACCGGGTTTCTCCCGAATTCCCGCGGCAACACGGCTGCGGCGCCATCCCCGGACAGCGCGCAAACAGTGCAGCAGCCGTTGGCCGCCAACGGCGCTGCGCCGGCAACCGGCGCTCCAGTCCTGGTGCAGACCGCGAACGGCTATCAATACATGCAGCCGGTGGCAGCGCCTGCCGTGGCGGGGTACCAGGTCGAGCCGGCGCCCAAGCAGAAAACCGTAGTGCACCATGTCTACCGCACCAGCAGCCCATCGTATGCACAGAACGCAGCGGCGCCGCAATACCAGGCCCAGCCTGAGCCGGCCCGTCCGGTGTCGCAGGTCAGCCCGCTGGGAATCGCTACCGGCGCGGTGGTCGGCGGATTGCTGGGGAACCAGGTTGGCAGCGGCCGTGGCCGCACGCTGGCGACAGTTGCCGGGGTTGTCGGCGGTGGGTACCTGGGCAATACGGTTGCCAAGAATTACGGTTACTGATCCTGGAACCTGGTAAAAATAGCCCATCCCGGATGGGCTATTTTTTTGCGCGCGCTACTTTCATTCGGCAGCCTGGATTTTTGTGACGACCAATGCGCCATTGGCCTTTTCGGCGACAAAATCGATCTTGTCGCCCGGTTTTACCTGATCCAGCAGCGCAGGATCGCTTACCCGGAACACCATCGTCATCGGCGGCATGCCCAGGTTCGCCAGCGGACCGTGCTTGATGGTGATCTTGCCGGCCTCCTTGTCGATTTTCCGGACTTCTCCGCTCGACATGGCGGCGGCCTCCGCGGACCTGATTTCGGCCGCGGGTTCCTGCGCAGCCGCGACCGGCATATTGAACGAGATAAGCAGCGGCAGTGCTAAAGCAGTAAATACAATGGATCGGGTTTTCATGAAAACTCCTTTGGTCTGGTAAAAAAATTATTTGACGACGATATCGCCGCGCATGCCTGCTTCAAAATGGCCTGGCTGCAAACAGGCGAAATCAAACCTGCCGGCCTTGCTGAACTGCCATATCAATTCCCCGCTCTTGCCCGGGGCTAGCGATACCTGGTTAGGATCCGAATGTTCCATTTCCGGAAATTTCTGCATCAGCGCTGCGTGCTCTTGCAATTCCTTGATGGAGCCGAGCACCATTTCATGCTTGACCTTGCCGGAGTTCTTGACGAGGAACCTGACGGTTTCACCGCGTTTGACCAAAATGGTTGCCGGCGTGAAGCGCATCGTGTCGTTCATGTCGATTTCCACTGTTTTCGATACCTTGCCGGCGTCGCCCGGTTTGCCAACCGACGGCGCATGTTCGTCGTGGGCGAAGGCATTGGCCGACAACAGCGATAGAGCCAGGGTTGAGGCGGTCAAAACGGATTTCATAAAATTTCCTTTCAGTTCAAGATGTTGTATTGCTTTGGTCAATGGTTGTCATGTGAGCCGGGCTTGATCACTTTCAGGACCTTTTCGCCCGGCCTGGCGGCCACGCCTTCGGCGTCCGGCGCCCGGGTCGCCGCCGGCATGGATGCGTCGCCGCCTTGCCATTCGTAGGCAACGGTGCCGGCGGAGTGGCGGTACCAGCCGGGGTCCTTGTAATCGTTGCCGGCCAGGCCTTTACGCACCTTCACCGTGGTGAACATGCCGCCCATCTCGATGCCGCCGAACGGGCCGCTGCCGGTCATCATCGGCAAGGTGTTGTCCGGCAGCGGCATTTCCATCTCGCCCATGGCGCCGCCGGTTTCTCCCATCGCCATGTAGTCCGGCACCAGCTTGTTGATTTTTTCAAGGACGTCGCGCTGGTCGACGCCGATCATGGTCGGCACCTCGTGGCCCATGGCATTCATGGTGTGATGCGATTTGTGGCAATGGAAGGCCCAGTCGCCGAGATCGGTGGCGTCGAATTCGATGGCGCGCATCTGGCCCACGGCGATATCGGTGGTGACTTCCGGCCAGCGCGAAGCCGGCGGCGTCCAGCCGCCGTCGGTGCCGGTAACCACGAATTCATGGCCGTGCAGGTGGATAGGATGGTTGGTCATGGTCAGGTTGCCGACACGGATACGCACGCGGTCGCCCTGCCTGCACACCATCGGATCAATGCCCGGGAAAGCGCGGCTGTTGAAGGTCCACAGGTTGAAGTCGAGCATGGTGCTGGTTTTCGGGGTGTAGCTGCCGGGGTCGATGTCGTAGGCATTCAGCAGGAAACAGAAATCGCGGTCGGCGCGGTGCTGGCTGGGGTCTTTCGGATGGGTGATCCAGAAACCCATCATGCCCATCGCCATCTGCGTCATTTCATCGGCATGCGGGTGATACATGAAAGTGCCGGGACGTTTTGCGATGAACTCGTAGACAAAGGTCTTGCCGGGCCGGATGCCCGGCTGCGTCAGGCCGGTGACGCCGTCCATGCCGTTCGGCAGCCGCTGGCCATGCCAGTGCACGCTGGTATGTTCCGGCAATTTGTTGGTGACGAAGATGCGCACGCGATCGCCCTCGACCACCTCGATGGTAGGGCCGGGCGACTGGCCGTTGTAGCCCCACAGATTGGCTTTCATGCCAGGCGCGATTTCGCGCACCACCGGTTCGGCCACCAGGTGGAATTCCTTGACGCCGTTTTTCATGCGCCAGGGCAGGGTCCAGCCGTTCAGGGTGACCACCGGATTGTAGGGCCGTCCGTTGGGTGGAGAAAGCGGCGGCTGCGTGGCCGCGCCAGCCATCGTTACGGCTTCGGGCAACGTTGCCGCACCGGCCCGGCTGACCAGGCTGGCGCCAATGGCGACAGCGCCCGCGCCGCTCATGAAATTTCTACGTGACACCATGATGTCTATCCTTGTATCTGCATTAAGCGCTGATTAGTCGGCAGCTGCGACGACAGAGGCGCCGGGTTTGCTGTCGGCTGCTGTCGGTGAGCGGCCGGTTTGCGCCATTTTCAGCGCCGAGTCGGCGATCCAGAAATCGCGCAGCGCTTCGATTGCGCCGTTGACGCTCCGGGCTTGCTCCCTGGCGTCCGCGAGCAATGTGAAAACGCCGATCAGCATGCCGTTGTAGCGCAGCATCTGTTCGTCCGAGATGCGTTTCTTGAGCGGCACGATTTCTTCGCGGTAGTGGCGCGCGATCTCATAAGAGCTGCGATAGGCGGCATACGCTTGCCGTACCTCGGAGCGGGCGTTGACGGCCAGTTCCGCCGAGCGGTTCACGGCTTCCATGTACAGCGCCTCGGCTTTCGCCACGCGCGCGCCGCCCCAGTCGAACAGGGGGATTTCAAGCTGGATCGAATAGCCGTTCTCGCGCGACGGACTCTGGTTGTAGTTGTTGTGCATCAGGCCGACATCGAGGATGTTGATGAAACGCGTAGCCTTGGTCAGCCCCAGGGAGCCGGCCAGGCCGGCCAGCTCGCGCCTGGCCATCATGATGTCGAGCCGGTTTTGCATGGCTTGTACTTCGATGTCGCCGATCTCTTGGGCTGCTTTCGGCAGGTCGGGCAGCCGCTCCGGCAACTGGAATGCCGCCTGCTTGCCCCACAGGCCGAGCAGGCGGGTCAGTTTTTCGCGTTCCGCTACCTGTGCCTGCGCCGCGCGCGCCAGCTGCACCGTGGCGTCGGCGTAGAACGACTGCTCGCGCGCCTGTTCCAGCTTGCTCCAGTTGCCGGCCGCCGCCATCTTGCGCGCCAGTTCGGCGCCGGCTTCGGCGGAAACCTTGACCTGTTCCATGTATTTGACGGTTTCCTGCGCCGCTACGGCAGAGAAATAGGCGTGGCGTGTTTCATCGGCGACCGCCAGTGCGTCGCCGGCGGCGCGGAATTGTGCCTGTTCGAAACGGCGGCGCTCGATCTTGCTGGCGAACGGCATGGTCAGCAGGCTCATCACGGGCAGCATCAGGGAACGGTCGATTTCGATGTCGCTGCCGCGGCGCAGGTGGCCGAACGAAAACGACGGATTGGGGATGCGTCCGGCTTGCACCAGGTCCGCTTCGGCGATACCCAGTCCGCTGTAGCTGGCTTGCAAGCCCTTGTTGTTGAGCAGCGCAATCTTGACCGCATCGTCGACGCTCAGCGGTTTTGCCAGCAGCGGCGCGATGGTATTGGCGACGCTGGCGGCGTCGTCTTCCGACTTGACCCACTTGATATCCTGGCCGCTGCGTTCCTTGACCAGCGACTGCACCGGTGAGTAGCCGCCGTCTTGCGACAGCGAAGCGCAGCCGGCCAGGACGAGCGGAAGCAGAACAATGGCGGCACGGACAGTGCGCCTCGTAGTGAGGGTAAAAATCATGATGTCCTCGATGATGCAATGCGAACGGAATGCGGACGCGCAGGCGAATGCGCGCCGCAAGCGGCGGCAGGATTTACGCGTTACGGCTGCAGGCAGCGATGGCCCGGGACCGGCGGCTCAATCCTGGATCAGATGGCGAGGGAATGCGGAGGCCGTTCGAGGCCTTCCGGGAAGTATGCGGTGAATTGCTGGTCTGGCTGTACGCCGGTTTCCAGCCCGGCCGGCAGCGGCGCTACCGGATCGAGTGTAGGAGGAGCGCTGATGGCGCTGCTCAGGCAGCAGGATGCGCAGGCGCTGCATTTGCCCGCGCCGTTGTGGTGATGGGAATCATCTGCTGGCGAATCGTTGCTTGATGAATCGTTGCTTGATACTTGGGAGGCATCGGCAACATGGTGCTGGCTTGCCGAAAGCTGTTCATGATGATGAGCCTGTTGTCCCTGTGCCCGATGCATGCCGTGCTGGCTGGCCGGCTGATGGGCCGCGCCGCAATCAGGCATGGCGGACGATGCAAAGCCTTGCATAGGCAGAGCAAAGGCCAGGAGCCAGAGGATTGCGATCTTGAGGAAGCGGGACATGGGCGCCAGTATAAGTCAGAAATTAAGGACTAACAATGCAAGGAATGTCATTGCCGGGCAAGGCCTTCAAGGATAGGGCAATCCGGGCGGTCGTCGCCATGGCAATGGCAGGCCAGCTGTTCCAGCGTGGCCTTCATGGCTTGCAGCTCCTTGATCTTGTCGTCCAGTTCAGTAATATGCGACAGCGCCAGCTGCTTGACCTTGCTGCTGGGGCGCGACTGGTCCAGCCAGAGGCCGATCAGTTCTGCGATCTGTTTCATCGAGAATCCCAGCAGGCGGCCCTGGCGGATGAAACGCAGCAGGTGGATATCGCGTTCCGCGTAAGTGCGGTAGCCGCCGTCGCTGCGGCTGGCCTTCGGGATCAGGCCGGTTTCTTCGTAGTGCCGGATCATCTTGGCCGAAACCCCTGAAGCCAGAGCGGCGTCGCCGATATTCATGGCGTTAGTCATGTGTCTTCCCCTTGTTGGATTGAGGCCGCCAGCGGCGCAGCAGCAGAGCGTTGCTGACCACGCTGACACTGCTGAACGCCATCGCCGCGCCGGCCAGCACCGGGTTGAGGTAGCCCAGCGCCGCCAGCGGAATTCCGATCAGGTTGTAGATAAAGGCCCAGAACAGGTTCTGGCGGATCTTGCTGTAAGTGCGGCGCGAGATATCGATGGCATCCGCGACCAGGCCCGGATCGCCGCGCATCAGGGTGATGCCGGCGGCCTGCATGGCGACGTCGGTGCCGGTCGACATGGCGATGCCGACATCGGCGGCGGCCAGCGCCGGCGCGTCGTTGATGCCGTCGCCCACCATGGCGACCACGGCGCCGCCGGCCTTCAGGTCGGTGATGACCCTGGCTTTTTCGGCCGGCAGGATTTCCGCATGGATTTCGCTGATCCCCAGCTCACGGCCGACGGCGCCGGCGCTGCCTTGATTGTCGCCGCTCAGCATGGCGACCCGCAGCGACAGCCGCTGCAGCTGCTGGATCGCGGCCCTGGCGGTTGGCTTGATCTCGTCGCCGAAGGCCAGCAGGCCGGCCAGCGCGGGCAGTCCATCGGTTCCTGCGGCGAGCCAGGATACGGTGCGGCCCTCGGCTTCCAGCTGCCCGGCTTCGCTCGCCAGGGGGGCGATGTCGACGCCCAGTTCCTGCATCCAGCGTGAACTGCCCAGGTAGCACTGGCGATCGCCGACGCTGGCCTGTATCCCGCGTCCGGCGACGGCTTGCACCTTGCTGGCGGTATGTGCAGCCGGCAATCCTTTTTGCTCGGCGGCGGCGAGTACGGCGCGCGCCAGCGGATGTTCGCTGCCGCGCTGTACTGCCGCGGCCAGCGCCAGCAAATCATCGCTTGCATCCGGCGCGCTCGGCACCAAGGCCAGCAGCGCCGGATGGCCGACCGTCAGGGTGCCCGTTTTATCAAAAGCCACTACGCTGATGCGGTGGGCGATTTCCAGCGCCTCGGCATCCTTGATCAGGATGCCGAAACGGGCGGCGATGCCGGTGCCGGCCATGATCGCGGTCGGCGTCGCCAGCCCCAGCGCGCAAGGGCAGGCGATCACCAGCACCGCCACCGCGTTGAGCAAGGCCTGTTGCCAGTCGCCGCTGGCCAGGCCCCAGCCCAGCAGGGTGAGGGCGGCGATCAGCAGCACCACCGGCACGAAGATCGCACTGACCTGGTCGACCAGGCGCTGGATAGGCGCTTTGGCGGCCTGCGCATGTTCCACCATGCGGATGATGCGCGCCAGCGTGGTTTCGGCGCCGATAGCCGTGGTGTTCACCAGCAGCAGGCCCGAGCCGTTGATGGCGCCGGCGGTCACCCGGTCGTGCGCCCGTTTTTCTACCGGCAGGCTCTCGCCGGTCAGCAGCGATTCGTCGACCTGGCTGTGTCCTTCCAGCACCACGCCGTCAGCGGCAATGCGTTCGCCGGCGCGCACTACTACTACATCGCCGAGTTGCAAGGCGGTTATGGCGATATCGCGGTCGACGCTGTCCCTGCCTTCAATACGCCTTACCGTGGCACGTTCCGGGCGCAGTGCATTCAAGGTGCGGATGGCGTCGGCGGTCTGGCGCTTGGCGCGGGTTTCCAGCCATTTTCCAAGCAGCACCAGCGTGATGACCGCTGCCGAGGCTTCGAAATACAGGTGCGCCATGGCGCCATGCCCGGCCGCCAGCAACAGGTACAGCGACAAGCCGTAAGCAGCGCTGGTGCCAAGCGCCACCAGCAAATCCATGTTGCCGCTGCCAGCCTTCAGCGCGCGCCAGCCGGCCCGGTAGAAGCGGGCGCCGAGCCAGAACTGCACCGGCGTCGCCAGGGCCAGCTGCCACCAGCCGGGCAAGGCCCAGTCAAGTCCGAACGGCATGGCCAGCATCGGCAGCACCAGCGGCAGGGTAAACAACGCGGCAGCGGCGACCGGCCACCAGCTCGGCAATGCGCTCTTGGCGGCCGCCGCTGCTGGCGTCGGCTTGGGCAGCGAGGCTTCGTAGCCGGCCGCCTTGACTGCCGCGATCAGCTTGTCGACCGGGACCACGCCGGCGGTGCCCAACGTCGCTTTTTCGCTGGCCAGGTTGACCGCCACGGTCTGCACGCCAGCCACCTTGTGCAAGGCTTTCTCCACCCGGCTGACGCAGGAAGCGCAGCTCATGCCTTCGATATCCAGCGTGACTTCCTGCTGCCTGACCTGGTAGCCGGCTTTTTCCACGGCGGCGACCAGGGGGGCGACGGTCGTTGCGCCATCGGCTTGCACGGTCGCCAGTTCGGTCGCCAGGTTGACGCTGACTTCACGCACGCCGCTTACCTTGCGCAAGGCCTTTTCGACATGGGATACGCACGATGCGCAGCTCATGCCGTCTATCGGCAGCTGGAATTCGGTCGCTTGGATTGCGCTGGTACTGCTCATGGTGGACTCAGCTTGAATAGTGGTAATGGCTGCATGATCCACCTTCCCATGATGGGAAGGTCAAGCACAATTTTAACAGCCTGTCTTTTGCACTGCCAAAAGCTCTACCGCATATACGCAATGCGCTATACGGCAAGGGGCAGCGGCAAGTTAGGATGCCTGTCCAAGGAATTTTCCTCATCAACTTGCCAGGATTGCATCATGACCAAACCAGCCAATTTCGAGAATTACCATATCCGCAAGTGGTACACCCAGATCGACGACACCCTGGCCAACGAAAGCGGCGTACTGGCCGACGGCAGCCTGCTGCGCAAGATCGTGATCGCGGCGGCCATCCACAATCCCTATGCAGGGCGTTTCAGCGAGAGCCTGGACCTGATCCTGGCCAATTCGTCGGCGCTGGGCCATGAATTCGGCCGCCGCATTGTCGCCGCGCTGGGGCAGGACCAGGTGGAAAGCTACGGCAAGGCTTGCATCGTCGGCATCGGCGGCGAATACGAGCACGGCAACGCCTTCCTGACGCCGGCCTTGGTGATGCCGATCCGCGAAGCCATCGGCGGCGGCAAGGCCTGGATTCCGTCTTCCGGCAAGCGCGGCGCACCGGGCGTCGAGCTCGATATTCCGCTGGCGCATAAACATGCTTTGTACGTGCCTTCGCATTACGACACTGTCACCACCCAGTTCTTCGATGCGCCGAACGCTGATGAAGTCGTGGTGGCGTTCGCCGTGGCGACGCGCGGCCGCCTGCATGCACGCCTGGGCGGTTTGAAAGCCAGTGAAATCGAAGGCAAGAACGGCTTGAATTAAGCGGTCTGCAGCGATCGGCAGTTGGCCTCGGTTATTTATTGTTTGCCGGTGCTTGACCTTGCTACGATGGGAAGGTTTATAGTTGAACCAGGTAACCAAGGGAGCAAACGGAAATGATCGAATTCAATGTGCAGGACATGACTTGCGGCCATTGCGCCGGCCGCATTACCAAAGCCATCAACGGCGTGGATGCAGGCGCCAAGGTGGAGATCAGGATAGAAGGGCGCACGGTATCGGTTGAGAGCACCGCGACTGCGGGCGAACTGGCCGAAGCGATCAGGGATGCCGGTTATACACCGCAGACAGCGTAGGGTGGGCACGCTTTTGTGCCCACGCGTGACCGGGATAACCGGAGTGCAAACTCGCGCAGCACGGAAATAGGTATGTAGGTAGAGTCAATGCACGCGTGGGCACAATGTGCCCACCCTACAGAGGCATGTCAGGCCAGCACGCGGCGCAGCCAGCTGCCGATATCCGCTACTTCTTCCGCGCACACCGAATGCGGCATCATGTATTCATGCCATTCCACCTGATAACCCAGTTGCTTGAGCAAGTCGCGTGATTTTTCCGCGCGGTCGATCAGCACCACAGGATCGCCGCGGCCATGCGCCTGGAAAATCGGCGTGTGCTGGTTGGCGGCATGGCGTTCCGCCTCAGTCTTGTCGCTCAGCGGCAAGTAGCCGGACAGGCACATCAGGCCAGCCAGTTTCTGCGGATATCGCAAACCGGTTTGCAGCGCCATTGCGCAGCCTTGCGAGAAGCCGGCGATCACGATTTTGTCGGCTGCGATGCCGAGTGCGATCTGCTGGGCGATCAGGGCTTCGATTTCGATTTGCGACTTGCGCAGGCCGGCTTCGTCCTCGCGCCGGATCAGGTCGGTAGTGAGGATGTCGTACCAGGCCGGCATCACATAACCGTTGTTGATGGTCACCGGGATCGCCGGCGCGCTCGGGAACACGAAGCGGATCCCAGGGCAGCCGCTCAGGTCCAGCTCCTTCACGATAGGGACGAAGTCGGAGCCGTCGGCGCCGAGGCCGTGCATCCAGATGACGGCTGCGGTTGGCGTTTCGGAGGTAGAGATTTCCAGGGTTTCGAGGGTGCTTGACATGAGATGGTCCGGATAGAAAGATGGATCGGAATTTTTGAGGTGGCGTCAGATTACCATCAGGTCTTTGCCGACGATGATTTCGCCGCTGAACTGCCGGCGCGCCTCGGCCGACCACATGTCGTCGCTGATCGCCGGGTCGCCGCCCGGCACGAAGTGACTCAGCACCAGTGTCTTGACGCCGGCGCGCGCCGCCACCATGCCGACCTGGGCGGTGCTGGTGTGGCTCTTGACCAGGTGGTCGAGCAGGGTCGGCGCATTGTCGACGGTCTTCATCAGCTTCTCCAGCGCCGGCAGGTACATCACTTCATGCACCAGCACGTCGGCGCCCTTGGCCAGCTTGATCAGGTTCTCGTTATAGGCGGTATCGCCGGAGAACACCACCGAGCGGTCCCTGGTGTCGAAACGATAGGCGAAGGCGGGCTTGAGCGTGTAGTGGTCGACCAGTGCCGCAGTCACCTTGACCTGGTCGTTTTCCATGACTACGCGCGGGCCGTCGAATTCGTGGGTGTTGATCAAGGGGCGCAATGGCGGCCGGCCTTCTTCCTGCATGCGGGTGGCGATGTCGATGGCATTCATGTGGACAAAATCGTCCATCATCTGGCGCATTCCCGGCGGGCCATACAGATGCACGGGAGTCGCCAGCCCGGTGGCCCAGGCCAGGAACACCAGGTTGCCGAGGTCGGCGTTGTGGTCGGAGTGCTGGTGGGTCAGGAAAATATCACGTATCTGCGGCAGCTTGACGCCCGCTTTGGTCAGCTGTAAAGCAACGCCATTGCCGCAGTCGACAACATACGGCTGGCCGTCCACCAGCAGCACATTGGCCGGCGCCGCGCGCAAGGCTGACGGCGTCGGTCCGCCCTTGGTGCCCAGCAGGATCAGTTGCGTGCCCTTGCTGGCTGTCGCCGTCTGCGCCTGCGCCAGCCAGGGCAACGCGGCGGCACTGCCCGCAGCCAGCGCGAGCCGCATGAAGTTGCGGCGCACAGCGCGCGATTTATTCATTGTCTGTTTTTCCCTTCAGGCAGAGGGCTTGTGCAAGGCAGGGCTTGGAAATGGCCGTTGGCGACATGGATGCGGGGCGCGGAAAAAGTTAAATGACGAAGATGCGCTTAGGCTGGTTTGATCGCCGACTTCGGCCGGAACGCCTTGCATACTGCTTCATTGGTTTCAATGTACGGACCGCCGATCAGATCGATGCAATAGGGCACGGCAGCGAAGATGCCGGATACCTTTTGTTTGCCGTCGGCGTCTTTCAAGCCTTCCAGGGTTTCCTTGATGGCTTTTGGCTGGCCCGGCAGGTTCAGGATCAAGGCCGCGTGGTCGGCGCTTTCCCGGATCACCGCGACTTGCCGCGACAGGATCGCGGTCGGCACGAACTGCAGGCTGATTTGCCGCATCTGTTCGCCGAAGCCTGGCATTTCCTTGGTCGCCACCGCCAAGGTCGCTTCCGGCGTCACATCGCGCCGCGCCGGACCGGTGCCGCCGGTGGTCAGCACCAGGTCGCAATGCTGCTGGTCCACCAGCTCGGCCAGGGTTTGTTCAATCAGTGTACGGTCGTCGGCGATCAGGCGGGTTTCGACTTGCCATGGAGTGCTCAGCGCAGCCGCCAACCAGTCTTGCAGGGCAGGGATGCCCAGGTCCTGATAGACGCCGGTGCTGGCGCGGTCCGAAATCGACACCAGGCCGATTTTCAAGTTCGCGGCCGGCGCCGGATCAATTGTGCTCATCTTGCTCGTCGTCTTCGGCGTCGCTATCGTTCTGGTCCTGGTTGCCCGACGATTTTTGCAGCTCTTTCAGCAGCTGGAAAATCTCGCGATACGCTTTCGGCGGTTTGTTCTCGGCCTGCTCCTTACGCGCATTGCGGATCATGGTGCGCACGTGCTGCACATCCAGTTCCGGATGCTGCGCCAGCAGTTCGGTCAACGCGCCGTCATTCTTCAGCAAGCGGTCGCGGTGGCGTTCCAGCGCGTGCATGGCGGCGGTGTCGGCTTTCGAGAGGCCTCTCCAGCTGTCCAGGGTTTTCTGGATTTCGGCTATTTCGTGCGGCTCCAGCGTACGCATCTTCTTGCCTACGTACTGGGTCTGGCGGCGGCGACCTTCGTGGTCCTTGATCTGCTGGCATTCGAGGATGGCGTCGCGCACATCTTCCGGCATCGGCACGCGCTTGACGCGGTCGCGCGACTCGGCGATCAGCTCTTCGCCGAGCTTCTGCAAGGCAGTCATTTCGCGCTTGAGCTGGGACTTGGAGGGACGGTCGTATTCTTGTTCGAACTCGCTGGACTGAAAGCCGCAGGAGCCCCGATTGGGATTTGGCATGATGTTAAGGGTACTTCCATACTGTAAACGACTGCTATGATAACCGTTTTATACCTAATTCGAAGAAAACCGACCCATGAGCGACTCCGTATTTACCCATAGTCAAGCCCAATTACAACAGCTGGCGCAGGATGTCTTGCGTTATGCGCGGGAAAAAGGCGCTTCCAACGCCGCGGTTGAAATCAGCGAAGGCAGCGGCTTGTCGGTGGGCGTGCGCAAGGGCAGCGTCGAAACGATCGAGCAAAACAAGGACAAGGGTATGGGCGTCACCGTCTACCTGGGCGAGGAAGGCCATACCCGGCGCGGTAATGCCAGTACTTCCGACTTTTCGGCCAAGGCCCTGCAGGATACGGTCGAAGCGGCTTACAACATCGCCCGTTTCACAGCCGAAGACGATTGCGCCGGCTTGCCGGATGTTGATACTTTGGAAATGAACCCGCTGGACCTGAAGCTGTGTTCGCCGTGGCTGATCTCGGCGGAAGAAGCTGTCGAATTGGCAAAACGTTGCGAAGCGGCAGCATTTGCCGTCGACAAGCGCATAACCAACAGCGAGGGCGCTGGCGTCTACGCCCAGCAATCGCACTTCGTCAGTGCCAATTCGCGCGGTTTCATGGGCGGCTACCCGTTTTCGCGCCATACCATTTCGGTGGCGCCTATCGCCGGCAAGGGCGGCAACATGCAGCGCGACGACTGGTATTCGTCGATGCGCGATGCAAAGCAGCTGGCCAAGCCGGAAGCGATCGGTCGTTACGCCGCAGAGCGTGCACTGGCGCGGCTGAACGCGCGCCAGCTGGATACCCGCAAGTGTCCGGTGCTGTTCGAGGCGCCTCTGGCGGCAGGCCTGCTGGGCGCTTTCGTACAGGCGGTGTCGGGCGGCGCGTTGTACCGCAAATCGACCTTCTTGCTGGATACCCTGGGCAAATCGGTGTTTGCGCCGCATATCCAGATCGTGGAAGACCCGCATGTCATCGGCGCGGTTGGTTCGGCGCCCTTCGACGAGGAGGGTGTCAAGACCCAGCGCCGCGACGTGGTCAAGGATGGCGTGGTGCAGGGTTATTTCCTGTCGACCTACTCGGCGCGCAAGCTGGGCATGAAAACCACGGGCAATTCCGGCGGATCGCATAACCTGAGCATTACTTCCACGCTGACCAAATCCTCGGACAACTTCAAGGCGATGCTGAAAAAGCTCGATACCGGCCTGCTGGTGACCGAACTGATGGGGCAGGGCGTCAACTACGTCACCGGCGATTATTCGCGCGGCGCTTCCGGCTACTGGGTCGAGAAGGGCGTGATCCAGTATCCGGTGGAGGAAATCACGATTGCCGGCAACATGAAAGACATGCTGGCGCAGATCGTCGCCATCGGCGCCGATACGCTGATCCGCGGCACCAAGCAGACCGGCTCGGTGCTGATCGAGAGCATGACCGTGGCAGGCAACTGACCACAGGTATCCTGCCGCCGTACAGGCGGTTTTAAGCGTTATTCGACACCTCCTTCGCGGAGGTGTTTTTTTTTGCCAGCATCGTTTACATTGCCTGAGCATCAAAAAAAGCAAGCGCTTGCGCAAGCGCTTGCTTTCCACTAATATTGATCGCAAATCAGGTCGCAAACCGTATTTCGGCGCGGCCCAGATAAAGATAAAAGACGCAAGGAGACAAATGAAAATCCCGCATCCCGGCAAGGCGCCAGGCCTTGGCTTCGCACCAGCATCAAGAGCTTATATTGAGCGTTCGCTCACGCCAAGAATGTTGTTGACATTGTCGACTCCTTGATTTTCCCGAAAAATCTTATCCGGTCGCACAAGTTTTTCATCGATTCGACGAGTTTTGAAAAAAACTGATCGATCAGTCAAAACAAGGGGTTATTCATGAAACCTGAAGCAGGCGCAACGCCAATCCTCGAGATGCGCGGCATCTCCAAGACCTTCAGCGGCTTGCGGGTGCTGAAAGAGGTCGACCTGACCGTGTATGCCGGCGAAGTCCATGCCTTGATGGGCGAGAACGGCGCCGGCAAGTCGACCCTGATGAAAGTCCTGTCGGGCGCCCATCAGGCCGACCCTGGCGGCGAGATCCGCATCGACGGCCGGCGTGTGGCCAGCTACGGTCCGGGCGCCGCCAAGGAACACGGCGTGGCGGTCATCTACCAGGAGCTGAGCCTGTGCCCTAACCTGAGCGTGGCCGAGAACATCTACCTGGGCCGCGAGCTGAAGCGCGGCTGGAGCGTCGACCGCAAGGCGATGGAGGCGGGCTGTGTCGATGTCTTGAAACGCCTGGGAGCGGAATTCACGCCGCAGACCAGGATCAGCACCCTGTCGATCGCCGAACGCCAGCTGGTGGAGATTGCACGCGCGATCCATGCCCACGCGCGGATCCTGGTGATGGACGAACCGACGACGCCGCTGTCTTCGCGCGAGACTGACCGTTTGTTCGCATTGATCCGGCAGCTGCGCCAGGAAGGCCTGGCGATCGTCTACATCAGCCATCGCATGGCGGAAATCTACGAATTGTCGGACAAGGTCTCGGTATTGCGAGACGGCAAGCACGTCGGCATGCTGGCGCGCGCGGAGCTGTCGGCCGAGGCGCTGGTGAAAATGATGGTGGGGCGCGACCTCTCCGGTTTCTACAAGAAGGAACATGCGCCTTACGATCCCGGCAATGTGGTCATGCGGGTGCGCGACATGGCTGACGGCAAACGGGTGCGCGGCTGCAGCTTCGACCTGCATGCGGGCGAGGTGCTGGGCATCGCCGGCCTGGTCGGCGCCGGCCGCACGGAATTGGCGCGCCTGATTTTTGGCGCCGATCCGCGCATTTCCGGCACGCTGGAAGTCGCCGGCAAGGCGGTCACGGCGTTGCGCGGCCCGGTCGATGCGATCCGCGCCGGCGTGGTGTACCTGACCGAGGACCGCAAATCGCAAGGCCTGTTCCTGGACATGAGCGTGCGCGACAACATCAACGTCTGCGCCTGCGTGCCGGACGCCAGCTACGGCGGCGTGCTGGACCGCAACCGCGGCGCGCAGCGCGCCAGCGCCGCCATCAAGTCGCTGGCGATCCGGGTGGCTTCTCCCAACATCAATGTCGGCGCGCTATCCGGCGGCAACCAGCAGAAAGTATTGCTGGCGCGCCTGCTGGAAATCAAGCCGCATGTGCTGATCCTGGATGAGCCGACGCGCGGGGTCGACATCGGCGCCAAGTCGGAGATTTACCGCATCATCAACGAACTGGCCCAGGCCGGCATCGGCGTGGTGGTGATTTCCAGCGAGCTGCCGGAAATCGTCGGTACCTCGGACCGGGTGCTGGTGATGCGCGAAGGCGAGCTGGTGGCGGAGCTGGGCGGGCATTCCGGACGCGAAATCACCCAGGAAAACATTATCGAACTGGCGACAGGCGCGCAGCAGGTCCAGCCGCAGGCTGCTTGATCGGCAGGCGGTTTGAGCACGTTAGGCGGTAATCATGAATCAGAACAGCAAGGAGACAACTATCATGGAAGCTAGTAGCAAGATCACGGCCGAAACTATCGGCAAGCGCGAGCAGCTGCGCGGTTTGTTGCGCACGGTCGGCATGCTGCCGGTGCTGCTGTTGCTGGTGCTGGGTTTCGCCCTGATGAGCGAAAACTTCTTCACGGTGCAGAACCTGTCGATCATCACCCAGCAAGCCTCGGTGAACATCGTGCTGGCGGCCGGCATGACCTTCGTCATCCTGACCGCCGGCATCGACCTTTCGGTCGGCGCGATCCTGGCGGCGTCGGCGGTGGTGGCGATGCTGGCTTCGCTGTCGCCGCAGTTCGGCATGCTGGGAATTGCTGCCGGCGTCGGTTTCGGGCTGCTGCTGGGACTGGCCAACGGCGTCCTGATCGCTTTCATGCGCTTGCCGCCATTTATCGTCACGCTCGGCGCGCTGACTGCGATGCGCGGCCTGGCGCGCCTGTTGGCGGACGACAAGACAGTGTTCAACGCCGAACTGCCGTTCGCTTTCATCGGCAACGATTCGGTGCTGGGCGTGCCCTGGCTGGTGATCATCGCCTTGCTGGTGGTGGCGGTTTCCTGGTTCATCCTGCGCCGTACCGTGATCGGCGTGCAGATCTACGCGGTCGGCGGCAACCACGAAGCGGCGCGCCTGTCCGGCATCAAGGTGTGGAAGGTGCTGCTGTTCGTGTATGCGGTGTCAGGCTTGCTGGCTGGCCTGGGCGCGGTGATGACGGCGTCGCGCCTGTCCGCGGCCAACGGCCTGCAGCTGGGGCAATCCTATGAGCTGGATGCGATCGCAGCGGTGATCCTTGGCGGCACCAGCTTTACCGGCGGCGTCGGCTCCATCGGCGGCACCCTGGTCGGCGCGCTGATCATCGCGGTGCTGACCAACGGCCTGGTGCTGCTGGGCGTGTCCGATATCTGGCAATACATCATCAAGGGCATCGTGATCATCGGTGCGGTGGCGCTCGACCGTTACCGGCAATCGGGCGCACGTACTTAAATCCGCGCTTCACAACATTTATGGACCACCGGACGCGGCAAGCTGGTCGTCGCGCCTGGATTTCGATATGACCGGCAACAGGAGATCAAGCATGATGAAAAAATTCGCTATGGCAGCAATACTTCCGCTGACGCTGGCCTTGACCATGTCGGGCGTGGTGCAGGCGCGGGAACTGAAGGCGGTCGGCATCACCGTCGGTTCGCTCGGCAATCCCTATTTTGTGACGCTGGCCAACGGCGCCAAGGCCAAAGCCCAGCAGATCAATCCCAACGTCAAGGTCACCGCGGTGTCAGCCGACTACGACCTGAGCAAGCAGTTTACGCAAATCGACAATTTCATTTCAGCCGGGGTCGACCTGATCCTGCTGAACGCCACCGATCCGGTCGCCATCGAGCCGGCCATCAAGAAAGCGCAAAAGGCCGGGATCGTGGTGGTGGCGGTGGATGTCGGCGCCAAGGGCGTCGATGCCACGGTGCAGACCGACAATGAACTGGCCGGCAAGCTGGCTTGCAAATACCTGGTCGACAAGCTGGGCGGCAAGGGCAACGTGATCATCCAGAACGGACCGCAGGTGACTGCTGTCACCGACCGCGTCAAAGGCTGCAAAGCCGTGTTCGCCGCCGCGCCCGGCATCAAGGTGCTGTCCGACGACCAGGACGGCAAGGGCTCGCGCGAAGGCGGCCTGAATGCCATGCAAGGCTACCTGACGCGCTTCCCGAAAATCGACGGCTTGTTCACCATCAACGATCCGCAGGCGATCGGCAGCGACCTCGCCGCCAAGCAGCTCAAGCGCAGCGGCATCATCATCACCTCGGTCGACGGCGCGCCGGATATCGAAGCGGCGTTGAAATCGGGTACTTCGATCCAGGCCTCGTCCAGCCAGGACCCTTGGGCCCAGGCCCAGGATGCGGTGGCCATCGGTTATGACATCCTGAACGGCAAGCGTCCCGCCAAGCCAGTTGTTTTGCTGGCGCCGGTGCTGATTACTCATGATAATGTGGCTACTTATAAAGGCTGGTCCAGCCAGCGCTGACGTGAGCCAAGCGGCGGCCGGAACCATGTTGTCGGCAGCCGCCGTTCTAGAGCACAAAAAATAGGGGACACAATTGGCTACGATGGATGATGTCGCAAGAATCGCGAAGGTCTCGACTTCGACGGTCTCGCATGTCTTGAACGGCACCCGCAAGGTGAGCCCGGCTACCGTACGTGCGGTGGAGGCGGCGATCCAGGCGCTCGGCTACATCCCCAACACCCTGGCGCGCTCGCTGGCGCGCTCGACATCGAACACCATAGGCGTGGCGATTTCCGCGCTCTCCAACCATTATTTCAGCGAGACCGTGCACGCCATCGAAACCGAATGCGCCAGGCACGGCATCATGATGCTGTACGTCGACACCCGCGACGACCCGGAGCAGGAGCTGCGCGCGGTCAAGGCGCTGCACCACCGGCGGGTCGACGGCATCCTGCTGGCGCCGTCCGCCGATCCGCAGCACCTGGCGCTGGAATACCTGCGCGCCAACGAGATCCCGGCGGTGCTGGTCGATCGCCTGGTGGCCCAGGGTTTCGACCAGGTCGGGGTGGAAAACAAGAAATCCTCGCAAGAGCTGGTCAGCCACCTGGTCGAACACGGACACAAGCGCATCGCGCTGATTTCCGGCAGCCCCGGCCTGACTACCACCGACGAGCGGATTGAAGGTTACCGCGCCGCGCTGGATGCCGCCGGCCTGCGGTTCGACCCGGCGCTGCTGGTCAGCGGCGAATCGAGCAGCGAACCGGCGCGGCTGGCGACCCGCCAGCTGCTGACGCTGGCAGCACCGCCAACCGCCATCATGGCGGCCAACAACCTGATGACCATCGGCGCCATGCATGCCTTGCGCGACGCCAAGATCGACGTGCCGGAGCAGATTGCCCTGGTGGGTTTCGACGATTTCGACTGGGCCGATTTCTTCATTCCGCGCTTGACGGTGATGGCGCAGCCGGTCAAGGAACTGGGGACGCGGGCG
The DNA here is from genome assembly GCF_001584145.1 of Collimonas fungivorans. Taxonomy (NCBI): domain Bacteria; kingdom Pseudomonadati; phylum Pseudomonadota; class Betaproteobacteria; order Burkholderiales; family Oxalobacteraceae; genus Collimonas; species Collimonas fungivorans. Next base: position 3,939,248 of record NZ_CP013232.1, on the reverse strand, counting down.
GTCAAGCTGTTGATGAAAAGGATCGAGGCGCCGGACGGCAAAAAGCAGACGGTGCGGCTGGCACCCACCCTGCGCGTCCGTAATTCCTGCGGCTGTCTTTGAACCATTTTTAGTAGAAACGGAAATTTATGGACAGTCCCATATCACTCGGGATAGATCTCGGCACGTCGGAACTGAAAGCGGTCTTGCTGGATGAAAGCGGCACGGTGCTGGCGCATACAGGGGTTCGCCTGACCATCTCGCGGCCGCAGGCCGGCTGGTCTGAACAGGATCCGGAGGACTGGTGGCAAGCCTGCCTGGCAGGCCTGCATCAGTTGCGGCAGCAGCAGCCGGATGTGTACGCCAGGGTGCGCTGCATAGGCTTGTCGGGACAGATGCATGGAGCCGTGTTGCTGGACCAGGGCGACCATGTGCTGCGTCCGGCTATCCTGTGGGACGATTCACGTGCGCTGGTGCAAGCGCAATGGCTGGAGCGCGAACATCCCGCTTTCGCCGATATCACCGGCAGCTTGCCGATGGCGGGCCTGACCGCGCCCAAGCTGCTGTGGCTGCGCGAACATGAACCGCAAGTGTTCAGCCGCATTTCCTGTGTGCTGTCGCCCAAGGACTACCTGCGCCTGCAGTTGACCGGCGAGCGCATCAGCGACGTCTCCGACGCCGCCGGCACGCTGTGGCTGGACGTGCATAAGCGCGACTGGTTCGAACCCATGCTGCAAGCTACCGGACTGGAACTGCATCAAATGCCGCGCCTGGTAGAAGGCTCCGCGGCGGCTGCCGACCTGTGCGCCGGCGCGGCCTCGCAACTGGCGCTGCAGCCACGGGTACTGGTGGCCGGCGGCGGCGGCGACAATCCGGTATCGGCGGTCGGCATTGGCGCGATCGAGGCCGGCCAGGCGTTTGTCACGCTGGGCACCAGCGCCGCCGTGGTCGCGATTACCGACCATGTGGCCGGCAACCCGGCCAGCGCGGTGCACAGCTTTTGCCACGCGCTGCCGCAGCGCTGGTACACCATGGGCGCGATGCTGGCCGGCGCCAGCTGCCTGCGCTGGGTCACCCAGCTGCTGGGGCAGGTCGATGAACAGGCCCTGCTGCAATTGGCGCAGGAACGGGTGCCGCTGAACCAGCCGGTTCCTGCGGCGACACCCTTGTTCCTGCCCTATCTGGCTGGCGAACGCACTCCGCACAACGATCCGCTGCTGCGCGGCGGTTTCATGAATCTTTCCTATGAGACGACGCCGGCGATGCTCGGTTACGCCGTGCTGGAAGGGGTTGGTTTCGGCCTGCTCGATGCCATGGCCGCGGTGCAGTCGGCGGGCGCGGAGGTAACCACTTGCTCGCTGGTTGGCGGCGGCGCCCGCAGCAATTATTGGGCGCAACTGTTATCCAACATTCTTGACCGCGAAATCTGCACCTTGTCCGGCAGCGAGCTCAGCGCCTGCATCGGCGCCGCCAAGCTGGGCTTCCTGGCATATGGGCGCGGCCGCGATCTGCCGGGGCTCGGCATGCCGGTCAAGGCACGCTTCGTGCCGGCGGCCGGGCAACAGGAGATGCTGCAAGAACGTTACCGGAAATTCCGCGGCCTGTTCGCGGCTGCGCACGCTTTACATGGCTGAACCTACGACTGAACTTTAACCGATCTTTGAATTCTTATTGCATCTCTACATACAAGGACAGACATGAATCAGCTGGACCAACTCAAGCAATACACGACGGTAGTAGCAGACACGGGCAATTTCAAGCAGCTGGCGCAATTCAAGCCGCGCGACGCCACCACCAATCCTTCGCTGATCCTGAAAGCAGTGCAGCAGGCAGACTACGCGCCGCTGCTGGCCGAGACAGTCGCCGCCCATGCCGACAGTCCGCTAGACCAGATCGTCGACCAGGTGCTGGTGCGTTTTGGCCTGGAGATCCTGCAAGTGGTGCCGGGCCGGGTTTCTACCGAAGTCGACGCCAGGCTCAGTTTCGATACCGCCGCCACCGTGGCCCGGGCGCGCCGCATCATGGCCTTGTATGAAGCGGCCGGCATCGGCCGCGAGCGGGTGCTGATCAAGATCGCATCGACCTGGGAAGGCATCCAGGCCGCCGCCATCCTGGAGCGTGAAGGCATACGCTGCAACCTGACCCTGCTGTTTGCGTTCTGCCAGGCGGTTGCCTGCGGCGCCGCCAAGGTGCGCCTGATCTCGCCGTTCGTTGGCCGCATCTACGACTGGTACAAGAAATCGGCCGGCAGCGGCTGGGACGAATCCGCCAATACTCTCGCCAGCGATCCCGGCGTGAAATCGGTGGCGCAGATCTATAGCTATTACAAGCGCTTCGGAATCGATACCGAGGTGATGGGAGCGAGTTTCCGCAACGTCGGCCAGATCGCCGCGCTGGCAGGCTGCGACCTGCTCACCATCAGTCCCGACCTGCTGGCGCAGCTGCAGGCCAGCGACGCTCCCTTGGTGCGCGCACTGGGCAAGGATGCCGCCACCGATCTGCAAGAAGTCAGCTATGACGAAGCCAGCTTTCGATATGCGCTCAACGACGACGCCATGGCTACCGAAAAACTGGCGGAAGGGATACGCGGTTTCGCCGCCGATGCCTTCAAGCTCGACCACATCATCGAAGGCCTGCTGGCATCGGCCCGCAGTTAAGCGGCGGCCGGCAATTCATCTTTCAAGGCTTGCTGGCGCCAGCGCCAGCCTAGCAGCGCCAAGGCCAGCACGGCATGCAGCGCTGCGATGCCAAGCATGAGCCAGCCGTTGCCGATGTGCAGCGGCATGAAAAATATGGCGAGCGAATCCAGTCCCATGACCTTGCTCAGGAACGGCAGCAAGCCGTTGATGATCGCCAGGTACAGGATGGTGGTGGCGCCGACCCGCTTGCTCTTGCCGGAAAAAGCGAAGAACAGGTAGACGCAGCAGTCGCGCAATAGCATCAAGGCCAGCGTCGGCGCCAGGAAAGACAGGCCGGCCACGCTTATCCGTAGTTTGAACGGCAGTTCCTGGGCGTCGTTGAACTGCAGCAGCAGCGCCAGGCAGAAGCTCAGGACCAGCGTGGTCGGCCAGATCGGCAGGTTCTGGAACAGGCCGTGCCAGTTGCCGGCTTTGGCCCTGGCGACCACCCGCTGCCAGAGCGCGATGTCGTTTTCTTCCGTGAACAGCGCCACATAGGTCATGGCTAGCGCGAACAGCAATCCTATCCACAGCAGTCCGGCGCCGCCGCCAAAGCCGGCGACATAGGCGGCCAGCAGGCAGCATGCCAGCGGCCAGGCCCAGGGAATGGTGGTGATCTGCAAGGCGCTGTTCATGCTGCGCCAGGCGGCGAATACGGCGACGGCGGCAAAGAACACCGTGCTGGCCAGCAGGAATGAGCTATAGGCAAACGGCTGGCCCCACCAAAGGACGGAAGCATCGGGCGCGGCGCGGAACGGCGGTGCGAATATGACGGCGATCAGCACCACGGCCCAGGCGATGCCGCCGCGTTGCACGGCGCGCATGTCGCTGCGCATCAGGTGCAGGTTCAGGGCGATCGTGGCCGCATGCATCAGGATGCCCAGCGCCACCAAGGTCAGGCCGCTGCTCAAGGTCATGCTATGTTCGCGCACCAAAGCGGCAATCGCGAAAACCAGCAGGCACAGGATGCCGCCATACCAGTTGAAGGCGGTGGCGCCGAACAGCTTGCCCCAGGTCATGGTCCAGGGATCGAGCGCGCTCATGCGCTGCTGGTCCCAGGTCTTGTCGCGGACTTCCTCGATCACGGCGCTGCTGGCGTTGCGGGTGCCCCACAGGCAGACGATGCCGGCGAACAGGATCAGGGCCACGCTGTCCAGCGGCACGCCGCCAGGCCAATTGTCGTTGGCGAGGCTGAGCGTGAAAAAAATCAGTCCCAGAATGGCAGGCATGGCGATCAGGCGGTGTAGGGAAAACTGCAGCCACAGGTTGCGTTTGAATTCAGGATTGATCATGTTGCGCTCCCGCTGTTTTGTCCGTTTTGTTCATAGCTGGCCACCGAGCGCAGGTAGGATTGCTGCAGGTTTTCCTTCTGGTCGGAGAAGCTGGAGATCTGGAGGCCGGCGGCGATCAGGCGTGCCAGCAATGCCGCCTGGGCGTGTTCGTCGCCGCTGAACATGAAGTCGGCGCTGCGTTCGTCGCTGGCGCTGACCTGTAGCGCGGGTTCCGCCGCCAGTTGCGCGCGCAAGCCGGGATTGGCCTGCGCCAGCGTGATCCGCAGCGACTTGCGCGGCGCGAGCGCGGTGCTGCCGTGGTCCAGCGCGCGGTACTCCAGCACCTTGCCGTCGCGCAGGGCCAGCATGTGGGTCGAGTATTCGTCCAGTTCCGCCAGGATGTGGGACGACACCAGCAAGGTCATGCCCTGCGCCTGCAACAGCCGGAACAGGCCGGCCAGGCTGGCGCGCGCTTCCGGATCGAGGCCGGAAGCCGGTTCGTCCAGCAGCAGGATCTTCGGCCCGTGGATGATGGCCTGGCCGATCGCGACCCGCTGCCGCAAGCCGCGCGACAGTTTGTCGCAAGTCTGCTGCAGGCGTTCGCTCAGCCCCAGCTGCTGCGCCGTGGTCTGTATCGCTTGCGGAATTGCCGGCGCCGGCAAGCCCTGGGCCGCGGCAGCATATTCAAAACATTGCGCCACCGTCAGCGACTGGTACAGGCCGTAGAAATCGGACAGGTAGCCCATGATCCGGTGCACTTCGCGCGGCCGTTCCAGCACATCCATGCCGGCCACGCTGATCGAGCCCGCGAGGGGTGTTTCCAGGCCGGCTATGCAGCGCATCAGCGTGGTCTTGCCGGCGCCGTTGGAGCCGACCAGCGCGGTCACGCTGCCGGCTTCGACCTGCAGGCTGACCTGGTGCAAGGCGCGATGGCCGGGGTAATCGAAGGTAAGGCCAGAGATTTTTATCATGAGAGTCGGTCTTCCGGTGAAGTGGCGCAGGCGATAAGTTGCTAATAATAAAGCAATGAATAGAGTAATGCGTGGCAAATTGCGCCCCGCAACAGCGTGTATCAATAATCCGCCAGCTGTTACCAAATGATTCACCTGCCTCGCATGAGTGGCAAGTCCGGTTTAATAGCCGATTTGGATAGTCAACTTATTAGCCAACTTATTTACAGGAGATTGCCATGTATGTTAACCAGTTGCTGTCTGCTTTCAAGCTGGGCTTGGCGGTATTCGGCCTGAGTCTGGCGACGTCGGTGCTGGCGGCGCCGGTGATGGATTTTCACGCCGAGGACGTGCTGTCGGTGGCGGATGGGGTGAAAGATGAACTGCATCTGAATCCGAACCAGCAAACCTTGTGGCGTCAGCTGGCGACCAAGACCCATGCCATCATCGGCGAACGGGAAAAACGGCAGCGCGATTTGCAGGCCAGCATGGCCAACGGCCTCAAGGATCCGGCTGTCGATTTGCGCCAGCTGTCGGCGGCGATCGACGCCGAATCGGGATTGGCAGCCCAGGACGGGCGCCAGCTGCGCGAGTTGTGGCTGACCATGAACGATGCGCTCGACGACCAGCAGCGGCAGGCAGTGCGGCTGTTCCTGTCGGACCGCCTGCAGCGTGTGGACCAGGCATCTTGTGAACGCAGTCCGGCGGCCGGCAAGGATAAGCCATCCGGCAAGGGCGGGCGCGGCGGCAAAGGCATGGGCGGCATGAATGGCGGCGGCGCCATGTAGCAGTCCGGCGTAGGAGTTTTCTGTTTCGCCTCGATTTAACAAAAGTTTGCACATTACCAGCTTTCCATCCGAACTGAACCGAAGTTTTGTCCTCTAAAATGCCGTGAGAAGTTCTGGCTGATGTCTATCGATACGGTCTTGGTCGGTGCCTTATATATTGGATTCGGTAATGCGGTTAAAGCAGATAAGCGGTTTGCTGGTGATGGGTAGCGTGTTGGGATTGAGTGCTTGCAGTTCGGTCGTGACCGAGGGCAGTTCCGCCGCGGCCGGGGTCGCCGGCACCGCGCTGGCCGGCAAGGTGACCGATAACGCCACGGTCGCCACCGGCATCGGCCTTGGCGTGCAAGCCGCGGTGCGCGCCGGCGTGCAATACGAACAGCGCAAGGTGCATGGCGAAGAGCAGGACAGTATCGCCAGGGCCGCTGGTGAACTGGCGCTCGGCGCAGTCGGTAAATGGCAGATCAAGCATTCCCTGCCGCTCGAAGACAATCTGCGCGGTCGGGTCACGGTCAGCCGCGTCATCGGCAGCGAAGGCATGAGTTGCAAGGAAATCGTGTTTTCCGTCGATGGCCTGGTGGACCAGATCAACAAGCCGGACAGCGAATTTTATGTGGCCACCATCTGTCGCGCCGGCCAGGGCTGGAAATGGGCTTCGACAGAACCCTCAACCGAGCGTTGGGGAGCTTTGCAGTGATGCCGCTGCCAGGTGGGCTGCGTACAGCGATGGTCGGCGCGGCGGTGCTGCTGACTGCGCTGGCGATCACCGGGTGTAACAGCATCGGCGGCTTTGCTGGTGCCGCCGCCGGCGTCGCCAGCGGCGCCGTCACCTCCAATCCGGCGGTCGGCTACGCCGTCGGCATCGGCGTCCAGGCGGCCACCGACGCCACTACCAAATACATTTTCCGTAATTGGCAAAAGGGTGAGCAGGACGAGATCGCTGCCGTGGTCGGCAACCTTGAGGTGGGGCATGCCAGCCGCTGGGCGATCGTGCACCAGATTCCTTACGCCAACGAGCATGGCGAAGTGCGCGTGGTGCGCGTGATCGACACGCCGCTGGCCTTGTGCAAGGAGGTCATCATGTCGGTCGACAGCGGCGAGGGCGATAAGCTCAAGCGTGGCTGGTACACCGGCAGCGCCTGCCGCAGCAATGACATCTGGCGCTGGGCGGTGGCGGAGCCTGCGGTGGAGCGCTGGGGCAGCCTGCAGTGATTCTTTACCAGCGCCCGGCCAGCATCAGGAAGCCCGGAATCCAGCAGGAAACGATGCCGATGAGCGCTGTGATGGGGCCTAGCGAGCGGATGGTTTTCTGCAGGGCCAAAGCCAGGAAGAACAGGAACCAGAGCAGTCCCCACGTCAGCCACATCATGGTGGAGCGCATATCCTGATCCACTGCCAGCCACGCCATCGGCAAGGTATTGATGGCGACGAACAGGCAATACCATCCCAGTCCCTTGCCGTTCATGCCTTTCCATTGCACCACGGCCAGGTACAGGTAAGTGAAGGCAAACAGCAGACCCGCCGCCACGCCGAGGTAGCCGGCGTTGTCGACGCTGCGCACCAATCCTATGAAGCTGATGGACAGCGCCAGGGAGCCGACCAGGAAATTGAAGACGGCGTTCTCGCGCGCCTCGATGCGGCCGGTCAGGCCGACGCCATTGACGACCAGCACGGCGCCGATGAACAGCAGGGCAATCCCCAACATGATGTATTTCCTTCTGCAAGACTTTCGATAATTCTTGTCGGATGATCCGAACTTGCGGAAAGATACGCGTTTCATCTATGCGCAGGCATGCCGGAATTGAATAAGGCCAATATGCATATTGGCCTTGAATTTGATTGCTAGATGGGTTTAATGCACAGCAGGTCAACCACCCAGATACGCTTCCAGCACCTTCGGATTGTGCAGCAGGTTCGCGCCGCTGTCGGCCAGCACGATCTTGCCGTTCTCCAGCACATACCCGTGCTGGGCAATCCGCAGCGCCTGGCGGACGTTCTGCTCGACCAGCAGGATGGTCAGCCCGGTGCGGTTGATTTCCTGCACGATGCGGAAAATCTCCTGCACCAATAACGGCGCCAGTCCCATCGACGGTTCATCCAGCAGCAGCACGCGCGGCTTGGCCATCAGCGCGCGGCCGATGGCCAGCATCTGCTGTTCGCCGCCGGACAGGTTGCCGGCCAGGCCATCCTTGCGCCGCTGCAGCACAGGGAACAGGGAGTACACCCAGTCCAGGTCCTGGGCGATCTGCGCCTTGTCCTTGCGGGTGTAGGCGCCCAGCGCCAGGTTTTCGGCGATGCTCAGGGTGGTGAGCGTGGCGCGGCCTTCGGCTACCTGCACTACGCCGCCCTGGACAATCTTGTGCGGCGACAGCCGGGTCAGGTCTTGCTGGCGATCTTGCTGGTTGAGCATGACTTGCCCGCGCGCCGGCTTGAGCAGGCCGGAGATGGCGAGCAGGGTGGTGCTTTTGCCGGCGCCGTTGGCGCCCACCAGTGCCGTGATTTCACCTTCGTTGAGCGCCAGGTCTATGCCTTTGACCGCTTCGATATGGCCGTAGGAAACCGCCAGGTCGCGCACTTGCAGGATTGGCGTGGCGCTTGTGTTCATTTCAGCTGTCATTCTGCATCTTCCTTGCCCAGGTAGGCTTCGATCACTTCCTGGTTGTTCTTGATCTGCTCTGGACTGCCTTCGGCGATGATGCGGCCGAAGTTGAGCACCGCAATGCGGTCGCACAGGCCCATCACGAAACGCATGTCGTGCTCGATCATGAAGATGCTGAAACCGCGCTGCTTGATGTTCAGGATTTCCGTCATCAGCTCGGTTTTTTCGACGGGATTCATGCCTGCCACCGGCTCGTCCAGCAGCAGCAGCTTGGGTCTGGTCGCCAGCGCCCGGGCGAACTCCAGCTTGCGCTGTTCGCCGTAGGACAGGCTGTCCGCCAGCATGCCGGCCTTGTGGTCCAGGCGCACCCAGGACAGCAGTTCCAGTGCGCGTTCGCGGGCCTGGGCTTCGATCCTCCTGAAACCGCCGAGATTGAGCAGCAGGCTGCCGAAACCGTAGTGCATGTGATCGTGCATGCCGACCACGACGTTTTCCAGCAAGGTCATTTCCTTGAATACACGGATATTCTGGAAAGTACGGGCGATGCCGCGTTCGGTGATCTTGTGCGGCGCCACCTTGCCGATGTCGGCGCCGTCGAATTCGATGGCGCCGCCGGAAGCGCGCAGCAGGCCGGTGATCAGGTTGAAGACGGTGGTCTTGCCGGCGCCGTTAGGGCCGATCAGGCCGAAGATGCCGCCTTGCGGAACGTTGAAATTGACGTCTTGCAGCACCTGCAGGCCGCCGAAGTTCTTGCTGATGTTCTTGAGTTGCAGCATTAGTTATTTGCTCCAGCCTGGGCCTTGCGCCGAGAAAAATTGTTAACCCAGGCCCGGATCCGGCGCGGATCCCAGATGCCTTTCGGCAGGTACAGGATCACCAGTACCAGGATCAGGCCGTTGACGACGGCGCGGTAACTATTGAAATCGCGCAGCGCCTCCGGCAGCAGCGTCAGCACCATGCCGCCTATGGTTGGGCCGATCAGGGTGCTGGTGCCGCCGAACACTGCCATGGTCAGGATTTCCACGGCGTTTTCGAAAGCGTAGTTGCCGGGGCCGATGGTGAAAGTGTAGTGCGCGTTGAGGCCGCCGGCGACGCCGGCAATCGCAGCGCCGATGACAAACGCCAGCAGCTTGTAGCCAGCCACATTGACGCCCATCAGGCGCGCCGCCACTTCATCTTCCTTGATGGCTTCGAAAGCGCGGCCGATTTTCGAGCGGCGGATGCGCGCCAGGATATACAGCGTCGCCGCCAGCAGCAGGACGATGTGCCACCATTCGGTTTTCAGCGGGATGCCGTTGAGGCCGAGCGGGCCGCCGGTGATGTCCATGTTGAGCACGATGACCCGCACCACTTCGCCGAAGCCCAGGGTTGCCATCGCCAGGTACACGCCCGACAAACGCAAGGTCGGGATGCCGATAATGAGCGCCACCAGCGCCGGCAGCGCGCCGCCGACCGCCAGCGCCACCGGGAACGGCAGGCCGGTCTGCATGCTGATCAGCGAAGCGGCGTAAGCGCCTATGCCCATGAACGCGGCGTTGGCCAGCGACAGCAGGCCGCAGGACAGGGTGACGTAGATCGACAGCGCCAGCATGGCATTGACGCCGAGGCCGAAAATCACGGTGTTGTAGGTCGACCAGAAGCCATCCCACCAGTCGATGAAACCCAAGCTTGTAAACAATTCGGTCATCTCAGGCCTTCCTTTCCAGTACTTTGCCGAACATGCCGGAAGGCTTGACCAGCAGGATCAGGAACAGCAGGCCGAAGCCGACGGCGTCGCGGAAATCGCTGGAAATATAAGCCACCGTCAGCACCTCGGCGAAGCCGAGGAACAATCCGGCAATCATGGCGCCGCGAATGTCGCCCATGCCGCCCAGGATGATGACGGCGATGCCCTTGTGCAGCATCGGCTGGCCCATGAAAGGTGTAATTGCATTGAACGACAGGCCGACCAGCACGCCGGCCGCGCCGCCCAGGGCAGCGGCAGCGAACGAAGTCAGGTAGAACAAACCTTCGACATTGACGCCCAGCAGGTAAGCCGCTTTCGGCGACTCGGCAATCGCGCGCAGGGCGCGTCCGAGCTGGGTGCGGCGCATGACCGCCAGCAGCACCAGCATCAGGACAAAGGAAATCACAACGATGCCGATCTGCACCGCGGTGACATGCAGGTGCCCCCAGTTGTAGCTGTCTTCCGGAATGGTGCCGACCGGGAAGCGCTTGTTCTCCGCGCCGAACAGGCCTTGCGCCAGGCTGGTAAGGATAGTGGCGACGCCGATGGTGGCGATCATGGGCGCCAGATGCGGCGCGTTGCGCGCCCGCAGCGGCTTCAGCACCAAGTAGTCCACCAGCAGTCCGATCAAGCCGGATACCAGCATCGCCGCCAGCATCGCCAGCCACAGCGGCAGCGCCAGGTGCTCCACCAGCAGCAGCGCAGCATAACTGCCCAGCATGAAAATCGCGCCGTGAGATAAATTGATCACGCCCAGCACGCCGAAAACCAGCGTGAAGCCCAGCGCAAACAGCGCATACACGCTGCCCAGCGAAAGGGCGTTGATGAGTTGTTGTTCAAGCATGGAAGATTTTTCTTAAATTTAATTAGGGTCAGAGTCGAATATTTATATGCGGGAATATTCGACTCTGACCCTAATTAATATACGGCCGATGTCGTGAAAATCGCGGCTGCGTTGCGGCGCCGGCGGTTACTTCAGCAAGATGAACTTGCCGCCTTTGGCGATGTTGACGATCGCTTCTTGCTGGGCGTCGTAGCCGACTTCCTTGCCGGTTACCGGCGGCGCTTTGCGGAAGGCGAACTTGCCGGTGGCGCCGTCGATGGTGACTGCCGGCAGGGCCTGTTGCAGGGCGATGCGGTCCTTGTCGAGGGCTCCGCTCAGCTTGATCTTTTTCAGGGCGGCGGCGACTACGTGCAGGGCGTCATAGGCTTGCGCGGCGAACTGGTCAGGATCGCTGCCGAACTTGGCCTTGTAGGCGGCGATGAAGGCTTTGTTAGCCGGCGTCAGGTTTTCCGACGACCATGGGCTGCCCATGATGGTGTCGTCGCCGGCGCCCTTGGCGATGTCGAACAGTTTCGGCGAATTCAGGCCGTTGCCGCCGATGAATGGCTGCTTCATGCCCAGCGCGCGGGTTTGCAGGATGATGTTGGCGGCTTCTTCGGTCAGGCAGGAGCAGACGATGGCGTCCGGATTGGAGGCCTTGATCTTGGTCAGCTGCGCCTTGAAGTCGACGTCGCCCTTGGCGTACGCTTCAGTGGTGGTGACCGGGATCTTCTGGTCGGCCAGGGTGCCCTTGAAGACGTCGTAGCCGCTCTTGGTGAAAGCGTCGTCGTTACCGTAGATGATGGCGACTTTCTTGATGCCGAAATGCTTGACCGCGGCGCGCGTGGTGACCGGCAGCACGTCGGCTTCCATCACGGAGTTGCGGAAGGTGAACGGGCCCATGGCGGTGATGCCGTCGGCGGTGTTGCTGGTGCCGAAGGCGACCACTTTGGCTGCGTTGGCGATAGGGTCGGCGGCGAAGGCCGAGTTGGACAGGGTCGGGCCGAACACCAGCAGGGCCTTGTCCTTGAAGATCAGTTTCTTGAAGACGTTGATGGCTTCTTCTTTTTTGCCTTGTTCGTCTTCGATCACCAGCAGCAGCTTGTTGCCGTTGACGCCGCCGGCAGCGTTGACTTCATCGGCGGCCAGCGAAAAGCCGTTCTTGATGGCGACGCCGTACTTGGCGGCCGGGCCGGTCAGGGCTGCGGCCAGGCCGAGCTTGACGTCAGCTGCGTGGGCTGCGCTGGCCAGGCCGGCGGCCAGCATCATCAAGGGAAGTGTTTTCAATATGGTTTTGAATTGCATTTCGATATTCTCCTAGAGACCGTTTTTTTAGGCGACGACACCCTATGGCAAGAAGTCGGCCAGCGTTTTTATTTTGGCGCGCACGAAGGCGCACCAAAGGTGGACAAAGTATAAGGGATTTTCGGTCAGAAATTCCGGGCGCACAGCGTGGGGTTTCAGCGTTTGCGAAACACCACGCTTACTACTCACGAGCCAGGCAAAAACGGGTGTTTTACGCGGGGATACTGCGACTTTTGGTCGGTTTTGGAGAGATATTGCGTGATTTTTGGCAATTATACCCGGCGTTGGAAATTCGTGCCGGCCAGACTCATGCCAAATCGGCATGGCGGGAAAGCATTGCGCTTCCCGCCAGGCCGGCTTTCACATCAACCTAACTGCTGGCGCAAATGCTGGATCGCCAGCCGCACCTGGCGCGGTGCGGTGCCGCCGATATGGTCGCGCGCCGCCACTGAGCCTTCCAGCGTCAGCACTGCAAAGATATCGTCGTCGATCAGCGGCGAGAAGGCGCGCAACTGCTCTAGCGACAGATCGCTCAGGTCGCAAGCCTGGTCGACGCAGCTGCGCACCGCATGCGCCACGGCTTCGTGGGCGTCGCGGAAAGGCAGGCCCTTCTTGACCAGGTAGTCGGCCAGGTCGGTCGCGGTAGCATAGCCTTGCAACGCAGCGGCGCGCATTGCTTCCGGCTTGACCGTGATGCCGCGCGCCATGTCGGCGAAGATGCGCAGCGTGTCGGTAATTGTATCGACGGTGTCGAACAACGGTTCCTTGTCTTCCTGGTTGTCCTTGTTGTAGGCCAGCGGCTGGCCTTTCATCAAGGTCAGCAGAGCGATCAGGTGGCCATTGACGCGGCCGGTCTTGCCGCGCGCCAGTTCCGGCACATCGGGATTTTTCTTTTGCGGCATGATCGATGAGCCGGTGCAGAAACGGTCGGCGATATCGATGAAGCCGATGCGCGGGCTCATCCAGATCACCAGTTCTTCCGACATGCGCGAGACGTGGGTCATCACCAATGCCGCGGCGGCGCAAAATTCGATGGCGAAATCGCGGTCCGAAACGGCATCCAGCGAATTGCGGCAGACGTCGTCGAAGCCTAGCGTTTTCGCCACGCGTTCGCGGTCGATCGGGAAGGTGGTGCCGGCCAGCGCGGCAGCGCCCAGCGGCAGGCGGTTGACGCGCTTGCGGCAATCCAGCATGCGCTCGGCGTCGCGGCCGAACATTTCGATGTACGCCAGCACGTGATGGCCGAAAGTGATCGGCTGGGCTACCTGCATGTGGGTGAAACCGGGCAGGATGGTGTCGGCGTGCTGTTCCGCCAGGTCCAGCAGGGCCAGGCGCAGGTCGCGCAGCAAGCCGCTGATGTCGTCGATGGCGCCGCGCAGGTAGAGGCGGATGTCGGTGGCGACCTGGTCATTGCGCGAACGGCCGGTATGCAGGCGTTTGCCGGCGTCGCCGACCAGTTCGGTCAGGCGTTTTTCAATATTCAGGTGGACATCTTCCAGGTCCAGCAGCCATTCGAACTTGCCGCCGGCGATTTCACCCTGGATCTGGTTCATGCCCTTCTGGATCGCCGCGTAGTCGTCGGCGCTGATGATTTTTTGATATGCCAGCATCTCCGCATGCGCCAGCGAGCCCTGGATATCGACTTCGGCCAGGCGCTTGTCGAAAAATACCGAGGCAGTGTAGCGTTTGACCAGATCGGAGACCGGTTCGGAGAAACGAGCCGACCAGGCTTCGCCTTTTTTGGAGAGTTGTGCTGTCATAATTGAGTATTGAACCGTGCGTTGGGAATGGCAATGAATTATGCGATTATAAATCACTGCCCCCGGAAACCGGCTTTATGCTTGCACCGCGATACGTGTTAGTCATGTGGCGAGGCGCGCCGGCGGTATCTCCGAGCCATCTGGCAATACTCATTAAATTGCTCTTCAATTAACTAATTTCACCTTCATGGCATCCGACCAGATCGCAGACAACGTCCCAGCGCAACAGCCGAACACGGTGGTGATTCCCGACGGCTGCAACCTGGGCGTGGTATTCCGGACATTGATTGCGGTCAACCTGACGATCATGGCGGCGCTCCTGCTGCATAGCGACGGCCTGCTGGCTGCACTCAACAGCTTTGTCGAATCGGCGATGCTGATCGAACCCGCCTGTTTCCTGTCGCTGGTTGCCTTGTGCGGCCTGCATCGGGTCGCTTACCGTTTGCCTCTATTTATCCAGCGGCTGTCGTGTCTGCTGGTGCCAGCCCTGGTGACGATGGCGGTGATCCGGCTGCTGTCCGGTTTCGACTGGTTCCTCAGCGGATTTTCCCACCTCGGCGCACGCGGCGGCATGCCGCTGGCGGCCTTGGCGGCGGCGCTGTTCGGCGGCGCACTACAGCACTATTTCGAATTGCGCGCCGGGCTTTTTCGCCGGTGCTGGTGGAAGCCCGCCTGCAAGCCTTGCAGGCGCGGATCCGGCCGCATTTCCTGTTCAACAGCCTGAACGCGGTGCTGTCGCTGATCCGGAACGAACCACGCCGGGCCGAGGCGGCGCTGGAAGACCTGGCCGACCTGATCCGGGTCCTGATGCGCGACGGCCGCGCCATGACTACGCTGGAAAAGGAAATCCGCCTGTGCCGGCAATACCTGTCGATAGAAAAAATCCGCCTGGGCGAACGCCTGAAAGTGCAATGGGAGCGGGCTGGCATCAGCGACGAGGTGATTTTCCGGGCGCAGATTCCCACCTTGCTGCTGCAGCCTTTGATAGAAAACGCCGTCCATTATGGCGTCGAACCGAGCACCGAACCGGCCCTGATCCGTATCCAGTTAAGCCATACGCTGGAACGGATTGAAATCGTCATCACCAATCCTTACAATCCGTATAGCGGCAAGGGCGTTGCGGCGCTGCCGGAAGGTAACCAGATGGCGCTGGAAAATATCCGCGAACGGCTGGCGCTGCTGTACGATGTCGAAGGACAACTGACCACCGCCACCAGCCTCGGCCAGTTCGAAGTGCGCGCCAGTTTTCCCTATGTAAAAAGCAAAGTCGAGGCGGCCCTGGCCAAGCCGCAGGGAAGCAGATAAAACCGACAACAAACATCTTATTTCATGATCCCTCGCATCTATATCGTTGACGATGAAGCGCCGGCGCGCGCCAGGCTGAGTACGCTGCTGTCCGACATCGTGGCCGAATGCCCGCACTACCTGGTGGGCGAAGCCGGCCATGCGCAGGCGGCGCTGGAAGGCATTCGCGCCACCGCGCCAGACCTGGTCTTGCTGGATGTGCAGATGCCTGGCATGAGCGGCTTGCAGCTGGCCGAGCAGCTGCTGGCCAACGCCAATAGCGGCCTGGCCGAACCGCCCCTGATCATTTTCGTGACTGCCTACGACGACTATGCGCTGAGCGCTTTCGATGTCCAGGCTTTCGACTACCTGGTCAAGCCGGTGCGCGCCACCCGGCTGGCGCAAGCCATCGGCCGCGCCAGCCGCATGCGCCAGCAAGCGCAGGCAGCTTCGGCAACCGGCCCCGGAGCGGTCGCCGTCAGCGCTCTGCCGCGCCAGCATTTCGCGGTGCAGGAGCGCGGCCGCATGTCGCTGGTGCCGATGGCCGAAGTGCTGTACCTGAAGGCGGAACTGAAATACGTCACCTTGCGCACCAGGACCAAGGAATACCTGATCGAAGATTCGCTGGTCTCGATTGAAGAAGAACTGGCGCTCCACTTTGTGCGCGTGCATCGCAATGCGCTGGTGGCGCGCAACGCCATCAGCGGCGTCGAACGTGTCATGCAGGCAGCGGACAAGGACAGCGAGGGCGATGGCGAAAAACCGCAGGAAATCTGGCAAGTCATCTTGCGCGATATCGATCATTGCGATCACCGCCTGCCGATTTCCCGGCGTCAGCTGGCCGAAATCAAGGCGTTGGTCCGCTAGCGACACCGCCACCGTTACTGCAGGGTGGCAGGCGTGCCATACTGGCGGCTGATCGCCAGCGCCGCGGCGGCGGCGCGCGTCTCCACACCCAGCTTGATATAGATGTGTTCCAGGTGCTTGTTCACCGTGCGCGGGCTCATGCCAAGAATCTCGGCGATGTCGCGGTTGGTCTTGCCTTTGGAGACCCAGGCCAGGACATCGGTTTCGCGCGGCGTCAGCCGATAATCTTCAAGCTGGACCGCATTCGGCAACACCAGGGATTTTTCTTCCAGCAGCAGAGTCAGCTCGGCGCTCTGGGTGTTTTTGGAAAGATTGATGGTCAGTTCGCCGTCATCGCCGCTGATCACCAGCGGCTGCAGCGGCTGCTGCGTCTGCCGCAGCAACACCAGGTTTTCATTCAGCCAGAACTGCAGCTGCGGCGGCAGCTTGCGCTGGTCGCTGCGCGGGAAGTATTTTTCCAGCCAGAACGAGGCCTTGCCGGTTTGCCATAAAGGCGCGCCATCGATGCCGAGCACGATCACGGCATGGGCCGCGGCGTCGATTACATCCCTGGCCTGCGACATCATGCGCGCCGTCTTGATATGGGCGGCGACGCGGGCGACGATTTCCAGCGGCTGGATCGGCTTGGTGACATAGTCTATGCCGCCGACCTGGAAGCCGCGCACCACATGCTCGGTCTCGGTGAGGCCGGTCATGAACACTACCGGCACGTGGGCGGCGCTGGCCAGCAGCTTGATGCGGCGGCAGGTTTCAAAGCCGTCCAGCCCCGGCATGACGGCATCCAGCAGGATCAGGTCGGGCGTGATGTAGCCCAGCCGCTGGATGGCGCTGGCGCCGTCGGTCGCGACCAGCACGATATGGCCGCTCTCGTCCAGCGCATCCGACAGCAGCGCCAGGTTGTCCGGCATGTCGTCCACGATCAGCACCACCGGGCGGCTGGCTAGCGGCCTTGGCGGCGGATCGGCGGAGAGAGTGAGATGGTCGTCCAAGATAGTCCTTGTCATGCGCTGTCGACGCGTTGCGCAGGCTGCTCGCCGGCCTGGTACAGCAACGCCTGCAGGCGCGCGCTGTAGTCGTTCAGGCGAAAACGTTTCACCAGTTCGCGCAGCTCGCGGGTGAACGGCTGGTAGACCGGGTCCTGCTGTTCTATTTCATCGAGCTTGCCGACGATGCCCTTGATGTAGCCGATCGCCCCCAGCTCCAGCAGCGCCTGCAGTTTTTCCCGCGCCGGGATCACCAGGATGGCGCTGCCTGCTGCGGCGCCGGCGGCGGCCGGCGGCGCCGGATCGGAAATCCAGTCGACTTTCAGGTGCAGCCGGATCTTCGACAGCAGGTCGTTGAAAGACACCGGCTTGACCACAAAATCGTTATAGCTGAGCGGATCGATCTGCTGCGGCGTGCTCTCGAACGCGTTGGCGGAGACGATGATGATCGGCAGGCTGGCATGGCCCTGGGAGCGTATCGCGCGGCACACGGCGCCGCCGTCCATGGCTGGCATGGCGATGTCGAGCAGCACCAGGTCCGGCATGGCGCGGGCGATTTCCGCCAGGCAGGCGGCGCCGCTCGCGACCTCGCTGATGTCGAATCCGAGCGGCGCCAGCATGGCGCTCAGCACGGCGCGCTGCGAGGCCTGGTCGTCCACCACCAGTATCCGTTTCCTGGGACCGAGATAACCCGACATCTGGTCTTCCAGCTTGATGCGGCGGCGCGGCGCGCGTACCTCCGACAGGTAGATCTTGAGCTGGAAAGTGCTGCCCTTGCCGATGTTGCTGGCGACCGACAGCGCGCCGCCCATGATGTGGGTCAGCATGCTGCTGATGGCCAGGCCGAGCCCGGTGCCGATGTCTTCGCGCAGGTTGGCGGCGTTGCTGCGTTCGAACGGCAGGAACACCCGGGCGATGTCTTCTTCGGCGATGCCGATGCCGCTGTCCTCGACTTCGAAATAAGTGATCTCGCGGGCATGGCGGACCCGCAGCGTGACATGGCCGGCGTCGGTAAACTTGACTGCATTGCCTAGCAGGTTGATGAGTATCTGGCGCAGCCGTTTCTGGTCGACCTGGACCACCTCCGGGATACGGCCTACCTTTTCAAAGCGGAACGCCAGGCCCTTTTGCTCGGCTTGCGGCGCAAACATCTGCACGATCTGGTCGAGGAATTCGTGCAGCGGCAGTTCGTCCGCCGCCAGCCGCATCTTGCCGGCTTCGATCTTGGCGATATCCAGCAAGCCGTCGATCAGGCTCAGCAGATGTTCGCCGCTGCGGCGGATGACGCCGATGGCGTCCCTGCGGCCTTCCGGGATGGCGTGGTCGACCTGCAGGATCTGGGCGTAGCCGAGGATGCTATTGAGCGGCGTGCGCAGTTCATGGCTCATGCCGGTGACAAAACGGCTCTTCGCCAGGTTGGCCGCTTCTGCCGCTTCCTTGGCGCGTTGCAGGGCGGCGTCGGTCTGGTTGTGGGCGTCGATTTCCTGCAGCAGCAGGTTGGTCTGCCGTTCCGATTCCTCGTGAGCGACGCTGCGGCTTTCATTGGTCAGCACCAGCCACCATGAGCCGACGCCGATGAACACCAGCAGCGAGGCGAACAGCTTGATGAAAATTCCCGCCATCGAATCCGGACCGCCGCCGGCCAGGCCAGACATGCCCGCCAGCTGCTGGTAATACAGCAGCCACAGCACCACCGCCAGTCCGCCCGACACCAGGCTGAACACGATCAGGTAGTGGCCGATGCGAGTATTGAGCTTGAGCGTGAAACGTTCGGGCAGGAAACCGCGCAAGGTATTGAATATCTGGTCCGGCATGCGCGACGCTTCCTTGCAGCGGTCGTTACAGCGTGCATCGAGCGAGCAGCACAGCGAACAGATCGCGCCCTGGTAAGCCGGGCAGTGCGCCATGTCAGGCGTCTCGAAATGGTTGCCGCAGATGACGCATTCCAGCTGGCCATGGTGGCTGTCGGCCAGCTGGTCGTGGCGGGCGATATAGTATTTTCCCTTGGTCGCGTAAGCGATCACCGGTGCGATCAGCAGCGCGCTGCCGAGCGCGATGAAGGGCGCTAGCGCCCGCGCCACGCCGCCGAACATGCCGGACAAGGCCAGCGCCGACAGCGCCGAGGCAATCAGCATGGCGCCGACGCCGACCGGATTGATGTCGTACAGGTGGGCGCGCTTGAACTCGATATGCGGCGGACTCAGGCCCAGCGGCTTGTTGATGACCAGGTCCGAGACCACCGCGCCGATCCAGGAAATCGCCACCAGCGCGTACAAGGCCAGCACATGCTCCAGCGCGTTGAAGACGCCGATTTCCATCAGCAGCAAGGCGATCAGCACATTGAACACCAGCCACACCACACGGCCCGGGTGGCTGTGCGTCAGGCGCGCGAAGAAATTCGACCAGGCCAGCGAACCGGCATAGGCGTTGGTGACATTGATCTTGATCTGCGACACCACCACAAGCAAGGTGACCGCCGCCAGCACCCAGGCCGGATCGGAGAACACGTAACGATAGGCGATCAGGTACATCTGGGTCGGCTCGACCGCCTTGCCGATCGGCACCTCGTGTTGGATCGCCAGGAACGCCAGCAGGGCCCCGCCGAGCATCTTTGCCGCGCCCAGCAAGATCCAGCCCGGTCCCGCCAGCAGCAATGCGCTCCACCAACGGTAGCGGTTGGCAGCGGTCTTTTCAGGCAGGAAACGGAGGAAGTCGACTTGCTCGCCGATCTGTGCGATTAATGAAAAGGCAACGGTGGCGGCGGAGCCGAACAGCACCAGGTCGAAGCTGTTGCCGTTTTCGGCGCGGCCGGCGAAGGTCATCAGGTTGGCCAGCGCATCCGGTTCCTTGTGCAGCACGCAGACATACGGCAGCACCAGCAGCACCAGCCACAGCGGCTGGGTCCACATCTGCAGGCGGTTGATCAGCGTGATGCCGTAGGTCACCAGCGGAATCACCACCAGGGCGCAGATGATGTAGCCGAGCACCAGCGGCAGGCCGAAGTAGAGTTCGATCGCCTGCGCCATGATCGACGCTTCCACTGCAAAAAAGATGAAGGTGAAGGTGGCGTAGATCAGCGAGGTGATGGTCGAGCCGATGTAGCCGAAGCCGGCGCCGCGCGTCAGCAGGTCCATGTCGACGCCGTATTTGGCTGCGTAGTAGCTGATCGGCAGCCCGGTCAGGAAGAACAGGATGCTGACGCAGACAATTGCCCAGAATGCATTGCTGAAGCCGTAGTTGAGCGTGATGGTGCCGCTGATGGCTTCCAGCGCCAGGAAAGAGATGGCGCCGAGCGCGGTGTTGGCCAGGCGGAATTCCGACCATTTGCGGAACGAGCGCGGCGTAAAGCGCAGGGCGTAGTCTTCCAGCGTCTCGTTGCCGACCCAGGTGTTGTAGTCGCGGCGGACCTTGACGATGCGTTGGGTGGCGGTAATCTTCACGTTTGACGGGTGACCTTGGGCGTGGGGAACGAAACAGCAGGCAATTCTGCTTAAGCAATTTTCGAACCAATTCGGGCCGGCTTGGATACGTCATTTGACGTATATGAAAAATTCCCAAAGGTAACTTTGTGCCAAAGCGGGGCGTGCAGGATTGACGATTCAACATCGAACTCCCGCCGCAAAAAGCCGCTCCTCAAACAAGCGCACCAAGGTGATGCGGCGGCGCTGCATGGCCGTGCGTAGCGCCGCCATGCCAGGCGCGGCGCAGCTTACGTCAAACAACGTATTGCTGCACCGCATCGCAAATCCTAATCTCCTTCCCAGAACGAACAGATCCGGACGCCGGTTCACCGAGCGGCGAGGCGCTGGACGTTGACTTTATCCCTGGTTTGCCTTCGTCACATAACCGCCCCGAAAGGAGTACTGCATGTCGCATCGTTCTGCATCCGATAAGCCCTCGTTCCAGCGCCGCAAGGTATTGCTGGGCCTGGCCGCCAGCGCCGCGCTGGCTTTGCCGGCCATCGGCTTCGCCCAGTCGCCGGCCACGGCCAAGATCAACACCACCAAGCTGGCGGTTACCGATACCGAAGTCACCGTCGGCCAGCTGCACTCGGCCACCGGCACCATGGCGATCAGCGAAACCGGCTCGATCCAGGCCGAACGGCTGGCGATCGACCAGATCAATGCCATGGGCGGCATCCTCGGGCGCAAGATCAAGATCATCCAGGAAGACGGCGCCAGCGACTGGCCGACCTTCGCCGAAAAGGCCAAGAAGCTGCTGGAGAGCGATCACGTCGCCGCCGTGTTCGGCTGCTGGACTTCGGCTTCGCGCAAGGCGGTGCTGCCGGTGTTCGAGAAAGACAACGGCCTGCTGTATTACCCGACCTTCTATGAGGGCCTGGAACAATCCAAGAATGTCTTCTACACCGGACAGGAAGCCACGCAGCAGGTGCTGGCCGGCCTGAACTGGGTCGCCAAGGAAAAGAAAGCCAAGACCTTTTTCCTGGTCGGCTCCGACTACATCTGGCCGCGCACTTCCAACAAGATCGCCCGCAAGCACATCGAGAATGTCTTGAAAGGCTCGGTGGTCGGCGAAGAGTACTACCCGCTGGGCAATACCCAGTTCGGCTCGCTGATCAACAAGATCAAGCTGAAAAAGCCGGACGTGATTTTCGCCGACGTGGTGGGCGGCAGCAACGTCGCCTTCTACAAGCAGCTCAAGGCTGCCGGCGTCACCGCCAAGACCCAGAACCTGCTGACGATCTCGGTCACGGAAGATGAAATGCTGGGCATAGGCGGGGAAAACGTCGAAGGTTTCTATTCGTCGATGAAATATTTCCAGAGCCTGGACAATCCGAACAACAAGAAATTCGTGGCCGAATTCAAGGCCAAGTTCGGCCCCAATGCGGTCATCGGCGACGTTACCCAGGCAGCTTACCTGGGGCCATGGCTGTGGAAGGCCGCGGTCGAGAAGGCCGGCAGTTTCGATGTCGACAAGGTGGTGGCGGCATCGCCCGGATTCGAATTGAAGAGCGCGCCGGAAGGCTACGTCAAGGTTCACCCCAATCATCACCTGTGGAGCAAGACCCGCATTGGCGAGGCGCAGAAAGACGGCCAGTTCAAGGTCATCTATGAATCCGACCTGATCGAGCCGAATCCTTTCCCCAAGGGCTACCAGTAAGTTTTCCATTGTCTTAACGGTCCGGCGGTCCGGCGGCCCGGGGGCGCAGCGTCGCCATCGGGCCGCCTGACGCCAGCCGCAACATTGCAAGGAGCCACCGTGGTCTCACTTTCCGAATTCGGCGCCATTTTCGCCATGCAGGGCTTCAACGGCCTGTCGGTATTCTGCGTCCTGCTGCTGATGGCGCTTGGCCTGGCCATCATCTTCGGCCAGATGGGCGTGATCAACATGGCGCATGGCGAGTTCCTCACCATCGGCGCCTACATTACTTATCTGTTGTCCAAGCTGACTACGCTGTATGCGCCCAGCCTGCAGCCCTATTATTTCTTTGCCGCGATTGCGCTGTCTTTCGTGACCGCCTACATCGTCGGCTATGTCACCGAGTGGCTGATGATCAGCCGCCTGTACAAGCGGCCGCTGGACACCTTGCTGGCGACCTGGGGCCTGAGCCTGGCCATGCAGCAAACGTTTCGCTCCATCTTCGGCGCCAAGGAAGTCAGCGCCACCCTGCCGGACTGGCTGATGGGTTCGTTCAAGCCGACCGACAGCATAGACATTCCCATCAACGGCGTATTCATGATGGCGCTGACGGCGGTGCTGACCGGCGTCATCTTCCTGCTGCTGTTCCGTTCGCGCTGGGGTTTGCAGGTGCGCGCCACCATGCAGAACCGCCTGATGAGCGGCGCGGTCGGCATCAATACCCGCAAGGTCGACCGCAGCACCTTTGCTCTCGGATGCGGGGTCGCCGGCATCGCCGGGGCAGCGTTCACCACCATCGGTTCGACCGGGCCGACCAGCGGTTCGCTGTATATCGTCGACACCTTCCTGGTGGTGGTGTTCGGCGGCGCGCAAAGCCTGCTGGGCACGATCGCTTCGGCTTTCTCCATCGCCCAGACCCAGTCCACCGCCGAGTTCTTCCTGACCGGATCGATGGCCAAGGTGCTGACGCTATCAGCAGTGATCCTGATTTTGCTGCTGCGGCCGCAAGGGCTGTTCGCGGCCAAGATCCGTAAATAACCGGCGCCATCGAAAGGGCTCGCATGAATGCAGCATATGAAAAATTGTTGGGCGGAAGGTCGGGCCTGATCGGCTTGCTGATCCTGTGCGGACTGCTGCTGGTGGTGTTTCCCCTGGTCTTCGATATTTTCCGCCTGAACCTGGTCGGCAAATACCTGGCCTATGCCTTTGTCGCCGTTGGCCTGGTGCTGTGCTGGGGTTACGGCGGCATCCTCAGCCTGGGGCAGGGCGTGTTCTTCGGCGTGGGCGGTTATTGCATGGCGATGTTCCTCAAGCTGGAAGCATCCGATCCAATCAGCACCAAGATCCAGTCGACCCCGGGCATTCCCGATTTCATGGACTGGAACCAGATCACCGAGTTGCCGCTGCTGTGGCAGCCGTTCCACTCCTTCGGCTTTACCTTGCTGGCGGTGCTGCTGGTACCGACCTTGATGGCGCTGGTGATCGGCGCGGCGATGTTCAAGCGCCGCGTCGGCGATGTGTATTTCTCTATCGTCACCCAGGCGATTGCCGCCATCCTGGCGATCCTGATCATCGGCCAGCAAGGACTGACCGGCGGCGTCAACGGCATCACCGACCTGAAAACCCTGATGGGTTGGGACATCCGCACCGATTCGGCCAAGCTGGTCCTGTATTTCGTCAACGCCGGCCTGCTGATCGGCTGCATCCTGATCGGGCGTTTTATCCTGAACTCGAAGCTGGGACGCCTGCTGGTGGCGATGCGCGACAAGGAGGAGCGGGTGCGGTTTTCCGGCTACGACGTCGCCAGCTTCAAGGTGTTCGTGTTCTGCGTTGCCGCCATGTTTTCCGCTATCGGCGGCGCCATGTTCACCTTGCAGGTTGGCTTCATGTCGCCATCGTTTGTCGGCATCGTGCCTTCCATCGAGATGGTGATCTATGCCGCGGTGGGCGGCCGCATGTCCTTGCTCGGCGCGGTCTACGGCACCTTGCTGGTGAATTTCGGCAAGACCTATTTTTCCGAATCGTTTCCTGAACTGTGGCTGTTCCTGATGGGCGGCCTGTTCATTGCGGTGGTGATGTATTTCCCGAACGGCCTGGCCGGACTGTACCAGAGCCACGGTAAGCTTTTGTTGTCGAAACTGAGCGGGTGGAAGCGCCGCCGGGTCATCAGCCTCGCACCGCCGGCCGTCGCCAAGCCGCAACCGGCGCTCGCCGACGTGACTATCGAACTGCCGCACGGCAGCCTGGAGGGATCGAAATGAGCGGAAATCCTATCGGTTTCGAATCAAGCGACCGGCCGGTGCTGGCGATTGAAGACCTGACGGTGTCTTTCGACGGTTTCAAGGCGGTGGACGGCTTGAATTTCTACGTCGAGCGCAATGAGGTGCGGGTGGTGATCGGTCCCAACGGCGCCGGCAAGACCACCGTGCTGGACCTGATCTGCGGCAAGACGCAAGCCACCGCCGGCAGCATCCAGTTCAAGAACCGCGAACTGACCAAGATGCGCGAGCACGAAATCGTCCAGGCCGGGGTCGGCCGCAAGTTCCAGACGCCGTCCATCTACGAAAACCTGAGCGTGTTCGAGAACCTGGAGATGTCGTTTCCGCGTGGCCGCAAGGTATTCGGCGCACTGGTGTTCAAGCGCACGGCGGAAGTGGTGGAACGGGTCGAAGCGGTGGCCAGGGAAATCTTCCTTGACGCCCAGCTGTACCAGCAGGCCGACCTGCTGTCGCACGGACAGAAGCAGTGGCTGGAAATCGGCATGCTGCTGATGCAGGAGCCGGAACTGCTGATGCTGGACGAGCCGGTGGCCGGCATGAGCGTCTCGGAACGCGAGAAAACCGCCGAGCTGCTGGGACGCATCAGCAAGGGCCGTTCGGTGCTGGTGATTGAACATGACATGGAATTCGTCAAGAGCATCGCCCACAAGGTCACCGTACTACACCAGGGAAAAATACTGGCCGAAGGCAGCATGGAATCGGTGCAGGCCAATCCCAAGGTGATTGAAGTCTATCTCGGCCACTAAACCATTCGGAGCACTTATGTTCAATGTCTCGCATCTTGCCTCCGGCTATGGCCAGAGCCAGGTCATCCACGATGTCAGCCTGGCAGTCGGCAAACAGGAAATCGTCGCCGTCATGGGCCGCAACGGCATGGGAAAAACCACCTTGTTCAAGACCCTGATGGGAATCCTGCCGCTGCGCGAAGGCAGCATCCAGATCGACGGCCAGGAGCTGGGCCACCTGGAGAGCTATCAGCGGGTCGCCAGCGGCGTCGCTTATGTGCCGCAGGGGCGCATGATTTTCCCCGGCATGACGGTGCTGGAAAACATCCAGACCGGCTTGCCGGCGAGCGCGCTCGGCAAGGTGCCGGATGAGCTGTACGCCTTGTTCCCGGTGCTGCACGAAATGCGCGGCCGCAAAGGCGGCAACCTGTCCGGCGGCCAGCAACAGCAGCTGGCGATTGCGCGCGCGCTGGCCACCAATCCCAAGGTACTGCTGCTGGACGAGCCGACCGAAGGCATCCAGCCGTCGATCATCAAGGACATTGCGCGCAGCCTGAAAGAAATCCGCAAGCTGCGCCAGTTGACCATCATCGTCTCGGAGCAGGTGCTCAGCTTCACGCTGGAAATCGCCGACCGCTTCCTGGTGATCGACAAGGGCCGTTTTGTCTACGAGGACACGAGCGACAAGGTCGACGCCGCAACCATCAGCCGTTATTTGTCGGTCTAGCAGGCCGAAGAGTTTATCCAGACAGATCACAGGAGAGATACATGAGGCACGGAGATATATCCAGCAGCAAGGATGGCGTCGGGGTCGCAGTCGTGAACTACAAGATGCCGCGCCTGCATAACAAGTCTGAGGTATTGGCAAACGTCCGCAATATCGCGGCGATGGTGGTAGGCATGAAACAGGGGCTGCCGGGACTGGACCTGGTGATTTTCCCGGAATACTCGACCCACGGCATCATGTACGACCGCGAGGAAATGTTCGATACCGCCGCTGCCATCCCCGGCGAGGAAACCGCGATTTTCGCCGAGGCCTGCCGCCAGGCCAATGTCTGGGGCGTGTTTTCGCTGACCGGCGAACGGCATGAGGAACATCCGCACAAGGTGCCGTACAACACCCTGATCCTGATGAACAACCAGGGCGAGATTGTCCAGAAGTACCGCAAGATCATGCCGTGGACACCGATCGAAGGCTGGTATCCGGGCGAGACCACTTATGTTTCCGACGGCCCGAAAGGCCTGAAGATCAGCCTGATCATCTGCGACGACGGCAACTATCCCGAAATCTGGCGCGACTGCGCGATGAAAGGCGCCGAGCTGATCGTGCGTTGCCAGGGTTACATGTATCCGGCCAAGGAGCAGCAGGTGCTGGTGTCGAAGGCGATGGCGTGGATGAACAATGTCTATGTGGCGGTGGCCAACGCCAGCGGCTTCGACGGCGTGTATTCCTATTTCGGCCACTCGGCCATCGTCGGCTTCGACGGCCGTACCCTGGGCGAATGCGGCACCGAGGAAATGGGCATCCAGTACGCCGAACTGTCGCTCGGCCTGATTCGCGACGCGCGCCGCAACTGGCAATCGCAGAACCATCTCTACAAGCTGCTGCACCGCGGCTACACCGGCAAGATCAATTCCGGCGAAAGTGCGGCCGGCGTCGCCGACTGCCCCTTCGATTTTTACAAGACCTGGGTCAACGATCCGCAGCAGGCGCGGCGCCAGGTCGAGGCGCTGACCCGCGGCACGGCCGGCACGCCGGAATGCCCGATGCCTGGCATTCCTTCCGAATGAACCACCCTGATTGAGCCACCAAGAGGAGAGTCGCATGCAACATTTCAAGATCAAACCGGGCGTGCCGCTGGCGCAGCAAGCCGAGCTGGGACATAACCGCTGGCATCCCGACCTGCCGTTCCTGTCCTCGGTCAAGCCGGGCGAGGCGATCCTGATCGAATCGCTGGATTTCCTGGATGCGCAGATCCAGGACAACGACGACGTTTCCGACGTCAGGAACGTCGACCTGACCCGCGCCCATCCGCTGACCGGGCCGTTCCATGTCGAAGGCGCGGAACCGGGCGACCTGCTGGTGATCGACCTGCTCGACATCAAGCCGGTGACGCCGGTCGGTTTTTCCGGCGTATTTTCGAAAGAGAACGGCGGCGGCTTCCTGGCCGATACTTTTCCTGACGCCGACAAGGCGATCTGGGACTTGAAAGGTTTGTACGCCACTTCGCGCCATATTCCCGGCGTACGCATCGCCGGCCTGACCCATCCGGGCCTGATGGGCTGCCTGCCGTCGCACGATTTGCTGGCGGAATGGAACCGGCGCGAGGCGCCGCTGGCGGCCAAGGGCTTGGCCAAGCCGCCTGATCCGAGCACCGCCGTGCTGCGCGGCCTCAGCGGCGCCAAGTTCGACAGCATGGCGAAGGAAGCGGCGCGCACCGTGCCGCCGCGCGAACATGGCGGCAATACCGATATCAAGGACTTGTCCGCCGGCACCCGGATCTTTTTCCCGGTGTATGTGAAGGGCGCGGGCTTTTCCATGGGGGACCTGCATTTTTCCCAGGGCGACGGCGAAATCGGCTTTTGCGGCGCGATTGAAATGGATGGCGTCAGCCACGTCGGTTTCGACCTGATCAAGGGCGGCATGGCGAAATACAACATCAGCTCGCCGATCTTCATGCCCAGCATCGTCAAGCCGCACTACGAGCAGTGGCTGACCTTCGAAGGCATCAGCGTCGAGAACGGCGTCAACTATTACCTGGACGCCACCGTGGCCTACCGCCAGGCCTGCCTGAAAGCCATCGATTACCTGACCCACTTCGGGTATACCGGCAGCCAGGCCTACATGCTGCTGACCGCGGCGCCGGTGGAGGGGCGCATCGGCGGCATCGTCGATATTCCGAATTGCGCCTGCACGGTGTCCCTGCCGACCTCGATTTTCGACCAGGACATCACGCCCAAGGGGATGCTGAACGATAACGCGTACTGGGGAAGGAAACCTTAGCGGCGGCGGCAGGGTTCAATCCTGCCTCGCTCCCGGTCCAATTCAACCAAAGGATAATACGATGCCGCTGTACGACATCCGCTGCAGCCATTGCGATGGCATTTTCGAAAAACTGTTGCCGCTGCAAGCGCTGGAAAAACCGCTGGCCTGTCCTTACTGCGCCGAGGAGACTCTTGCCGTGCCTTTATTCACCGGCGGCCGCGTCAAGCTGCGCGTGGCGGAACGCTGGCAGGCGCGCAACGGCGCCGAACAGCTGGCCGGCCGCGGCGCCACCGGGCCGGGCACGCAAGCCGGTGCCGGCAGGAGCAGCGTGCTGCATAATTGCAAAGGACATAACTGCAGTATTTGCGATACCTGAGCTAGGGCCTGTTCGCACTCCCAAATCAAGTGTGAACAGGCCCTAGGTTACACCAGCAGGTTCAGGGCATGCGGGTTGCCGGCGCCGTATTGCGGAAACAGTTTCTGCATGGCCGGATCGCCGATCCGCATGTGTTTTTCCGCCAGCGTCGCCAGCACCGAACGGAAGTCGGTGGTGATGGCCAGGTCGCGCCCTTCGTTGAGCGATTTGTCGTCGATGCCCGGCCAGGAGCCATGGATGGTGCGGCCGCGCACATTGCCGCCCAGCAGCCACATGGCGTTGCCGTGGCCGTGGTCGGTGCCGCCGTTGCCATTTTCGCGGAAGGTACGGCCGAATTCCGACATCACCACGATCACCGTATCGTTGAATGCCGGCCCCAGTTCGCGCGCCAGCGTGGTCAGGCCGTCGGCCAAAGGCCGCAGGCGGTTGGCCAGCTGGCCGTTGCCGTTGCCCTGGTTGGTATGGGTGTCCCAGCCGCCGACGGCGACGAAACCGAGCCGGATGTCAGGGTTGCTGCGCATCAGCCGGCCCAGGCGGGCGGTGTCTATCGACAGGCCGTTCGGCAGCGGCGCGCCGTTATTCGCCATTTTCTGTTCCGAGCTGCTGGCGTCGGCCATCAGTTCCTTGCGTGCCGAAATGCCGTCGCGATAGCTTTTGCCAAGTGCCGCGTCTTCCGCATACAGCGCGGCATAGGCCTGGCTGACTTCGGGGCGGTCGATCAAGGTAGGACGGGTGGCGTCGCGGCCGGTAGGCATGTTGGCGACCACCGCCCGGCCGGTCAGGATGCGCGGCACCGATTCGCCCAGCGTCAGGGCTTGCATCGGCGACGAGGATGAGGGCATCACGCCGAGCATGCGGTTCATCCAGCCGTCGCGGGTATTGTGCTGGCCCGGCGTGCCGGTCTCCATGTAATCCTGCGCTTCGAAATGCGAGCGCGACATGTCCGGCGAGCCGGAGGCATGCACGAACGCCAGCCGGCCGTCGTCCCAGTACGGCTGCAGCGCCTGCAGTGCCGGATGCAGGCCGAAGTAGCCGGTCAGGTCGATGGCGCCGTTCTGGGTGCCGGGGCGCGATACGGCAATGCCCGGCCGCGCCTTGTAGTAATTGTGGTCGCCGTGCGGCACCACTACATTCAAGCCGTCCACCGCGCCGCGCAGGAACACCACGATCATGCGCGGCGTACCGTCGCCGGTTGCGTGCGGGCGTTGCAAGGGACTGCCGTACGACAGCGGGCTGTCGACCATGGCGATAGGCGCAGCCGGGACGGGTTTTGCCTTGGCCTGCGGTTTGCTGGCAGGCGCTACCACGCAGCCGGACAGGCCGACCGGGATCAGGATGGCGCCGCTGGCGGTCAGGCCCAGGTGGCGGATGAAATCACGACGTTTCATGACATGGCTCCCATGGACTATCTCTTCATGAAATCAGGACTGCCGAGTATCAGGCCGACCTGCAGGTTGGCGGGTGCGGCGCTGATGGTGCTCAGGCTGTGCGGCGTCAGCGCCGGCGCCAGGGTCTGCTGCAATTGTTGCGGATCGATGGGGGCAGCGGTGTTCGGTGCTGCAGCGACGGGCGGTGCTCCCGGCACGGGCGGCGGCGGATCGCTGCGGGCGATCGGCGATTTGCCGTTGCTCAGGCCGTTGACGAAATTGATGCGGCGGAGCAGGGCGTCCGGATTGAGCCAGGCCTCCTCGGAAAACTTGTAACCCTCCGGCGTCAGCCAACCGTACAGCGGCTGTCCCAGCTGATTGAGCACGCCGTCTATCGGCCGTACATTCAGCACCGGCGTCGCGGTTGCGCGCAGCGACGACACTACATATTGGTACGGCGTCTTGAACTGGGTCTGGTAATTGCTGCGGGCCCAGAATTCGGGGCTGTCGAACAACGTATGCAGCACCGCCTTGATGTCGCCGTTACTGCTCAGGAAACGACGCGCCAGTTTTTCGGTCAATGCAGGTTCGGGTTTGTCGGAAACGAAATACTGCACCAGCTTGGCTGCGACGAAGTGTGCCGTGGCCGGATGGCGCGCCAGGATATCGAGCGCCTGTTCGCCTTCCTGGTAGCCGCTGCCCTTGATGGTCTGGCCGAGGAAAACCTTGTCGCCGCCATCATGGCGGCGCGGGTTGAAGATGAACGCCGGCTGGCCGTCCTTCATACCTTTTTCATCGATGGTCCAGCCGCTCAGGATGCGCGCCAGGGAAATCACGTCGGCCTGGGTGTAGCCGCTGTCGACGCCCATGGTGTGCAGTTCCAGCAGTTCACGGCCGTAGTTTTCGTTGAGTCCTTTGAAACGGCCTTTGGCTTCTGGTGTGCCGGCGCCGCTGCTGAGCCAGTTGTCGAGGTAATACAGCATCGCCGGATGATGGGCCACCGCGCCCAGCAGCTGGCGGAAGTTGCCGAGCGCATTGGGCCGCAATACGTCTTTTTCATATTCGCCGTTCCAGTAGCGCACCCATTCCTTGCCCTCGAAGACGTTGAAGTGGTTGAACCAGAATTCGGTCATCACTTCCTGCAGCTGGCGCGGGCTTTCGGTAGCCAGCCACAGCCGGGAAAAATGCGTCTGCGGCGTGATGTCCTTGTTGGCGCGCTGGCGCGCCATGTTCTTTTCTTCAGGGGTGGCGCTATTGGGAGGGAAAGAGGGCGGACCGTATTGCTGGTAAAGCTGGGTTGCCGTCAGTTGATAAGTCGGCAAAGCGGAAAGTCTGTTTGCCAGGTCTGGCGGCAGCGGCAGGCTGTCGGGATTCAATTGCTGCTCGATGTAGCGTTTGACGCCGAGGCGCTTGACTGCATCGACGTCGCCGGGACGCGGTCCATAGGCCAGCCGGTTGAGTACGTGCAGGGCTTTTTCCGAGTCGCTCAGCGGCGGCTGGACACTCTGCGCATGGACCGCCACCATGCCCATGCCGCTGAGCAGCGCGATCGATAGAAAACGAGAAAGGGTCGACATGTTTCGCCTTATGCAATTTTCTGCTTATTTTCTGCTTATGCCTCCGATTAACGCCTTGCAGGCGCGATACGCCTACAAGACCGGTGTAACAGATTGTAAGGCGGCAACATTGGCCGGCTGCGCAGCGAATCAGATCACTTTGCCTGGATTCATCAGGTTCAAAGGATCCAGAGCTTGCTTGATGGTCTTCATCAGTGCCATTTCCACCGGCGATTTATAGCGCAGGATTTCGTCGCGCTTGAGGGCGCCCAGGCCGTGTTCGGCCGAGATCGAGCCGCCCATGCGGTCGACGCTGTCATGCACGATGCGGTTGACGTCGGCTTGCCGTTCTATGAACTGTTCGGCGGAGGAGGCGACGGGCGGCGAGACGTTGTAGTGCAGGTTGCCGTCGCCCAGGTGGCCGAAGGTGACGTTGCGGCAAGCGGGGAAATGCTGCTGCAGCAGGGCGTCGGTAACGGTGATGAATTCGGCGATGCGGGAAATCGGCAGCGAGATGTCGTGCTTGATGTTCTTGCCTTCCATCGCTTGCGCCGAGGAGATGCTTTCGCGCAGCTGCCACAGGGCGCGCGACTGGGCGCTCGAGCTGGCCAGCACCGCATCCTGGCAGATGTCCTGTTCCAGGGCGTCGCCGATGACGGCTTCCAGCAGGCCGCCGGCGTGATCTGCGGATTCGTTGTCGGACAGTTCCAGCAGCACGTAGTACGGATGGCGCTGGGTAAAGGGGAATTGCAGTTGCGGGAAATGTTTGGCTACCAGTTGCAGGCACAGGTCCGACATCAGTTCAAAGCCGGTCAGGGTAGAGCCGCAGCGGCTTTGCGCCAGGCTCAGCAGGCGTAGCGCATCTGCCGGAGTCTGTGCCGCCGCCAGTGCGGTGAGCTGGGCTTTTGGCTGCGGGAATATCTTGAGCACGGCGGCGGTGATGATGCCTAGCGTGCCTTCTGCGCCGATGAACAGGTCGCGCAGGTCGTAGCCGGTGTTGTCCTTGCGCAGGCCGCGCAGGCCGCGCAGGATTTCACCTTGGGCGGTCACCACTTCCAGGCCGAGGCAGAGTTCGCGCGTGTTGCCGTAGCGGAGCACCGCGGTGCCGCCAGCATTGGTGGAGAGGTTGCCGCCGATGGTGCAGCTGCCTTCCGCGGCCAGCGACAGCGGAAACAAGGTTTGTTCTGCGGCGGCGGCTTCCTGGATGTGTTGCAGGATGCACCCGGCTTCTGCCGTGATGGTGTGGTTGAGCGGGTCGACGGCGCGGATGCGGTTCAGGCGTTTGAGCGACAGCACCATGGCCTGGCCGCTCTGGTCAGGTACGCTGCCCAGCACCAGGCCGGTGTTGCCGCCTTGGGGCACGATCGGGATCAGGAACTGCGCGCAGAGTTTCACGATGGCTGCCACTTCGGCAGTGTCCGCCGGTTTGACAACAGCCAACGCCGCGCCGGTAAAGCGTTGGCGCTGGTCAGTCAGGTAGCCGGCTTTGTCAGCTTCGTCGGTAAGCACGTGGGCCGCGCCGATAGCGTTGCGACAGGCATCGAGAAATTCGGTGTTTTTCATATTCAAATTTCGGCAAAATAGT
Source organism: Collimonas fungivorans (assembly GCF_001584145.1). NCBI lineage: Bacteria > Pseudomonadati > Pseudomonadota > Betaproteobacteria > Burkholderiales > Oxalobacteraceae > Collimonas > Collimonas fungivorans. The sequence goes on along the minus strand of NZ_CP013232.1, from coordinate 3,906,264 downwards.
TAAATGGGGTCAGAGTTTTTTTTCGCGCCTTTTGCGAAAATTACTCTGACCCCATTTAACGGACCACGGAGTACATACCGTCCTATTGCGACGCCTTCTTGATAGCTTGCTTCGCAACTTCCTTGGCCGCCTTCTTGTAAGGCCTGAGATAAAGGATGGTGCAAATGAAAAAGACAACGCTGAGCACGGCTTCCAGCCAGCCCAGCCTGCTTGACAGGAAACTGCTGTCGCTGGTGGCGCGCACTATGCCTTCGGTGAAATAGATCAGGATCAGCATGGACGCCCATTGCATGGTGTACACGTCGCGCTTGAGCACGCCGCGCAGCGGGAACAGCAGCGGCAGCACTTTCAGCACCATCCAGGAGCCGCCCGGGCGCAGCGGCGCCAGGGCCAGTTCCCAGGCCAGGCCGAGCGCGATCAGGGCCAGCAGGCTGCCGACCGCGCCGAAATAGAAGAAGCGCGGCTGGCGTGCTGCGTGCGGCAGCGGGTGGGTCGATATGCCCGGTTTCAGTTTGGTGGTCATCATGTCCCCGCGATGTTGATTTTTATATTCGGCTTCAAGGTGTCACTTTTAAAGCGTCAACTTCAAGGCGGTTTCCGCCAGGCGCCGGCCCTGGGCGATCGCCAGGGTGCGGCTCTCGGCCGAAATCGGATGTGTACCGTTCATGCCGGACCAGTGGCTGGCGCCGTACGGGCTGCCGCCGCTGGCGGTTGTCATCAGTTCCGGCAGCGTGTAGGGTAGGCCCATCACCAGCATGCCATGGTGCAACAAGGGTGTCATCATCGACATCAGGGTCGATTCCTGGCCGCCGTGCAGGCTGCCGGTGGAGGTAAACACGCAAGCCGGCTTGCCGGCCAGGGTGCCGGCCAGCCAGTCGGTGCTGGTGCCATCCCAGAAGTATTTCATGGCGGCGGCCATGTTGCCGAAGCGGGTCGGCGATCCCAGCGCCAGGCCGGCGCATTCCTGCAGGTCGGCCAGTTCGACGTAAGGCGCGCCTTCGGCCGGGATATCCGGCGCGCTGGCTTCGGTCACGGTCGACACCGCTGGCACCGTGCGTAAGCGCGCTTCGCAGCCGGCGACGGAGTCGATGCCCTGGCCGATCAGTTCGGCCAGCTTGCGCGTCGAACCATGGCGCGAGTAGTACAGGACCAGGAGTGGTGTGTTCACACTAATATTCGCAGTCATATTGGATGAGTTCATTTTGGTACGCACTTTGCTATTATAGGGCGCTTTAGCGCTGGTTCATGGTGCAAAACGCGCCTTTAATCACCCGCTCCGGAAGGCAAAATCAGGGAAAGCATGAAGTCATTGAAATTTTCCAGGCTGCGCGGCCTGTCCTGGCCGCAATTGCGCGATCTGTTTCGTTTCGCGGCGCGCCGCCTGGATGAAGAGCGCCTGCCGCAGGTTGCCGGCAGCCTGACCTTCACCACCATCCTGGCGCTGGTGCCGATGCTGACTATCGCCTTGGCGATCTTTACCGTATTTCCACTGTTCAGCACCTTCCGCGCTTCGCTGGAACAGTATTTTGTGCAAAACCTGATGCCCAAGGGCGTCGCCAACGTCATCCTCGACTATCTCAACCAGTTCGCCACCAAGTCGGCGCGCTTGTCGGCGGTCGGCGGCGTGGCGCTGATCGTCACTTCGGTGCTGACCATGTCGACGGTGGACCATGTGTTCAACCGCATCTGGCGCGTCAAGAAGCAGCGGCCGTGGATACACCGGGTGCTGGTGTACTGGGCCATCATTACATTGGGACCTTTGCTGATCGGCATCTCGATCACCGTCACCTCCTATTTGTCGGCCGCGGCCAACGGCCTGGTGGTGAGCTGGGCCGGCAGATGGTTCTATACGCTGCTGTCGGTGTCGCTGACCACCGGTGCGTTTACCCTGCTCTACGTGGCGGTGCCGAACCAGCGGGTGGACTGGCGCGACGCCGTCTGGGGCGGCCTGCTGGCGGGCATCGTGTTTGAAATCGCCAAGCGTTTTTTTGCCGCCTACGTCATCAAGTTCCCGACCTACACCATGGTCTACGGCGCGCTGGCCGCCTTGCCGATTTTCCTGTTGTGGATCTACATGCTGTGGATGATTACCCTGGTCGGCGCCTTGCTGGTGGCGGCCTTGCCGGTGGTGAAGTACGAACGCTGGTGGCACGTGCCCGCGCCGGGCAGCGCTTTTGTCGATGCGATGGCGGTATTGGGCGTGTTGCACCAGGCCAGGACAGGAGGCAGTTCGGCCGCGGTGGATGCGGACCAGATACGGCGCGCGACCAGGCTCGGTTTTGACGAATCGGAAAGCCTGCTGCAACAGATGCAGGAGATCGGCTGGGTCGGTTCGGTACAGACCGACAAGCTGGTCAGGACCCAGTGGGGCCGCAAAGCGCGCATCAGCGTCGACGGCTGGATCTTGCTGGCCAATCCGGAACGGCTGAAACTGAGCGATATCTATCGTCTGTTCGTGTGCAACCTGGTGGCGGGCAAGGTGACCGACGAGGCGCTGGCGTGGCAGGTGGAAGAGGCTATCGAACGCGGGCTGGAGCAGACGCTGGCAGCATATTTTGCCGACGGTTTAGTACATCCGGAACTTGAGGTCGCCGCCGCGCAGTAAGCCCGGCGTCCAGAAATAGCTGACCTGCACCATGCCCTGGTAGGTCGGCCTTGTGTAGTTCATCAGGAACAATGGCCGCTTGGCGGCGACGGCGGGCGCTTCCGGCCTGGCAACCTGGCCTGGCCCCCGGTGCGTCAGCGCGGTTTCCCTGGTTTGCATGAATTCCCCGTTTCCTCATTGACGAGCAGCCGCCTTCTGGCTTGTCATCATGTCTAAAAGTAAAGTAGGCGCTATTCTAAGGGACAAACGGTTCACATTGCCGTGAACCGTTATTTTACATAGTTGTTTAAAAAGAAACCTGGCCTGTCAGCATCTGCCAGTACATGACCCAGTCGCCGAGTAAAGAGTAGAGCGGCTGCCTGAAGGTGGCGGGGCGGTTTTTCTCGAACACGAAATGGCCGATCCAGGCAAAACCGTAGCCGCACACCAGTGCTACGGCCAGCCAGTACAGGGCGCCGGTCAGCACCAGCGCCACCAGCGAAAGCAAGGCCAGGGTCGAGCCGACGAAGTGCAGCTGGCGGCAAGTGCGGTTGCTGTGCTGGCTCAGGTAGCTCGGATAAAACTCGGCGAACGTTTCGTATTTCTTTTCAAGCACGGTAGGCATGGCGTCTCCTCGCGGTTGCTATGCTTCAAGCTTAACCCCCGATGGCGGCAGGCGCAACCGCTGCCGGCGAACGCAGCGCTGTCGTTGCAAACCTGTACAGATGATCCAGCACCGCATCCGGCTGTTCCGCCATCAGGGCATGGCCGCTGGCGTCGACCTGCACTACCTTGGCATGCTTGATCGCAGCAATCAGGCCGGCGGCTGCCTTGGCCGGAGTCATGACGTCGTGCTGGCCGAGCAGGAACAGGGTGGGGCAGGCCACCGCCTGTGCCGCCTGTTCGCCGTTTGCATAATTGTTGCAGGCGGCAAAGTCGGTATGGAACACGGTCGGCTTGCTGTCCGACTGCCGGGCAATGCGCTGCATCAGGCGCTGGCTGGCGCCTTGCACATGGAATCCCGGGCCGGGCGCCGAAGGCTTGGGCGACATGGTCGAGTGCGACCAGATGTTCACCATGTCGATCGCGCTCTGCTGGTCATTGTTGGCGGCATCGAGCAGCGCATCGGCGACTTTCATCGGATAGGCGGTGCCGACCAGCGCAATGCCGGCGATGCGCGTGGAACCGGCCGCGCGGCCGGCGCTCTCCAGGGCGACCAGCGAACCCATGCTGTGGCCGATCAGGATGGCTTTGGTGACGCCGGCGGCATCCAGCAGGGATTCCAGCCAGCCTGACAATTCCTCGATGCTGGCCAGGGCCGGACCCTGGCTGCGGCCGTGGCCCGGCAAGTCCGGCGCCAGCACGCCGAAACCGTGATGGGCGAAATAGCGGGTTTGCAGGATCCAGACCGAGTGGTCGTTCTGGCCGCCGTGGATGAATACCGCGGTCGGCAGTGCCGGGTTGAAGCTTTTGCCGCCGGTATAACAATAGCTGTCGTTATCTGCGCCATGTATTTTTAGCAGCATCTCATTTCCCCTTGCGTTCAGTGCGCTGCGACATCTTGAGGCCGTAAGCCAGGTCTTCGATCAGGTCTTCGACGTTCTCCAGGCCGACCGACAGCCGCAGCGTGCCTTCGGTAATGCCGGAGGCGGCCAGCTGTTCGCTCGGCACCCGGAAATGGGTGGTCGAGGCCGGATGGATGACCAGCGACTTGGCGTCGCCGACATTGGCCAGGTGGGAAAAAATCTTCAGCGACTCCACCATGCGCTGGCCGGCGGCGCGGTCGCCCTTGAGGTTGAACGAGAATACCGCGCCGCAGCCTTTGGGCAGCAGCGTCTTGCTCAGTGCATGGCCGGGATGCGACGGCAGTTCAGGATAAGCCACCGATTCGACCGCGGCGTGCGCCGCCAGGAATTCGACCACCTTGCGGGTGTTGCTCACATGTTTTTCCATGCGCAGCGCCAGCGTCTCTATCCCTTGCAGGATGGCGAACGCGTTGTGCGGACTCATCACCGCGCCGAAATCGCGCAAGCCTTCGCGCCGCGCGCGCAGCGAAAACGGCGCCACCGTCGATTCCTCGGAAAACACCATGCCGTGGAAGCCTTCATACGGTTCGCACAATTCGCCGAAGCGGCCGGTTTTGTCGTACGCCTGCTGCCAGTCGAAAGTGCCGCCGTCCACCAGCAGGCCGCCGACCGCGGTGCCGTGGCCGCACAGGAACTTGGTGGCGGAGTGGAACACCAGGTCGGCACCGTGTTCGAACGGTTTCAGCAGGTACGGCGTGGTAAACGTGGCGTCGACCATCAGCGGCAGGTAATGTTCGTGCGCCAGGGCCGAGATGCGCGGGATGTCCAGCACGTCCAGCCCCGGATTGCCGAGGGTTTCGCCGAACAGGACTTTGGTGTTGGGCCGGATCGCCGCGCGCCAGGCATCGAGGTCGTTCGGATCGACGAAGGTGGTTTCGATGCCGAAACGCTTCATGGTGTACGACAGCAGGTTGTGCGAACCGCCATATAAGGCGCGCGAGGCCACGATATGCGAACCGGCGCCGGCGATGGTGGCCAGTCCCAGGTGCATGGCGGCCTGGCCGCTGGCGACGGCAATCCCGGCGACGCCGCCTTCCAGCGCCGCGATGCGTTCTTCCAGCACGGCGTTGGTCGGATTCGAAATGCGCGAATATACATGGCCGGCGCGTTCCATGTTGAACAGCGAGGCGGCGTGGTCGGAATCCTTGAAGACAAACGCCGAGGTCAGGTAAATCGGCGTGGCGCGGGCGCCGGTGGCTGGATCGGGTACGCTGCCGGCGTGCAGCGACAAGGTGTCGAAGCCGGGATAGTGGGGGGCGCTCATGGTGTGGCTGTCTCCTTCAATTCTTGCTTATGTGAGGGCTTGTTCTATTCATGCTGCGCTGCGCGGTAGATTTTTGGCTCCGCTTAAGCTACATTCTGGATACAAGCGATACAAGCAAGCATAACCCAAGCAAAGGCAGGATGGCCCCATGAAAGTTTCTGAGATCCTCAAAGTCAAAGGCAATATTCTTTACACCGTGACGCCGGAAACGCCGTTGATCGAGGCTGTCAACACGATGGCGGAAAAGGATATCGGTTCGCTGGTGGTGATGGAGTTCGGGACGCTGGTAGGCATGCTGACCTTCCGCGAAGTGATGAATGCGATCCACCAGAACGGCGGCGCGGTCGGCAGCAACACGGTGCGCAAGCACATGGATGACAGCCCGATCACCGTCACGCCCGATACCGAAGTCAACGAAGTGCGCCGCATCATGCTGGAACGCCACGCGCGTTATGTGCCGATCATGGACGCCCGCACCTTGCTGGGCGTGATGTCGTTCTACGACGTGGCCAAGGCGGTGCTGGACGCCCAGGGTTTTGAAAACAAGATGCTGAAGGCCTATATCCGCGACTGGCCGTCCAACGCCGACGAATAGTATTTGTTATGGATTGTCAGGAACCGTTTGCGGCAGAATGATGCCGCAAACGGTTTTTTTGTGTAAGCTGCCCGAAAAATATTAAAACAATAATCACTTGCCATAGCACGCACCCCTCACCTTAGCTTACCCATGTCCAAATCCAGCCAATTTTCCCTGCTGCGCCAGCGCCGTTTCGCTCCTTTCTTCTGGACCCAGTTTTTCGGCGCCTTCAACGACAATGTCTTCAAGACCGCCTTGCTGACGATCCTGACTTATGAAGCGCTGAGCTGGACCAGCATGGACGTCAGCCTGCTGAACAACCTGATTCCGGGCCTGTTCATCCTGCCGTTCGTGGTGTTTTCCGCGACCGCCGGCCAGCTCGCCGACAAGTTCGAGAAATCGCGCCTGGCGCGCTACGTCAAGGTGCTGGAAATCGTCATCATGGCGATCGCTGCCGCCGGCTGGATGACGCATACCTTGTGGCTGCTGATCCTGGCGGTGGTCGGCATGGGCATCCATTCGACCATCTTCGGGCCGGTCAAGTACGCCTACCTGCCGCAGCAGCTGCGCCAGGACGAGCTGGTCGGCGGCAACGGCATCATCGAGATGGGAACTTTCGTCGGCATCCTGCTGGGCGAAGTGCTGGGCGCGGTACTGGTGGTGCACAAGCCATGGGGCATCGAACTGGTGGCCGGCGGCACGGTGGCGATTGCGATTGTAGGCTGGCTGTTCAGCCGCGGCATCCCGCTGACGCCGGCTGCGGAGCCGGAGCTCAAGATCAACTGGAATCCGGTTACCGAAACCGTGCGCAACCTGGGGTTTTCCCGCAAGAACCGGCCGGTATTCCTGGCCATGCTGGCCAATTCCTGGTTCTGGTTCTACGGCGCCATTGTGCTGGCGCAGTTTCCCTTGTATGCAAAAAACTACCTGCATGGCGACCACAGCGTTTTTGTGCTGCTGCTGACGGTGTTCTCGCTCGGCGTCGGCGCCGGCTCGCTGTTGTGCGAGCGCCTGTCGGGCCACAAGGTGGAAATCGGCCTGGTGCCGTTTGGCGCGATCGGCTTGTCGGTGTTCGGCCTCGACCTGTTCCTTGCCAGCATCGGCTATACCAACACTACGGCGGTCGACATGGCCGGTTTCGTGCAGCAGCACGGCAGCTGGCGCATCCTGTTCGACTGCGTGATGATCGGCCTGTTCGGCGGCCTGTACATCGTGCCGCTGTTCGCGGTGATCCAGACCCGCTGCGACCGCCGGCACCTGTCGCGCACCATCGCCGGCATGAATATCATGAACGCCTTGTTCATGGTGGTGGCGGCGCTGGTGGCGATGGTCTTACTACAATCCGGCTTCACCATCCCGCAGATTTTCCTGGTGACGGCAATCCTGAATGCGCTGGTGGCGCTGTACATCTTCACCGTGGTGCCGGAATACCTGGTGCGTTTCGTGGCCTGGATACTGATCCATACCATCCACCGCGTGCATACCGTCAACCGCGACCGCATTCCGGACGAGGGCGCTGCAGTGCTGGTCTGCAATCACGTCAGCTACGTCGATGCGATCGTGATCATGGCGGCTAGCCCGCGGCCTATCCGTTTTGTCATGGACCACCGGATTTTCAAGATCCCGGTGCTGGCCTGGCTGTTCAAGACCGCCAAGGCAATCCCGATTGCGCCGGCCAAGGAGAATCCTGAACTGATGGAACGCGCCTTTGACCAGATCGCTGCCGCGCTGGAAGACGGCGACCTGGTCTGCATTTTCCCGGAAGGCAAACTGACCAGCACCGGCGAAATGAACGAATTCCGCGGCGGCATCAAGAAAATCGTCGAACGCACGCCGGTGCCGGTGATCCCGATGGCCCTGAGCGGTTTGTGGGGCAGCATGTGGACCCGCAGCGCCGGCAATCCTTTCCAGCGCTCGTTCAAGCGCGGCCCGCTGTCTGCTCTGCAGCTGGCGGTGGGCGACGCCGTGGTGCCGGAGCAGGCCACCCCGGAATACCTGCAGCAGCAGGTGCAAGCCTTGCGCGGCGCCTGGCAGTAAATCAACCGACGCCGGACCAAAGAACCAAGGAAAGAACCGAAATGACCAAACACATACTGGAGGACGCCGCCATGGCTCGCCGCAATTTCCTGACCCACGGCGGCAAGCTGCTGACCGGCGGCCTGTTGCTGAGTGCTTTACCGATGGGTTCGGCGCTGGCGGCCACGGCCGCCCCCGTGCCGCTGATCATCGATACCGATCCCGGCGCCGACGATGTGATCGCCTTGTTGCTGGCCTTGTCGGCGCGCGACAAGCTGGATGTGCGGGCGCTGACCACGGTAGCCGGCAACGTGCAGCTCAACTACACCTCGCGCAATGCGCGCATGGTGCGCGAATGGGCCAACCGGCCGGATGTGCCGGTGTATGCCGGCTGCGCCCGTCCGATGCTGCGGGCGCCCATCTATGCCGCCGAAGTGCACGGTACCGAAGGCGTCACCGGCGTCAAGGTATTCGAACCGAAACAGCCGCTGGCCAAAGGCAATGCGGTGCAATACCTGATCGACACCCTGACCGCGGCAAAACCGCAAAGCATGACCATCGTGACGCTCGGGCCGCAAACCAACCTGGCCATGGCGCTGATCGAAAATCCCGGGATCAAGCAGGGCATCAAGGAAATCGTGATGATGGGCGGCGCCCATTTCAACGGCGGCAATATCACGCCGGCGGCGGAATTCAATGTGTTCGCCGATCCGCATGCCAGCGATGTGGTGTTCAAGAGCGGCCTGCCGATCACCGTGATCCCGCTGGACGTGACGCACAAGATGCTGACCAGCCCGGAGCGCATAGACCGCTTGCGCAAGATCGGCAACCAGGCCGGCAAGATCGCCGCCGACATCCTCGACGCCTATGTCGAACACGACATCAAGCAATACGGTTTGCCCGGCGGCCCGGTGCATGACGCCACCACCATCGGCTACCTGCTGCGGCCGGACCTGTTCAAGGGGCGCATGGCCAATGTCGAGGTCGATACCCGCGAAGGGCTGACTTTCGGCGCCACCGTGGTCGATTATTACCGTTCCACCAAGCGCCCGGAAAACGCGCGCTGGATTACGGAAGGCGATACCCAGGGCTTCTTCGACCTGCTGACAGCGCAGCTGGCGAAACTGCCCTGACTTGGGATGTTGAAAAGGCAATGATTTTGCCGGCCAGGTAGCCCCTGAGGGGCGGCGCTGGTAAAATCATGTCTTTCAGCCTCTTTTCCCTGGATCATCATGCCCGGCAATACCTTCGGCAGTCTGTTTAGCGTCACCAATTTCGGCGAATCCCACGGCCCGGCCATCGGCTGCGTGGTGGATGGCTGCCCGCCGGGCCTGGAACTGTCCGAAGCCGATATCCAGCCCGACCTCGACCGCCGCAAGCCGGGCACTTCGCGCCATGTGACCCAGCGCCAGGAACCGGATACGGTAGAAATCCTGTCCGGCGTCTACGAGGGCAAGACCACCGGTACCCCGATCATGCTGCTGATCCGCAACCAGGACCAGCGCAGCAAGGATTACGGCAATATCGTCGATACCTTCCGTCCCGGCCATGCCGACTATACCTACTGGCAGAAATACGGCATCCGCGATCCGCGCGGCGGCGGCCGATCGTCGGCGCGCCTGACGGCGCCCATGGTCGGCGCCGCGGCGATCGCCAAGAAGTGGCTGCTGCAGCAATACGGCACTACTTTCAAGGGCTGCATGAGCCAGCTGGGCGAAATCCCGGTCGTGTTCGAATCCTGGGAGCATGTGCCCAACAACCCTTTTTTTGCCGCCAACGCCAGCCAGATCGCCGAACTTGAGGCGTATATGGACGCCTTGCGCAAGGATGGCGACTCCTGCGGCGCGCGCATCGATATCGTCGCCTCCGGGGTGCCGGTCGGCCTGGGCGAGCCTTTGTACGACAAGCTGGACGCCGAGATCGGCTACGCCATGATGGGCATCAACGCCGTCAAGGGCGTGGAAATCGGCGCCGGTTTTGCCTCGGTGGCGCAAAAAGGATCGCAGCATGGCGATGAAATCACCCGCCACGGCTTCCTGACCAACAATGCCGGCGGCATCCTGGGCGGCATTTCCAGCGGCCAGGACATCACCGTATCGATCGCCATCAAGCCGACTTCCAGCATCCGCACTCCGCGCCAGTCGATCGACAAGCAGGGCAATCCGGCCACGGTCGAGACTTTCGGCCGCCACGATCCCTGCGTCGGCATCCGCGCCACGCCTATCGCCGAGGCCATGCTGGCGCTGGTGCTGATGGACCACGCCTTGCGCCACCGCGCCCAATGCGGCGACGTGCAGGTTGCGCCGCTGGTCGATTCGTAGGGTGGGCAAGGTTTTCTTGCCCACGCGGTGCTGCGGATATTCGCCTCCCTGAGATTCTCGTCGCGGACTGCGCGTCCCGGGTGCCCGTCCCGGGCTACGCGTCCCGGGCTGCGCGCCCCGGCACATCCGCGTGGGCACAGGTGCCCACCCTACGAGTTCAATGGATAAATAAGATTTCTGCGACGGATTTTCTCCAGCGGGATGGCTATTCTCGGGCGGCTGGCGTAGATTTAAGTTACGCTAGCCACTAGTGTGCTGACACCTGGGAAAAAAACAGACCGCCGAGAGGGGACATCATGATCGATACACTATCTAGCGCTGCGCTTGCCGGCGGTTTGTCCTGGGCCAGCGGCATCCGCCTGTACATGGCGCTGTTCATCGCCGGCTGGTTCGGCCGCCTGGGCTGGATCGATCTGCCGCAGGCGCTGCAGGTGCTGGAATCGCCCTGGGTAATCGGCGTCACCGGTTTGCTGGCGGCCATCGAATTCCTGGTGGACAAGATTCCCGGCCTCGATTCGGTCTGGGATGCAGTCCATACCTTTATCCGGATTCCGGCCGGCGCCATCTTGGCGGTGGCCGCCATGGGCCACATGGATCCTGCATGGACCACGATCGCGGCGCTGATCGGCGGCACGTTTGCGCTGGGTGCCCATGCCACCAAGGCAGGCAGCCGGGCCATGATCAACACCACGCCAGAACCGCTGAGCAACTGGACCGCCTCGTTCTCGGAAGACGCGACCGTGCTGGGCGGCCTGTGGGCGGCTTTTTTCCATCCTTGGCTGCTGTTTGCCTTCCTGTTCCTGTTTTTCCTGTTTGCGATCTGGCTGCTGCCTAAACTGTGGCGTGGCCTGCGCTGGGTTTTCCAAAGGCTTGCTACATGATCTTTTTGCAGTCTCTACGCATGACCCGCCGCGACTGGCGCGCGGGCGAATTACGTTTCTTGCTGATAGCACTGATCGTGGCCGTCGCCTCCTTGTCGGCGGTCGGTTTTTTTGTAGACAGGATGCGCGCCGGCCTGAGCCGCGATGCGCACCAGCTGCTGGGCGCCGACCTGCTGATTTCCGGCGACCAGCGCATCAGCCCCGGCTGGCGCAGCGAGGCGCAGCGGCGCCAGCTGACCCTGGCCGACACGGTGGTATTCCCCAGCATGGCCATTGCCGGCGAAGGCGACAGCGCCAGGTCGCAGCTGGCTTCGCTGAAAGCCGTCAGCGCCGGTTATCCGCTGCGCGGCAGCCTGGTGGTCGCGGACAAGCTGGGCGGGGCCGATGTAACTACCCGGCAGATTCCCGCCGAAGGTACGGTATGGCTGGACGCCAACATGCTGACGGCGCTCAACCTGGCCGTGGGCGATCCGCTCAAGCTGGGCGACCGTACTTTCACGATAGCGAAAGTCCTGGTGATCGAGCCTGACCGCGGCAGCGGTTTCATCAACTTCGCGCCGCGCGTGATGCTGTCCATGGCCGACCTGGCTTCCACCAACCTGGTGCAGGACGGCTCGCGCGTGACCTATCGTTTGCTGCTGGCCGGCGGACCGCAGCAAGTGCAGGATTTCCAGCAATGGGTGGAAAGCGACATCAGCCGCGAAAACCTCAAGGGCGTGCGCATCGAGGGCCTGGAAAACGGCCGTCCCGAAATGCGCGCCACGCTCGATCGCGGCCAGCAGTTCCTGTCGCTGGTCGGCCTGTTGTCGGCTTTGCTGGCCGCGGTGGCGGTGGCAATGGCGGCGCGCCGCTTCATGCTGCGCCACCTGGATGCCTGCGCCATGCTGCGCTGCCTCGGTTTGACGCAGAACCAGGTAACGCAACTGTATTTGCTGGAATTCCTGCTGGTCGGACTGGCCGGCAGCCTGATCGGCGTCGTATTGGGTTTCGGCGCGCATTTCATGCTGCTGGATTTGCTGGGCAAGTTTGTCGCCAGCGACTTGCCGCCCGCCAGCGTGATGCCGGCAGTGCAGGGTTTGGTCACCGGCTTGCTGCTGCTGGTCGGTTTTGCCCTGCCGCCGGTCCTGCAGCTGCGCAACGTGCCGCATAACCGCGTGATCCGGCGCGAACAGGATGCGCCGCAAGCGCTGGTGCTGGCGACCTACCTGCTCGGGACGCTGACATTTATCGGCCTGCTGCTGTGGCAGGCGGGCGATATCAAACTGGGCCTGCTGACGGCGCTCGGGTTCCTGGGCGGTTTCGGCTTGTTCGCCTTGCTCGGCTGGCTGGCGTTGAAGGGATCGCGCCATGTGCGCGGCCTGTCGCGCCATCCGAGCTGGCGTTTTGCGCTGACCGCGCTGCAACGGCGGCCGGTGGCCACCATCGTCCAGATCGTCGCTTTGTCGCTGGGCCTGATGGCCTTGCTGCTGCTGACGGTGATCCGCGGCGACCTGATCGGCGCCTGGCGCCAGGCTACGCCGGTCGACGCGCCTAATCGCTTTGTGATCAATATCCAGGACGACCAGCGCGCCGACATCACGCAACGCCTGCAGGCGGCCGGCATCGCCCAGCCGCAGCTGTTCCCGATGATCCGCGGCCGCCTGACCCAGGTCAACGACAAGCCGATCACCGCCGACACCTATGCCGACGACCGCGCCAAGCGGCTGGTCGACCGCGAATTCAACCTGTCCACCATGAACCAGGTGCCGGCGCAGAATACGGTGACCGCCGGCCGCTGGTTTGATGACAGCCGGGCCGAAGCCTCGGTCGAAGAAGGCCTGGCCAAGACCCTGAACCTGAAGCTGGGCGACAAGCTGCAATTCGACATCGCCGGCCAACTGGTGACGGCGCCGGTTACCAGCCTGCGCAAGCTGGAGTGGGGCTCGATGCGCGTGAATTTCTTCGTCATCCTTAATCCCAAACTGATGACCGAGATGCCGCAAACCTGGATCACCGCCTTCAATTTGCCGGATGCGCAAATCAATTTCGGCAACCAGCTGACGCGTGATTTTCCCAACCTGACGGTGGTCGATATCGGCAGCGTCATCAAGCAGATCCAGGGCGTGATCGACCAGGTGGTGGCGGCGGTCGAATTCCTTTTCCTGTTTACCCTGTTGTCCGGCGCGCTGGTGCTGTATGCGGCCCTGGTCGGCTCGCAGGACGAGCGTACCCGCGAAGCCGGCCTGCTACGCGCGCTGGGCGCCACCCGCAAGCAGTTGTCGCAATCGCAATGGATAGAATTCGCCTTGATCGGCAGCCTGGCCGGTTTCCTGGCGGCCAGCGGTGCGGCGGCAACCGGCTGGGCCCTGGCGCACTACGTTTTCAGCTTTACCTGGACCTTCAGCCCACTGGTGTGGCTAGCGGGGATGGCGATCGGCGCCGCCTGCACGTTTGCCGGCGGCTGGGTCGGCCTGCGCCATGTATTGAACCAGCCGCCGCTGCAAACCCTGCGCGAAGCCTGAACCTGATTATGTCAATTCGGGGATAATGGCGGCTTACTCTACCATTTCCCCTTATGACTACAGAACACACCAATGCCGCCAGTGAGCCGGCGCAACAGCAGGCCAGCCTCTACGACATGATAGGCGGCGCCGGCAAGCTGCGCGAACTGGTCGACCGCTTCTACGACCTGATGGACCTGGAGCCGCAATTTTCCGTGATCCGGGCCCTGCATCCGACCACGCTCGACGGTTCGCGCGACAAGTTCTACTGGTTCCTGAGCGGCTGGAGCGGCGGTCCCGATTTGTACATGGAACGTTTCGGCCATCCGCGCCTGCGCGCCCGTCATTTGCCGTATGCGATCGCGACGCCGGAACGCGACCAGTGGCTGCGCTGCATGGCGCTGGCGATGCAGGATGTCGGCATGGAGGAAAGGCTGCAGGAGCATTTGCTGACGTCCTTCTTCCAGACCGCCGACTGGATGCGCAACAAGGCAGACGCCCAGTCGTGATTTCACTGCAATCCATTTTTATCTTATCGAAGAATACATGACATCAACCGAACTGCTCATCCTGCTTGCCGCCGTCGTCATTATCGTGCTGCAGATCGTCGCCATCCTGCGCAGCGCGCGCGGCGCCGATCCGGCGCAACAGCTGACGCAACTGCAAAACGATCTGCAGCGCCATCAGCAAGAACTTGGCGAACGCCAGCAGCGCGACCTGCGTGGCGAAGTGCAGAGCAGCGCGCAAAACATGCGGCAGGAAATCGGCAGCAACTTCGGCCAGCTGCAGCAGACGCTGGCGGCGCAGATGACCAGCGTCGCCACCTTGCAGAACAACCAGATCGACACCTTCGCCCAGCAGCTGGTCAAGCTTACCGAAACCAACGCCCAGCAGCTCGACGGCATGCGGCTGGCGATGAACCAGCAGGCGCAGACCAGCCGCGAAGAACAGGCGCAATCGCTCAAGCGCTTCGGCGACACCCTCAACCAGACGCTGGCGGCGCTGACCGAATCGAATGCGCAGCGCATGGCGGAAGTGCGCGCCACGCTGGAAGCGAAAATCAAGGACCTGCAGAACGACAATGGCCTGCGCCTGGAAGAAATGCGCAAGACCGTGGACGAGAAACTGCATGCAACGCTGGAACAGCGCCTGGGCGAATCGTTCAAGATCGTCTCCGACCGCCTGGAAAAAGTCCACCAGGGCCTGGGCGAGATGCAGCAGCTGGCAATCGGCGTCGGCGACCTCAAGCGGGTGCTGACCAACGTCAAGACGCGCGGCACCTGGGGCGAAGTGCAGCTGGAAATGCTGCTGGAGCAGGTGCTGACGCCGGAACAATATGCGAAGAACGTGGAAACCGTTCCCGGCAGCGGCGAGCGGGTCGAGTTCGCCATCAAGCTGCCCGGCAACGACGACGGCGGCACGCCAGTGTGGATGCCGATCGACGCCAAGTTCCCGAAAGAACAATACGAACGCCTGGCCGAAGCCGCCGACCGCGCCGATGCCGAAGGCGTGGCCGTAGCTTCGCGCGAACTGGAACGCGCGGTGCGCGGCGAAGCCAAGACCATTGCCGAGAAATACCTGTCGCCGCCGCTGACTACCGATTTCGCCATCCTGTTCCTGCCGACCGAAGGCCTGTACGCCGAAGTCATGCGCCGTCCCGGCCTGGCCGACGAATTGCAGCGCGTGCACCGCATCAGCATCGCCGGACCGTCGACCTTGTCGGCCTTGTTGAACAGCCTGCAGATGGGATTCAGGACGCTGGCGCTAGAGAAGCGTTCATCCGAAGTATGGCAAGTGCTGGGTGCGGTAAAGACCGAATTCGGCAAGTTCGGCGACGTGCTGGCAGCCACCAAGCTGACCCTGGAACGGGCCGCCAAGAATATCGACCAGGCCGAAGTGCGCAGCCGCCAGATGGCGCGCAAGCTGAAATCGGTGGAGGCCCTGCCGAGCGACGCGGCGCAGCTGTTGCTGGGTAAAGATCCGGAACTGACGCCGGACGACGAAAGCTGAAACAAGATCGCCGGCGCAATTCTGTTGCCGGGTCGATTTTGAATAACATCAAGCCGGCATTGCGAACGGCGGTTTGCCGCTTTGCCGGATCACCTCGACATCGAGGCCGAGGCAAGCCCTGACCACCTGCGGCGTCATGCTCAGGGCCGGCGTATCCTGCACTAGCAGGGTGCCGTCCGCCAGCCAGGCCAGCTGGTCGGCGTAACGTGCAGCCAGGTTGGGATCATGCATGATCGCCAGCACGCCGATATTCCATTCTTTCGCCAATTGCCGCAGGGTGCCAAGCAAATGGTGCTGATGCGCCAGGTCCAGCGCTGCGGTCGGTTCATCGAGCAACAGGTAGCGTGCGGCAGGCAGCGAACCATCATCGGCGCGTGGCCGCAACTGCGCCAGCACCCGGGCGAACTGGACCCGCGCCAGTTCACCGCCGGAGAGCGTGGTGACGTCGCGCTCCGCCAGCGTTGCGGCGCCGGCCAAAGCCAACGCTTCCATCGCGATCAGGCGATCGTCGAGGCTGTTGCCGCCGTGCGGATAACGGCCCAGCAGGGCAATTTCCATGGCTGTGAATGGAAACGAGAACTGCACGTTTTGCGGCAGCACTGCACGCTTGGCAGCCAGTTGCTGCGGCGTCAGCTGCGTCAGCGCCATGCCGTTGAGCGAGATCTGGCCGCTCAGCTGCGCTTCGCTGTTTTGCAGCTTGCCGTGGAATTCGCCCGACATGGCTTTCAGCAAAGTGCTTTTGCCGGCGCCGTTGCGGCCTAGCAGGGCGACGATTTGACCGGGCCGGACAGACAAGCCGAGGTTGCGCAGGATGGTCTTGCTGCCGCGTCGCAGAGAGAGGTTGCTTGCGATTAACATGATGATGTCCCGGATAGGTTCAAAGGCCCAATTGCCCGCGCCGGCGCCATAACAGCACCATGAAGAACGGTCCGCCCAGCAATGCGGTGAGGATGCCCAGCGGCATTTCCACCGGCGCCGCCACGGTGCGTGCGATCAGGTCGGCGGCCAGGGTCAGCACGGCGCCGAACAGCAGGGCGCCCGGCAGCACCACGCGCTGGTCGGGACCGCATACCAGGCGGATGCAGTGTGGCGCCACCAGGCCGATGAAGCCGATGGCCCCGGTGCAGGCCACCAGCGCGCCGACGCACAAGGCGCTGGCGATCAGCACCTGGCGCTTGATGGCTTGCACCGGCACCCCCAGGTGCATGGCCTCCGCTTCACCCAGCAACATGGCGTTCAGCGCCGCCGAATGGCGCGCCAGGGCGGCGATGCTGAATACCACTACTGGTGTCGCCACTGCCAGCAAGGACCATTGCGCGCCAGCCAAGCTGCCCAGGTTCCAGAAGGTGAGCGTGCGCAGCTGGTCGTCGCTGGCGACGTAGATCAGCAAGCCGATGGCGGCGCCGACGATGGCGTTGATGGCGATCCCTGCCAGCAGCAGCAGGGGCAGCGCCAGGCGGCCGCGTGCCGCGGCGATACGATACACCAGCATGGCTACCGCCAGGGCGCCGATAAAGGCCGCCAGCATCGGCGCATAGATGCCGGCCACACGCAGGGCGTCCGGCCACAGCGTAGTGCCCAGCACGATGGTCAGCGCGGCGCCGAGAGCGGCACCGCTGGAAACGCCGATCAGGCCGGGATCGGCCAGAGGATTGCGAAACAAGGCTTGCATGGCGCTGCCGGCGGCGCCGAAGCCGCAGCCGACCAGGATCGCCAGCAGCACCCGCGGCAGGCGGATATCGAGCAGTACTGCGCGGGTTTGCGCATCGGCCATGCTCAGCTCGCCCGGCCACAGCAGCAGCGGGATACGCCATGGATCGATCTGATAAGCGCCGAGCGCCGCGCACAGCAGCGTAGTCAAGACCAGCAGCAGCGACAAGCCGGCCAGCACCATGCGTTGCCGGCCCTTGCGGAGCAGCTCGGGCGCACGAACGGCCGGCGCGGGGCCCGACAGGACGGTGGGAAAGAGAGTTGACATCGCAGTGGTGGTCAGCGGTTAACCATACAGCTGGGCCGACAGCTGCGTCAGCGCTTGCGGCAGGCGCGGCCCGAAGCCTAGCAGCAACAGCGAATCCATGCCGGCCACCACGCGCCGGTTCCTGGCCGCCGGCGTCAGCGACAGGCCGGGGCTGGCCAGCAGGCGCTCCATGCCGCCTATCGCCGCCAGGCTTTCGCTGGCGATCATCAGGATGTCGGGAGCGCAGTTGACGGCGCTTTCCGCGGTCAAGGGTTTGTAGCCTTTGAAGCCTTTGCCGTCGGCCGAGGTAGCATTAATGGCGCCGGCGTAACGGATCATGGCGTCGGCCGCCGTTTCCTGGCCCGCTACCATGGCTTGCGTGCCGCTATTGCTGAGGATGAACAGCACACGCGGCGCTTTGGCCGGGCGCTGTTTTTGCACTGCCGCCAGTGCCGCTTCCCAGTCACTGTCGAAGCGTTGCAGCAATGTCTTGCCGCGTGCGGCCAGCTCCAGCGCGGCGGCCACTCCCGTGATTTTTTCACGCACGGTGTTGACGTCATGCCGCTCGCCCAGTCGTATCACGCGCACACCGGCAGCGGCAATCTGCTGCAGCGTGGCCGGCGGGCCGGCGTCGGCCGACGCCAGCAGCAGGTCGGGATGCAGCGATAGCACGCCTTCGGCCGACAGCGCACGCTGGTAACCCATCTTGGGCAGCGCCTGCGCCGCGGCGGGATAGGTGCTGGTGGTGTCGGCGCCGATCAGGACCGCGCCGGCATCCAGTGCATACACTACTTCGGTCAGAGCGCCGCCGGCCACCACCACGCGCCGCGGCGGGTTTGCCGCGTCAGCTTTTGCGAACGCCAGGCCGGGCAGGGCGCCCAGCAACAGGCCGGCAGCGCTGCCGCCCAGCAGCAGGCGCCGTTGCACATCGATAAGCGGCTTCACGCGTGGACCTCCGCCATGCTTGCCGCCAGCGGCAGGTTCAAGGCTGCGCTGCGCCAGGCAGCAAGTTCCGGCTGGCCTGGCTTGCGTACGCCGAACAGCATGGCAATAGTGTTGCCTTCGTGGTCGAACAGTTCCAGCGAGGTGACCTCGCCGTCGCTGGTCGGTTTGCTGACCACCCAGCTGGCAGCAATCAGGTCTTCCCGCAGATGCAGGTTGAACCCAGGATCCAGGATGTTCAGCCAGGGACCCATCGCCTTGATGTTGCCTACTGCGCCGGAATGGATCTGGATCATGCCGCGGTTGCCGACAAAGACCATGATGGGCAAGGCGTTGGCGACGGCCTGTTCCAGGATGGCGCGGGTAGCGCTGTTGTCGACCTGGCGTACGAATTGCGGCGGCGCCAGCCGCAGCGCCTGGGTCCGGCTGAGGCCGAAATCGCGCAACAGTCCGAAGAACTGGTGGGTATCCGTCATGCCTTTCCAGGCAGCGCGGAAGCCGTCACCGTCGATCTCGGCATCGGGCTTGTCGATGGCGGCCGGCGGAACAGGTTCGACCTTCATGCCGGGTTGCTGCTCGGGGTCGCGCCAGCGCGCCACCAGGGCGTCGAAGGCGTCGTGATTGCTGTGCTCGCGCAAGAACACCTTGTGCACTGCCTCCCCGTGCAGATCGTAGAACTGCAGGCTTTTCTGCCAGGTTTTTCCGGCGCCGCGTGCTACTTCCTCGATCACGGCGCAGGCGAAGCACCATTGCTTGTAGAAAATCCGCAAGTCGATCGCTTCGCCCAGCGCCAGGCCGACCTGGCCATTGTGACTCATCTTTTCATACACGCCGTCTTTTTCGTGCACCGCACTGTCGTTGCGGGTCAGCGCCATGACCGGGCCCAGCAGCGGGATTTCCTCAAACAGTTCGATGAAATGCGGCAGCAGCCGGATGGCTTCGGCCCCGACGCAGGCGGCCATGGCCTCGCCTTCGGTGACGCCGATGGCGGCTGCGGCATCGCGATTGCGCATTTTTTTTTCGCGTTTCGTATTCAGGAAGTCCGCGCGCAATTGTTGCTGGTCGCGTTGTTGGTGATCACTTGTTGCAGACATTGTTTTCTCCTTGTCCAGGAATGAGATAAGAAAGAGATAAATACGGAAATCAATACTGGAATTTCAGGCCGACGTTGAAACTGCGGCCAGGGGCGGTGTAAGCATCGGCGACCGTTGTGTTGCCGGCCAGGCCGCGCACGTCCGACCAGTTCCAGTACTGGCGGTTGAACAGGTTGTGTATGCCGGCAAACAGCGATACGTTCTTGCTGATGTTGTAGCCGCCGCGCAGGTCGACCACGAAGGCGGCCGGCGGCGCAAAATCGCTTTGCTTGCTCATGTCGCTGCGCCGTTTCGCGCTTTGGTAGATGAAGTCGGTCTGCCCGTACCAGAGTTCGCTGGGTTCGTAGCGCAAGCCGAATACGGCCATGAAAGGATTGACGGTATCGAGCGGCGTGCTGCTGCCGTCTGCGCCTTCGGTATGACCTTTGGTATAAGCCATGCCAGCCTTGAAGCCGAGGCCGTTGGCCTGTTGCCAGTCGATCCGGGCTTCGGCGCCGCTGATGCGGGCGCGGGCGCGGTTGACGTACTGGTAAATGAAGGGATCGACGAATGGCCGGCCGCTGCCGCTGACGATTTCCTGCGAAATGAAGTTGCTGTAACGGCCGGTGAACGCCGCCACGCTATAGCGCAGGGTATCGTTGCCGCCGCCCAGCTTGCCGCGCAAGCCGATTTCAAAGGTGTTGCTGGTTTCCGGCTTCAGGTCGGGGTTGCCGATGGTGGCGTAACCGAAGATCGGGTTGCCGAAGCTGTTGTTGACCTGGTCCGGTGTCGGCGTGCGGAAACCGCGCGCGTACTGGATGTAGGGCAGCAGCGCCGGACTGATTTCAACCATCAGGGCCAGCCGTGGCGACACTGCATTGCCGCTCGATTTGGTGGCCTTGCCGGTGTAGGCCGGATCGTTTTCGTCCGGCGTCAGGCGGTAGCCGTCGAAACGCAACCCGGGCGTGATGCTGAGCGGACTGGTTGGCGACAGCCGGATTTCATCCTGGATGAAAGCGCCGAACAGCGAGTAGTCGGTATTCGGGAAAGCCTTGTTGGGAAACGGCGATTCGCCGACGCCAGGGATGGTGCCGTCGCGCAGCCCGCTGATGCGCGCCGTGCTGAGATCGAAGCCGTAGACCAGCTTGTGCTGCAGGCCGCCGGTGGCGAAGCCGCTTTCCGCCTGGGCTGAACCGCCGTAGGTGCTTTCCCGGTAAGTATTGTCACGGGTACGGTCGGCCGCAGGAAACCGGTCTTCATAGGAAAACTGGTGGTTCTTCGCATCCTGGTAGTAGATTTGCGCGTGGGCGTTCTGGAAGTAAGGATTGCTGCCGTCCTTGAAGTCGTAAGCCAGGCTGTAGCGATTGCGTTCCAGCTTGTCGTTGGCGCGCAGCGCCAGCGTGCTGGCGGTGACCGCGGACAGCACGTTGGAATCGGTTTTCTGTTCCTGGTGATCGATCGCCGCGGTGAAAGTGTCCTGGCCGCTGGCCTTGAACACCAGCTTGCCGAGCAACGCGTTGCCGTTGACGTTTTGCGGATTGGCGGTATCGCGGTTGGGGCCGTTGATGTCGCGCGTGCCTTTGGTGTCTACCTCATGGCCGGTGCGTTTGTTGGCGATCAGCAGACCTTCGAAACGTTCGCCGCCGAAAGCCGCGACCGCGGTGGTCGAGGTGCTGCCGTCGGTGGAGTCGTAAACCGGCTTGATCGAGAAATAGGTCGGCTTGTTGAAGATCTTCAGGAAATCGGAGGGATCCTTGGTGATGAAATTGACAGCGCCGGTCAGGCCGTCGCTGCCGTACATGGCCGAGGCTGGCCCGCGCAGGATTTCCACCCGTTTATACATGTCCATCTGCATGTAGTCGCCGCGCCCGGCTTCCAGCGGCCCGAATGAAAACGAGCTGGGCAGCCGTATGCCGTCTTCCATCAGCAGGATGCGGTTGCCTTCCAGCCCGCGGATATTGATGCCTTCGTTGCCGCCGCGGCCGCCGGCGGCCGCCGCCGACGACGGCCGGTAAGGACCGCGCCTGACCGTGACGCCAGGTTCGTAGCGCAGCAGGTCCTTGACATCCTTTGGCTGCTGCTCGTCGATAGTCTCGGCGCCGATCACCGAGATGCTGCTGGGCGTGCGCGCCACCGCGGTTTCGCTGCGGGTGGCGGTGACCGATATTTCGTCCAGCGTGCGGCCGGCGGCGGAACTGCCGGCCAGCAGCTGCGGCGCGCTCTGGGAAAAAACCGGCATCGATACGGCGATGGTGGCGAACACGGCAAAATTGGCGGCCGCAGGCAATCCCGGCAGGCGGGTTGGGTATAAATTGGGCAAAGCGTCGTACTCCAAAACAATCAAACTTGTTGAATGGCTGGCGACGCTGGTGATGCGGCTGGCTGAAAAAGAGAGGTAGGGTGGGTAATCGGTAAAGTTTGTCTGAAGTTCTAATTATAAATGAGAATTATTACTATTTGTGGGATCCATTAAACGAGCCGGAAGATTTTTATCGCCCGAGGCCAGGATAGTTACATCTGGTAGCAACTATGCATGGTTGGAAATAGTGGGGCAATAAGCGCTGGCCTATACTGTGGGCATAGCAGATGTTGGAGGGGTATGGAATATCCCCACATTTGCCTGCAATAAATAGAAAAACCGGAGTTCACCGCAGTTTACTGAACAGAACCGAAAGAAAAGGAGTTCACCATGCGTACGCTCATAATTTTGGCTGCGGTCGCCATGCTGGCCGGTTGCGCCACGGATGCCGAACGCGCCGCCCAGGCACAGCGTGATGTCGACCAGATGATGCGCATCTATGGTCCGGCTTGCGAAAGGCTGGGATATAAAAGCAATACCAACGAATGGCGCAGTTGTGTGCTGCGGCTGGACACAAAAGACAATACCGAACGTTATCCGGCCACTACAACCTGTTTTGGCCATCCTGGTTTATTCCAGTGCAATACGTTCTGACGTGTAGGGCGGGCACCTGTGCCCACGCGTAACCTTATTTCACCTACATCCCCGTTTTTGGGTCCCTGTCCCTGTCCCGGTCATTACGGTCACACGTGGGCACAGGTGCGCACCCTACGCCACGGCATCGTGGCAGCAGACGCAAAGTTTGTTGCCGTCGGCATCGCGGAAGTAGGCGCCGTAATAATCGGGATGGTATTCCAGGCGCAAGCCGGGCGCGCCTTCGCACGATCCGCCGTTTTCCAGGGCCAGGGCATAAGCGCCGTCGACCGCGGCCCGGGTCGGCGCTAGCAGGGCGATCATCTGGCCGTTGCCGACAGAGGCGCTGTTGCCGTCGTAAGGCGCACCAATGATGAACAGAGGCCGGGCCTTGCCGCTCGCCATCCAGGCCGCCCACGGCTTGCCGGCATCGCAGAATTTGAGCTGCAGGCCCAGTTTTTCCATAACAGCAGAATAGAAACCGTATGCGCGCTGGAAATCGGTGACGCCGATAAAAACGTGAGAGATCATGGGTTTCCCTTTCGGTAGAAAAATGACGTGAGCGATCAATACAACCTGCAGCGTTTCGTGGCCGCCCAGCAGCCGGTCTTCGATATCGTACGCGAAGAACTGAGCCAGGGCAGAAAACGCAGCCATTGGATGTGGTTCGTTTTCCCGCAGGTTGAAGGGCTGGGGCACAGCACTACGGCGATCAGGTATGCGATCTCCTCGCTCGAAGAAGCCCGTGCCTACCTGGATCATCCGCTGCTGGGGCCGCGCCTGCAGGAATGCTGCCGCCTGGTAGCCGCTGTGGACGGGCGCTCGGCAGAAGATATTTTTGGCTTCCCTGACTACATGAAATTTCAATCGTCATTGACCTTGTTCGCACAAGCAGCAGGCGGCAACCAGGTTTTCAACGAATGCCTGGAAAAATATTATGGAGGAGAGCCTGATCAGGCCACGCTTGCTCGATTGTGAGCTTCTGCTTCGACTCGCAGCAGGGGCCAGCGAGACAACCAGTTTTTGCACTGCAAGCGATCGTCAAACTGCGCGCGTTTCGCATCGATGAAGCGGGGCGTCGGCCGGACGATGGCCGCGTACAAATCGTCGAGCCCGAAGGGCGCCGCGATTTCCAGGCCGTTGCCTGCGGCATACCGGGCCGCCACCGCAGTGGCGGTTTCCGGCCAGAAGCGCATGGCGTCGCTAGCGGATTGATAAGGTGTATCGCCGTTGCGGACGTGCATGCGTCCCTGGTTTTTCACCGACCACTCGATAGATGGGTCCAAAGCTTTCAGGTTTTTTTCTATCTGCAAATCGGCGTCTGCACTGTGCTGAGAAGGATTGAACCAGATTACATCGACATCGCCTGATGGAGATGAAGGCGTTCGTCCGTGCAGGAAATCCCAGACCGCATTTCTGATAAAACCAGCGGCGATCCAGCAATCGGGAAGGTGCAGGGAGTGCACCAGCGCCAAGATGCGCAACCGCTCAGGATCCGCCTGCAGCAAGGCCTGGAGATCGCCGGCGTGTTTCATTTCTCCGACGTTAGGGATAAACGCATGGGGACAAAGCATATGCCATGCATTTCAACTTGCGGGCCGGTTTTGATGAAGCCGAAGCGCTCATAGACAGGCTGAGCCAAAGGCGAGGAATTGACGGTAAATGCTTCGATGGCACCGAGCCCGGTCGCCGCCATTTTCGCCGTCTGCCAAAGCTGCGTAGCCAGACCACGGCGCTGAAAATCCCGGGCGACAAACAGATGGCAAAGGTGGCTGCGATCGCGCAGTGTGATAAAACCGGCGAGTAGGCCGTTTTCAAAAGCGAGGTGGTATTGATAACGCGGATCGGGGATATATCCTCTTACCGCGGTTACCGAGACGGATTCAAAAAAACGCTCAGCGCCTTTGCCGTCGGGCGTGGCCAGGAATTCATGCGTAAAGCCGTGGATCAGGGCGGCGATGGCGTCGGCGTCTTCGATACGGGCAGCGCGGAATTCCATGTGCGCCCCCTAGATTAGGCCGTCGAACAGGATCACCTCGACCGCATCGCTGGCGGCGACGTCGCCCTGTTCATGTCCCAGCACGATCATGCAGTTGGCTTCCGCCATCGAGCGCAAGATGCCGGAGCCCTGGGCCGCGGTGGGGCGCACGCTCCACTGGCCGTTGTCCATGCTGAGGATGCCGCGCTGGTATTCGGTACGTCCCGGGCGCTTGCGGATGGCGACGGCTGCGGTGGCGCGCATCAGCGGCAACGGAGCGACCTGCGCGCCCATCATCTGCAACAGGGCCTCGCGCGCAAAAAAATAAAACGACACCATGACCGCCACCGGATTGCCGGGCAGGCCAAAGAACAGGGCTTGCTTGCCGCCTGAAGTAATGCTGCCGAACGCCAGCGGACGGCCCGGGCGCATGCCGATTTTCCAGAAAGCGACGTCGCCCAGCTGCGCCATCATCTGCTTGGTGTGGTCGGCGTCGCCGACCGAGACGCCGCCGGAAGTGATGATGGCGTCGGCGTTCTCGCAAGCGCTGCGGAAAGCGCTCTCCAGCGCCGGCGGATCGTCGCCGACCACGCCCATGTCGATAATGTCGCAGCCCAGCCGCCGCAGCATGCCGTACAAGGTATAGCGATTGGAATCGTAGACGCAGCCGGGATCCAGCACCTCGCCGACCGAACGCAGTTCGTCGCCGGTCGAGAAAAACGCCACGCGCAGGCGCCGCCTTACCGGGATTTCGGCGATGCCGAGCGAGGCCAGCAAGCCGAGGTCGGCCGGACGCAAGATGCGGCCCCGGGCGATCGCGGCGCTGCCGGCTTTCAGGTCCTCGCCGGCCAGGCGTCGATTCGCGCCGGGTTTGACGGCATCGGCCGGGATAGTGACGAAACCGGTCGCACTGCCGGGGCTGACAAATTCTTGCGGGATCACGGTGTCGAGCCCCTCCGGCATCAGGGCGCCGGTCATGATCCGCACCGCCTGGCCGCCGGCAACCGCTCCCAGGTAGGCGCGGCCGGCGTGGGCGGTGCCGGCCACCGCCAGCACGGTATCGCTGTCATGGCGCAGGTCGGCCGAGTTGAAGGCGTAGCCGTCCATGGCCGAGTTGTCGTGCGCCGGGACGTCGATCGGCGAGATGATGTCGCTGGCCAGCACGCGGTCGAGGGCGCTGCGCAGCGCCACTTTTTCAATCGCGCTGACCGCTGTGATGCAGTCGCGGATGATGGCCTGCGCTTGCTTGACCGGCATGGCGTGCGGATCGTAGTCCGACATGCAACTGGTCAGCTCGGACAAGGATGGCTTGGCGGGACGGATATTCAGGTTGGTCATTGCGTTTGCATTATCGCTGTAGTAACTGTTCTCGGGTATTGATGTTACGGAAGGCGTCGGCATCGGTAAACAGCGTTTCGCAATAGTTGAGGCGGCGGTACCAGGTTTCCATCTTACGCCCGCCGCCCTGCAGGTAGTCATTGAGGTCGGTCAATAAAGCGGTTTTCAGCAGCATGAATACCGGCTGCGGCCAGATATCCTGGTCGCTGCCTTCGCGGATGCTGGCAACCGCGAGGTCGGCGCCGGCGCTGGCCAGTGCTTGCGCCAGGCGCCGCACCAGGTCATGCGGCAGGTAGGGCGAGTCGCAGGGTGCGGTCGCCAGGTAGGGCGTGCCGCAGTGGCGCAGGCCGGCTTGCAGGCCTGCCAGCGGGCCTGCGAAGTCAGGCTGCTCATCGGGCCAGACCGGTGCGCCGAACGCCGCGTAGCTATCCTGGTTGCGGTTGGCGTTGATGATCAGGCTGTTCACCTGTGGCGCCAGGCGCGCGATGACATGCGCCGCCATCGGCTGGCCGTCGAGCAGGGCCAGGCCCTTGTCGATCCCGCCCATGCGGGTGCCGCGGCCGCCGGCCAGTATCAGGCCGGTGATATCCAGCGCAGAGGGGGGCGGATAGGTTTCCATGGCAGGGCCCGGTCAGCCGCCTATGTACGACATTTCGACTTTCTTGCGGGGTGAGGACGAGGCCAGGCCTTCGGTGTGCTGCGTGCGCAGCTCGGAATAACGGTCGTCGCGGGCGCGCCACAGCTGGCCGATCACGCTGGAGATTTCGCGGTCGCTGCATTCGTTGCGCAGCAAGGCGCGCAGGTCGTGGCCGGCGCTGGCGAACAAACAGGTGTACAGCTTGCCTTCGGTCGACAGACGGGCGCGCGAACAGTCGTGGCAAAACGCCTGGGTGACGCTGGAAATCAGGCCGATTTCGCCGACGCCGTCGTCGTAGCGCCAGCGCTGTGCGGTTTCGCCGACATAGTTGGCTGCCAGCGGCCGCATCGGCATTTCGTTCTGGATTATCTGCGCGACTTCGGCGGAGGGTACTACTTCATCCATCTTCCAGCCGTTGGAGGCGCCCACATCCATATATTCGATGAAGCGCAGGATGTATGGCGTGTTCTTGAAATAGCGCGCCATCGGCAGGATTTCCTGTTCGTTGACGCCGCGTTTGACCACCATGTTGACCTTGATCGGCCCGAGCCCGGCCTGATGCGCCACATCCAGCCCGTGCAAGACGTCGGCCACCGGGAAGTCGGCGTCGTTCATGCGCTGGAAGATGTTTTCATCGAGTGCGTCGAGCGAGACGGTGACGCGGTTCAGGCCGGCGTCTTTCAGCGCCTGGGCTTTTTTCGCCAGCAATGAACCGTTGGTGGTCAGGGTCAGGTCGAGCGGCTTGCCGTCCGGCGTCTGCAGGGCGCTCAGCATGCCGATCAGCTTTTCGATGTGTTTGCGTAGCAGGGGTTCGCCGCCGGTCAGGCGGATCTTGTGCACGCCGTGGGCGACAAACAGGCTCGCCAGGCGGGTGATTTCTTCAAACGACAGCAGGGCGGTGTGCGGCAGGAACGCATAGTCCTTGTCGAATACCGCACGCGGCATGCAATACACGCAGCGGAAATTGCAGCGGTCGGTGACAGAGATGCGCAAGTCGTGCAGCGGCCGCCCCAGCTCGTCCGCTATCAGGCCGGTCGGCGTTTCGAGGATAGAGGGCAATGCCGGTGGCAAGGGCAGCGGCAAGAAACTGCGGCTGTCGATCAGCGGGATGACTTTTCTAGTCATGGTGTGTATCTGGAAAAATGTGCAATGTCTTGCATCTAAATATAAGGTAGCAACTTCTACAAGATACCATGGGCGTCGTTTTTTAGCTTTAGCACCCTTTGAAAAGCGGCAGTTCTCGCAATTTCAAACATATCGCCTGCGCCAGACGTGACAAAGGGAGTCTGGGACTCCCTTTGTTGTACTACTGTCTACTGCTACGCCACCGGGTGGCGCATCGGCTTACTGCGGGCGCTGGGTTTCGACCTGCACCAGCGGTTCGCTGGATTGCGCCGGCAAAGGCTTGCGCTCGCGCGGCACACGTGGCGCTGCAACGATGTTGGCCGTTGCTTCCTGCGCAGCGCGCAGTTTGCTCGGATCGGTCGCTGCCAGGGTCAGGCCGGCTGCGGCCAGCACGCTTTGCAGGTCTTCCACCTTAGGCGATCCGCTTGAAACGGCTGTCTTGATGACGGCCGGCGCTTCTGCTGCCGGCACTGCTGTTTCAGCAACTGCAGGAGCAGCAATTACCGGAGCAACTGCAGGCGCTGCCGGAGCCAGCGGCGCAGGGGTTTCTTCGATCGGCGCTTCTATTGCTGGCTGGCTGGCAACCACTGGAGCTGCTTCAGCAGGCACAGCTAGCTGTTCCGGCACGATTGCTGCCGGAGCGGCGACCGGTTCAGCTACGGCCGGGCTAGGTTCGGCTACAACCGGTGCTGCAACCACCGGCTCTTGCGCAGGAGCTGCTACCGGAGTCGTTTCAGCGACGACCGGGACGGTTTCCTCTTGCAGAGCAATTTGCTGTGGCACCAGCGGCGCTGCGATTGCATTCGACAGCGCGCTCGGCGTTGCTGTCGCTTCAACTGCCGGGGCAGCGGCTTCCTGCGCCATCGGCACTGCCGAGGCCATCATCGGCACGCTGTTGCTGGCCGGGCTGCTTGCTTCGGCTGGCGTTGCTGGGTTCGCTGCCTCGGGAGCAACTGCATCGCTGTCGGTTTCGGCCAGGTCTGCTGCTGCAGCGGCTTCGCCTGTTTCGATGTCGTCGCTACCGCCTTCGGTGCTGCCTTCGGCGCCGTCGCGGTCGCGGCGGTTACGGTTGCGGCCACCGCGGCGGCGGCGGCGGCGTGGTTCTTCGTCTTCACCGGCTTTGGTTTCAACCCGTCCGCTTTCGGTTTGCACCGCTTCCGTAGCATCAGCGGTTTCGGTGATGCTGCTGACGGCAACGCCGGCAGCGGCTACTACGCCACCCTTGAGCAAAGTCTCGTCGACCTTGATTTCGCTCAGGTTTTCCTTGCGCTCTTCGCGTGGCGGACGCGGTGGGCGTTCGGTCCGTTCACGCCGGCCTTCATTGCGTGTTTCGGCCTTGCCGTCGCTGCTTTCGCGCTGCTCTTTAGGCTCGCGCGGAGGACGTGGCGGACGGGCTTGCTGGGTTTTGGCTTCGACTGCTTCAACCAGCGGTTTCTTGGCGCTGTCGTCGCGTGTTTCTTGCGCGCTGCCATCGCGGTTGCGGCCACCGCGGTTACGGCCGCGCTGGCCACGGTTGTTGCGATCGCCACGGTCGCCGCGTTGCTGCGAGCCCTTGGTTTCCGCAGTAGCGGCAGGGGCCGCTACCGGTGCTGCCGGCTTGCTGAAGAAGAAGCCGAAGATCTTGCCGAGGAAACCTGTTTCTGCCGGGGCAGCGGCAACCGCTGTCGGACGCGCAGGGGCTTCTGCTGGCTTGCGCTCGACGATAGGGGCCGGCTGGTCTGGGGTGATGCCCTTGACCACGGCTTCCTGGCGCGGCTTGCCTTCTTCTTTCTGGGTCTTGTTGTAGCCGATGTCGGTATCGGCTTGCTCTGCCATGGCATAGCTGGCCTGGGTTTCTTCCAGGCGCGGATCGTCGTGCTTCAGGCGTTCCAGCTTGTAGTGCGGGGTTTCCAGGTGCTTGTTCGGGATCAGGATGATGCCGACGCGGTGACGCGTTTCGATCTTCAGGATCTCGCCGCGCTTTTCGTTGAGCAGGAAAGCTGCGACGTCGACCGGCGCCTGGACGTGGATCGCCGCCGAGTTTTCTTTCATCGCTTCTTCCTGGATGATGCGCAGGACTTGCAGGGCGGACGATTCGGTATCGCGGATATGGCCGGTGCCGTTGCAACGCGGGCAAGTCACGTGGCTGCCTTCCGACAGCGACGGACGCAAGCGCTGGCGCGACAGTTCCATCAGGCCGAAGCGCGAGATCTTGCCCATCTGGACGCGGGCGCGGTCATAGCGCAGGGCGTCTTTCAGGCGGGTTTCGACTTCGCGCTGGTTTTTCGAATTCTCCATGTCGATGAAGTCGATCACGATCAGGCCGCCGAGATCGCGCAAACGCAATTGGCGTGCAACTTCTTCCGCTGCTTCGCAATTGGTGTTGAAGGCGGTGGTCTCGATGTCGCCGCCGCGGGTTGCGCGGGCGGAGTTGACGTCGACGGAAACCAGGGCTTCGGTATGGTCGATCACGATGGCGCCGCCGGATGGCAGCGGCACGGTGCGCGAATACGCGGTTTCGATCTGGTGTTCGATCTGGAAGCGGGAGAACAGCGGCACGTCGTCGCGGTAGCGCTTAACGCGGTGCACCATGTCAGGCATGACGTGGGCCATGAACTGCTGGGCCTGGTCGTGGATTTCGTCGGTGTCGATCAGGATTTCGCCGATATCCGGCTGGAAATAATCGCGGATCGCACGGATCACCAGCGACGATTCCTGGTAAATCAGGAACGCGCCCTTGCCTTGGGTGCCGGCGCCTTCGATGGCGCGCCAGAGTTGCATCAGGTAGTTCAAGTCCCATTGCAATTCATCAACATTGCGGCCGATGCCTGCAGTGCGGGCGATCACCGACATGCCGCTAGGCAGATCCAGCTGATCCATGGTTTCGCGCAGTTCCTGGCGATCTTCGCCTTCGACCCGGCGCGAAACACCGCCGCCGCGCGGGTTGTTAGGCATCAGGACCAGGTAACGGCCAGCCAGCGAGACGAAGGAGGTCAGGGCCGCGCCTTTATTGCCGCGCTCTTCCTTTTCGACCTGGACCATGATTTCCTGGCCTTCGCGCAGGGCATCCTTGATCGATGCGGTACGGACGTCTACACCTTCTTTAAAGTAAGTGCGGGCAACTTCCTTGAACGGCAAAAAGCCATGACGCTCTTCACCGTAGTTGACGAAACAGGCTTCCAGCGACGGCTCGATACGGGTAATCACACCTTTGTAGATATTGGACTTGCGTTGTTCGCGTCCGGTGGTTTCGATATCGATGTCGATGAGCTTTTGCCCGTCAACAATAGCCACGCGCAGTTCTTCTTGCTGCGTGGCATTAAACAACATGCGTTTCATTTTTCGCTCCGTGACCCTTGGGTCAATGCAATGGCGCTTAAAGATTGCTGTTCTTCAGCATTTCTGTCAGCGACAAAAAGTACAAGGATGTACGCGAGAACGGAGTGTCAGGGGGGAGAGAATTGCCTTGGTGTGTATGCGCTATATGAGCGCAGTGCACAGGCGCGGATATAGTGCTGCCGTTTTACTGAAAACTATCAGCGCGCGCCGGCAGAGCATCCTGCGGTTCGCGGAACGCGAGCACGACGCTTGGCGGTGAGCAGCTTGATAGAGCCAAATAAAGCATTGGTTTCAGTAAGTATGCGGCAAATTTAAAAACACTACATCAACCGGCGAGCTCGTCGCGATCGTTCAGATCGCATCGGGCTCGCCGGACTTTATCCTAATCATCCAGACATTCTTGTTCAGCATCCGTGCGCGTTATCCGATGACAACAACGGTGCGACCTTGACTCGCGCAGGGGTGATGCGTACACATTTCCCATCAAATTTGCAAATTGGCGAGGCTGATGGGGACGCCCCTGTGTAGAATGGTCTTTTTATTCTTACACCAGCAACTGTTTTCTAACAATTGCAGAACAATTATATATTCAAAATGAAGGACTTAGCGAGATTTTCTGGAGGACGAGTCAAGACTCGCCCCGAGCCGCGGACACAAGCCGCGGGCAAGCATAAGGCCGAACCCAAGGTAGCCGTGGAGCAAGGTATACAGTTAACAGCAATTGCGCCGCCCCTTGCCGTCCAAATGCTGACTATTGCGGAAGACGACGCAGGTCAGCGTATCGACAATTTTTTATTGCGTATTTGCAAAGGAGTGCCCAAGAGCCATATTTATCGCGTATTGCGCTCCGGCGAGGTCAGGGTTAACAAAGGCCGCATCGACCAGACCTATCGCCTGGTCGAGGGCGACGTAATCCGGGTGCCGCCGATTCGAATTGCTGAAAAGCAAATACAAGCGGTAGCGCCAGGAGCGGAATTCAAGATATTGCTGGAAGATAATCATTTGCTGGTAATCGACAAGCCGGCCGGGGTTGCCGTGCACGGCGGCTCCGGCGTCAGTTATGGTGTCATCGAGCAACTTCGCGCCGCCCGTCCGCAAGCCAAGTTCCTGGAACTGGTGCACCGGCTGGACCGCGATACCTCCGGCATCTTGCTGCTGGCAAAAAAACGTTCTGCCCTGACCAACCTGCACGAGCAGATGCGCGACGGCGATACCGACAAGCGTTACCTGGTGCTGGTGCACGGCGACTGGCAAAACGAGCGCCAGCACGTCAAGCTGCCGTTGCACAAGTATACGGCGGCCGATGGCGAGCGCCGGGTGCGGGTGCAGGCCGACGGCCAGGCATCTCACACGATTTTCAACCTGATCCGGCGTTACGGCGACTATGCTTTGCTGGAAGCCGAGCTGAAGACCGGCCGCACCCACCAGATCCGGGTCCATCTGTCGTCCAGCGGCTTCGCCATTGCCGGCGACGACAAATACGGCGACTTTGCCCTGAACCGGACTTTGCAGAAGGCTGACGGACAGCGTATCGCGCTGAAACGGATGTTCCTGCATGCTTACCAGATTACCTTCGCCCATCCGGAGACGGGCAAGCCGGTGACCCTCAAGGCGCCGCTGCCGCCGGAATGCGAGAAATTCCTGAAAAGCCTGCCGAAAGATATCTCTGCGGCAATTTCGGAAGCTGAGGGCGATCAGAATATCAGTTAGTATTTGCCTATCGGATTGCCGATTTTTTCAATCGGCAGGCCAAACCCAATTACAGGAGCTGGCAAGGTATTGTCAGGCAATATGGCAAGAAAGAATTTTGATTTAATCGTATTTGATTGGGATGGCACCTTGATGGACAGCACCGCCATCATCGTGAAATGCATCCAGGCTGCAGCCAGGGACCTGGGGCTGGCGGTTCCGGATAACAAGGCCGCCTCGCACGTGATCGGGCTGGGCCTGGCGGAAGCCATGCAGGTTGCGATGCCGGGCCTGGAGCCCAGCCAGTATCCGCGCGTAGTGGAACGTTACCGTTATCACTACCTGGCGCAAGACCAGGACCTGACCTTGTTCGACGGCGTGCGTGAAATGCTGGCGGACTTGTCGCAGCAGGGTTATTTCCTGGCGATCGCCACCGGCAAGAGCCGGGTCGGGCTGAATCGCGCCTTGCACGAGACCAAGCTGCTGTCGGCATTCGACGCTACCCGCTGCGCCGACGAGACTTTCTCCAAGCCGCATCCGGCCATGCTGCAGGAACTGACGCGAGAGCTGGGCCAGGACTTGAAGCGCACAGTGATGATCGGCGACACCACCCATGACCTGCAGATGGCCATCAATGCCGGCGCCGCCGGGATCGCGGTCCAGTATGGCGCGCACCCGGCGCATGAACTGAATGCGCTGAAACCCTTGTTCAACGCCACCTCGACCGTGCAGTTGCACGCCTGGCTTGACGAAAACGCCTGACCCTGGAGCCATTGAGCGACGCGCCGTGAACGATATCCGTCTCCCCCTTTGTGCTTCTTCTGCGCTGGCAGAGCGCGGCAAGGGCGTGCGCTTTGCGGTTACCGCCTGGGGCGAGGAAGCGGTTGCATTCGCCGTGCGCCACCACAATATCGTCCACGCTTACCTGAACCGGTGCGCGCATATTTCGCTGGAGCTGGACTGGAACGAGGGTGAGTTTTTCGAGTCCAGCGGTTTGTACCTGATGTGCGCTACCCATGGCGCCGTGTATGAGCCGGAAACCGGCCATTGCGCCGGCGGCCCGTGCCGCGGCGGACGTTTGCACAAGATTCTGGTTGAAGAAAGCAATGATCAGGTGTTCTGGATCCCTGATGAATATGTGCGGCCTGTGATTGCCTGACAGGCTGGCGTATTCAATAACGATTTCGGATAAACGAAGTGAGTGATGAACGCCATGAGCAATAACGATTTTGAGAATGCGACCATGCCCGCCAAAAAAGAAGGCTGGGAGCGCGAACTGCTGGAGAAGCTGGCGTTCGCGTCGTTGCGCGAGCAGCGCGCGCGCCGCCGCTGGGGGATTTTTTTCAAGCTGGCCGTGATCAGCCTGATTGTCTTCGGGGTGTGGCTCGGCATGAATTACGAAGGCTCGGATACGCAGACAGTCGGCGCGCATACGGCGCTGGTCAAGATCAACGGCGCGATCGAATCGGAAGGCAACGGTTCGGCCGGCGTG
The DNA here is from genome assembly GCF_001584145.1 of Collimonas fungivorans. Taxonomy (NCBI): domain Bacteria; kingdom Pseudomonadati; phylum Pseudomonadota; class Betaproteobacteria; order Burkholderiales; family Oxalobacteraceae; genus Collimonas; species Collimonas fungivorans. The sequence continues at coordinate 3,872,064 of NZ_CP013232.1, read as the reverse complement.
GTGGTGCCGGCGCTTGACAACGCATTCGCCGCGGACGATTCGGTCGGCGTGATATTGCGCATCAACAGCCCTGGCGGCAGCCCGGTGCAGGCCGGCATCATCAACGATGAAATCGCGCGCCTGCGCAAGGAATATCCGAACAAGCCGCTGTATGTGGTGGTCGACGAAATGTGCGCCTCGGGCGGTTATTACATTGCCGCCGCGGCCGACAAGATTTATGTCAACAAGGCCAGCATCGTCGGTTCCATCGGCGTGCTGATGGATGGCTTCGGTTTCACCGGCCTGATGGATAAGGTCGGCGTCGAGCGGCGCCTGCTGACTGCCGGCGAGAACAAAGGCTTCCTCGATCCGTTCAGCCCGATGAGCGCGACCCAGAAAGGTTATGCGCAAACCATGCTGGCGGAAATCCACCAGCAGTTCATCGACGTAGTGCGCAAGGGCCGCGGCACGCGCCTGAAAGAAACGCCGGAAACTTTCTCGGGCCTGTTCTGGAGCGGCTCCAAGGCAGTCGAGATGGGCCTGGCCGACGGTTACGGCACGGTAGACAGTGTGGCGCGCGATGTCTTGAAGCAGGAAGATATTGTCGATTACACCAAGAGCGAAGGTTTGCCTGAACGCGTGCTGAAAAAATTCGGCGTGGCGATGGGCGCCGGTGTTGTGCAGTCGCTGATGAATAACGTGAAGCCAAGCATGCGTTAAGTTTCAAACAAGGCCGCTGCCGGGCGGGCTTTAAGGAAAATATCAAAGTGGAAACCGGCATATGGTAATACCATAATCGGCCTTGTATCTTCGCGATCCTGTCGTATATTAAAGGTACTCGAGGAACAGCGAACGGAGGGGGCGATTATCGGAATACCAAAACCCATCACCATACAGATTGAGATTGTTTCGATAGCAAAGAGTCACTCCAGCGCAATACAACCCCTTGTTTTGGAGTAGCGCAATTACTACCGGACAAACCCCCCGCATCTCGGATGCGGCACCGAGAAGTTTTCGACTTCTCAACATAAATGTCTTTCGGGACAGGCAAATACGGCGACGGCGCAATACCGTCGCCGTTTTGCGTTGTATGTAATGACGCTGTATGCAATACCCTATTGGGCCAGGAACAGGAACACGGTTGGTTTTTTATGGAAATCGGGATGTTTCCCTGCCGCCAGGGCGGCCTTCCATTTTGCGGCAGTCTGGGTCCTGATGGTTTCAGTGGCGAGCGTCAGGTCGGTAGCTACGCAAATCAGCGTGCCGGGCTGGCAGGCGCTGGCCAGGGCTTCCAGGAAAGCGCTGTTGCGGTATGGCGTTTCGATGAACAATTGCGTTTGCTGTTCCTGGCGCGAACGTAATTCCAGCGCCTTGATGCGTTTGCTGCGCTGTTCGGCATCGGTGGGCAGGTAGCCGTTGAAGGCGAAGCTCTGGCCGTTCAGGCCGCTGCTCATGACGGCCAGCAGCAACGACGACGGGCCTACCAATGGCCGCACCTGGATGCCTTGCGCATGAGCCAGCCGTACCAGGTTGGCGCCGGGATCGGCGACTGCCGGCACGCCGGCTTCAGAGATCAGGCCGGCGTCCTGGCCGGCAAGGAGCGGAGCCAGCAAGGCAGGCAATGCAGCGCTGGCGGTATTGACGTTGAGTTCGGCGATCTGGATTTCCTGCAACGGTTTGGCTAGCGACTGGGCCGCATCGATCAGCTTCAGGAAAGCGCGCGTGGTCTTTGCATTTTCTGCAATGAAATAATCGAGCCTGGCGGTAAGCGCCTGTACTTCTTGCGGGATCACGGCTGCCAGCGCGGCAGCCGGGGATGCTGTCTCGTTTTGGCCCAAGGTGTTGGGGATTAAATACAGGGTACCTGGCATGTCGGTCTATTTAGTGAAAATGGGAAGGCGGAAAAATGGGAAAGCAGCGCGGCGCAGCATACCGGTCAGCGCAATTAATGGCAAACCGGTGAGGGCAGTGGGATCGGTGCTTTCGATCTTTTCCAGAATGGCGATGCCCAGCCCTTCATTTTTTGCGCTGCCAGCGCAGTCATAGGGTTGTTCGATGCGCAAGTAGGCGTCCAGCTCGGCGTCGGGCAAGTCGCGGAAAGTGACGAAGGTCTGGATGTTTTCTATCTGCGCGGCCTGCTCGGGCTGGCTGTGGCGGCTGTGGCGGCTGTCCCACAGGCACAGCGCGGTGTGGAAAATGACGCGGCGGCCGCGCATCTTCTGCAGTTGCGCCAGGGCGTTCTGGTGATTGCCGGGTTTGCCGATCTGCTCGCCATCCAGCGTCGCCACCTGGTCGGAGCCGATCACCAGCGCATTTGGCGCCGCCAGCGCCACCGTGCGCGCCTTTTCCAGGGCCAGGCGCAGGGCGGTGGCTTGCGGACTCTCGCCGGGATGGGGTGTCTCGTCGATATCCGGGACGATCACGTCAAACGGGATGTGCAGCCGGGAAAGCAATTCCTTGCGGTATTTCGAGCTGGAGCCGAGGATCAGGCGCGGCAGGGATGCCTTGGAAGAGATGGTTTGTTGTAAAGAAGCCATGGTTTTTATTGTTTATTTGTTGTTTCTGCGATTGCAGAACGGTAAAATCCCGGCAAATGGCGGTCAAAGTGCGGAAAACGCGCTAACACTTTGACGAATAAGGGAAAAGGCTGTTATTATCGCAGGTTTTCCGGGTTCGGCTGGGTTTGGCTATATTATGAGTGCTTTTGTCATCGACGCCTTTGAGTATGCCCGCCATAAAGAGCGCCGTGAAGGCGATGTGCTGGTGGCCGATCTGAGCCGCCTCTCGGCTGAGACTGCGGATCGCTCCGGCACCCTGCATTGGATCCTGGTTGGCGGCGCCGATCAGTTGGGACATCCGCAACTGACGCTGACTGTCAGCGGTTCGACCAAGATCATGTGCCAGCGCTGCCTGACGCCGTTCGCTTTCGATATCGATTCGGAATCGGTTCTGGTGCTGGCAAAAGACGAAGAAAGCGCCGATGCGATCGATGCGCTGCTTGATAATGACGAGATTGATGTCATCGTCGGCACTAAAACACTGAATATCGTTGAACTGGTTGAGGATGAGGCTCTGCTGGCCTTGCCGCTGTCGCCGAAGCATCCGGTTTGCCCGGACCAGTCTGCGCTTGAGGGCTTGAAGAGCGCCAGGAAAGAGTCGCCGTTCGCGATGCTCAAGAATTTGAAGCAGCAGTAAATAGCAGCGGCAGTAAATGGATTTAGTAAAGAATTGCGGTAAATTTGTCGCGCTGATTTTCACATGAATGTGATTCCGTGTGACTAAGGTGTGGCAATAGGTAGTAAAATCCGCGCACAAACGCGGCAGGAATATCCAGCCTTTCCCTGTTCTGAGGGTTGGATATGTTAAACTTTAAGATCTTAAGAAAGCAGGAGTTATCATGGCAGTTCAACAAAATAAGAAGACCCCATCCAAGCGCGGCATGCACCGTGCCCACGATTTTCTGGTTGCACCTCCGCTGGCTATCGAGCCAACGACTGGTGAAACGCATCTGCGCCACCACATCAGCCCGAACGGCTTTTACCGTGGCCGTAAAGTGTTGAAGACCAAGAACGACGAGTAATACTTACTTGTTCTTGCGATGCAGGTCGAAGGCGGCGCGATGAGTTTCTCAGGGCGCCGTTTTTGTATGCAGAATAATTCCTTGCGTCATTTTGAATCGCGCCCAATCTGCCTCATAATACGGCTTAGAGTAGGCACTGAATCAAAACAATGACAATCAAAATTTCTATCGACTGCATGGGTGGCGATCACGGCCCGTCGGTTACCGTTCCTGCCGCAGTTTCATTTGCCAATCGCGAGCCTGAGGCCGAGTTGGTGCTGGTTGGCCTTGAGGAAGAAATCCGGGCGCAACTGAAAAAGCACAAGGCCAGTTCCCATCCGCGTTTATCGGTGCACCATGCATCGGAAGTGGTGACGATGGACGATTCCATCGAAACCGCGTTACGCCGCAAAAAAGATTCCTCGATGCGTGTCGCCCTGCGCCTGGTCAAAGACCAGCAGGTGCAGGCATGCGTGTCGGCTGGCAATACCGGCGCCTTGATGGCGGTTTCCCGCTATCTTCTGAAAACCTTGCACGGCGTTGACCGCCCGGCGATCTGCACCATTCTCCCTAACCAGAAAGATGGTCCGACCTACATGCTCGACCTGGGCGCCAACGTCGATTGCGAAGCCTTGCACCTGCACCAGTTTGCCTTGATGGGATCGGCCCTGGTGTCGGCCATGGAAGGCAAGCCGCGGCCGACGATCGGTTTGCTGAATGTCGGCGAAGAAGCGATCAAGGGCAATGAAGTGGTCAAGCAGACGGCGGAACTGCTGCGCGCCGACCATGAAAAAGGCATCCTGAATTTCTACGGCAATGTCGAAGGCAACGATATCTTCGAAGGCACTACCGACATCGTCGTCTGTGACGGTTTTGTCGGCAATGTCACGCTCAAGGCTTCCGAAGGCCTGGGCCGTTTCGTCAAGACGGTGTTAACGACTGAATTCAAGAGCGGCATCCTGAACATGCTGGGCGCGGTCATCGCCCGCGGCGCCATCAAGGCCATCTCGCGCCGCCTGAATCCTTCGCGTTATAACGGCGCCAGCCTGCTGGGTTTGCGCGGACTGGTTTTCAAGAGTCACGGCGGCGCCGACGCCTATGGCTACGAGTGGGCCATACAGCGTGCATTCGATGCAGCCAAATATGATGTATTGTCTCGTATTGCGACCACGATTGCGGAGCTGATGCCGCAGGCCGACACTGCGGATGGCGGATCGGGCGAAATCGTTAATACTGAATCAACCCAACAAAAGACAGCATGACTACATATAGCAAAATTGTCGGTACCGGCAGCTATTTGCCGCCGAAACGGGTAAGCAACCAGGAACTCACTGCGCAGCTTGCCGCGAAGGGCATAGAGACATCGCATGAATGGATTTTCTCCCGCAGCGGCATCGCCGCGCGCCATTACGCTGAAGCCGATGTGCAATCCAGCGATCTCGCGGTAGCAGCAGCCAGGCAGGCGCTGGACATGGCGCACATGCAGCCCGACGATATCGACCTGGTGATCGTCGCTACTTCGACTCCCGATCATTTCGGCGGTTTCCCCAGCACTGCCTGCGTAGTGCAGCAAAAGCTCGGCATCGTCAACGGCGGCGCGGCCTTTGATGTGCAGGCGGTGTGCAGCGGCTTTGTGTATGCAGTGTCGATCGCGGACAGCTTCATCAAGTCCGGTGCGCACAAGAACGTGCTGGTGATCGGCACCGAGGTTTTTTCGCGCATCCTGAATTTTGAAGACCGCACCACTTGCGTGCTGTTTGGCGACGGCGCCGGAGCGGTAGTCATGACAGCTTCCGCCGAGCCAGGCATTCTCGCCACCAAGCTGCATGCCGACGGCCGCCACAAGGACATCCTGTGCGTTCCCGGCAAGGTCAATTCCGGCGTGGTCGAGGGCAGCGCTTATTTGTATATGGACGGCCAGGCAGTATTCAAGCTGGCGGTCTCGGTATTGGAAAAAGTCGCCAACGAAACCTTGCAGATAGCCGGCATGTCGGCTTCCGAGATCGACTGGCTGATTCCGCACCAGGCCAATATCCGCATCATGCAAAGCACCGCCCGCAAACTGGGCCTGGACAACGAGCGCATGGTGGTGACGGTGGACCAGCATGGCAATACTTCGGCAGCTTCGATTCCGCTGGCGCTGGACCAGGCTGTACGCGATGGCCGCGTCAAGCCCGGCCACAACGTCATGATGGAAGGCGTAGGCGGCGGCTTTACCTGGGGCGCCATCCTGGCCCGCATGTAAGGACCTTGAGTGCGGAAGCGTTGCTCGCGGCCCGCTCTGCGGTCATGGCATCGCGGCAAGCTGTTTGATAAATTTGATACCCATTTAGGTAAGGCATGAATAAATTCGCGTTTGTTTTTCCGGGCCAGGGTTCGCAAGCCGTTGGCATGCTGAACGGTTTTGCCGATAACCCGGTAGTAAAAGATACTGTCGCAGAAGCTTCCGAGGCGCTGCAGTTCGATCTCGGCAAGCTGATTGCCGAAGGGCCGAAAGAAGAGCTGGACCTGACTACCAATACGCAGCCGGTCATGCTGACCGCAGCAGTCGCCTGCTACCGGGCCTGGCTGGCTGCCGGCGGCAAGGCGCCGGCGCTGGTGGCCGGGCACAGCCTGGGCGAATATTCGGCGCTGGTCGCCGCCGGCGTGATCGCGTTCAAGGATGCTGTGCCGCTGGTGCGGTTCCGGGCACAGGCGATGCAGCAAGCGGTGCCGGTCGGGCAGGGCGGCATGGCGGTTATTCTGGGTCTGGCGGATGAAGACGTGCGTGCGGTCTGCGCGGCGGCTGCCCAGGGCGAAATCGTCGAGGCGGTGAATTTCAATGCGCCGGCGCAGGTGGTCATCGCCGGCCACAAGGGAGCGATAGAGCGGGCTTGCGCTGCTGCCAAGGAAAAAGGTGCAAAACGTGCCTTGCCATTGCCGGTATCGGCCCCATTTCATTCCTCGTTGCTGAAGCCGGCATCGGATCGTTTGCGTGAATACATGCAAGACCTGGTTTTTGCCGCGCCGCAGATTGCACTGATCAATAACGTCGATGTCGCCATCGTCAATGATCCGGCAGCCATCAAGGATGCGCTGGTGCGGCAGGCAGCCAGCCCGGTGCGCTGGGTGGAAACGGTGCAGAAAATTGCCGCCGAAGGCGTCACCCATGTGGTGGAATGCGGTCCGGGCAAGGTTCTTGCTGGCTTGACCAAGCGTATTAATGACAGCCTGATCGGCGACATGATTGTCGACCAGGCGTCGCTGGATAAAATGTTGGAGACTTTCAAGTGACTTTACCAAATACCGTTTTGCAGGATTTGAGTGGCCAGGTAGCTTTGGTTACCGGCGCATCGCGCGGCATCGGCCGGGCCATTGCGTTGCAGTTGCTGCAGCGTGGCGCCAAAGTGGTCGGCACGGCAACTTCCGAGGCTGGTGCGGCGGCAATCGCCGAATACCTGGAGGCTAGCCAGCCGGGCAATGGCCGCGGCATCGTGCTGGATGTGAACGATGCAGCCGGCTGTGCGGCGGCGGTCGAGCTGGCGCATAAGGAATTCGGCGGATTGTCGATTCTTGTCAATAATGCAGGCATCACCAAGGATCAGCTGGCGATGCGCATGAAGGACGAGGACTGGGACGCCGTCATTTCCACCAACCTGACCGCGGTGGCGCGTTTGTCGCGCGCCGTCTTGCGTGGCATGATGAAGGCCAAGCATGGCCGCATCATCAATATCACTTCGGTGGTCGGTTCGGCCGGCAATCCGGGCAAATGAATTATGCTGCTGCCAAGGCCGGGGTCTCCGGCATGAGCCGTGCGCTGGCGCGCGAGATCGGCAGCCGCAATATTACGGTCAACTGCGTTGCGCCAGGTTTTATCGATACCGACATGACCAAGTCCCTGGGTGAAGAGCAGCACGCGGCATTGCTGCAGCAGATCCCGCTGGGACGGCTGGGCGCCGCGGAAGACGTGGCGGCGGCTGTGGTTTTCCTGGCGTCGCCGCAGGCCGGCTACATTACGGGCAGCACTTTGCACGTAAATGGCGGCATGTATATGAGTTGAAGCGTGAGCTGAAGCAAGTTGTGGGGTGGGCATGCAGTGCCCATCAGTTGTGATTTGAAGCCGGGGTTCGCGTGGGCATTTGTGCCCACCCTACGGTTGTTAAATGTAAGTTGTACCTATTTAGAAGCTTTTGACGTAGTTTTGTTAAATATTAAAGACTAATGTCGAAAGTAAATTTTCAATGCGCAAACCTGCTAAAATGCGCGCACTTTCTGTAACCTAATGGAGGCATCACATGTCCGATATCGAACAACGCGTTAAAAAAATCGTCGCTGAGCAACTGGGCGTCGCAGAAGCTGACATCAAGACCGAGTCGTCGTTTGTCAACGACCTGGGTGCTGATTCGCTCGATACAGTTGAACTGGTGATGGCGCTGGAAGATGAGTTCGAAATGGAAATCCCTGACGAACAAGCTGAAAAGATCACTACAGTGCAACAGGCTATCGATTACGCTACGGCTCACGTTAAGGCCTAAGCAAGCTTTGAATGTATCCAGGAGAACCGCTTGAGCCGCACACGTGAACGTCGCGTTGTGATCACTGGCCTGGGTTGCATTTCACCGGTCGGCAATACGATTGCCGATGCGTGGAGTGCGATTATCTCAGGCAAATCAGGGATCGCAGCCATCACTAAGTTTGACGCCACCGCTTTTTCCACGCGTTTTGCGGGAGAAGTGAAGGGCTTCAATATCGAAGATTACATTCCCGCCAAAGAAGCACGGCATATGGATACTTTTATCCACTATGGCATGGCGGCGGGGATGCAGGCGATGCAAGACAGTGGCCTGGAAGTAACTGAAACTAATGCTGAGCGGATAGGCGTCATCATCGGCTCCGGCATTGGCGGCTTGCCGTTGATCGAAGAAACGCATGCCGAACTGACTGCTCGCGGCCCGCGCCGGATCAGTCCGTTCTTCATCCCGGCATCGATCATCAACATGATTTCCGGCAACCTGTCGATCAAATACGGTCTGAAAGGACCGAATCTGGCGATCGTGACTGCCTGCACCACGGGCTTGCATTGTATCGGTGCAGCCGGCCGCATGATCCAGTACGGCGATGCCGACGTGATGATCGCCGGCGGTGCGGAATCCAGCGTATCGCCGCTGGGGGTTGGCGGTTTTGCGTCGGCGCGTGCCTTGTCGGCGCGTAATGACGATCCCGCTACCGCCTCGCGTCCGTGGGACAAGGACCGCGACGGTTTTGTATTGGGCGAGGGCGCCGGCGTGCTGGTGCTCGAAGAATACGAACACGCCAAGGCGCGTGGCGCCAAGATTTACGCGGAACTGCTAGGCTTCGGCATGAGCGGCGATGCTTACCACATGACTGCGCCAAGCCTGGACGGTCCGCGTCGCTGCGTAGGCAATGCCTTGCGCGATGCCGGCATCAACCCTGACCAGGTGCAGTACCTGAATGCGCACGGTACGTCGACCCCTCTGGGCGACAAGAACGAAACGGAAGCGATCAAGGCGGCTTTCGGCGACCACGCTTACAAACTGGTGGTCAATTCGACCAAGTCGATGACCGGCCATTTGCTGGGCGGCGCCGGTGGCCTGGAGTCGGTGTTTACCGTGCTGGCTTTGCACAATCAGATCTCGCCGCCGACCACCAATATTTTCAACCAGGATCCTGAATGCGATCTTGATTACTGCGCCAATACTGCGCGGGACATGAAAATAGACATCGCGGTCAAAAACTCATTCGGCTTTGGCGGCACGAATGGCACCCTGGTTTTTGGCAAAATCTAGACTTTTGCTGCAGGCTTCGAACCGGCTTCCGCGGATGCCGGTTCGAAATTCGTTTTAAGTTCGTCACGATGTCGATCTCCCTGTCAACCGTGATCCAGCCCTCCAGGGTATTGTCAGCGCTGGTTAGCCTGCAATGCCTGCTGGCTGCATCGACAGGCGTCCTGATTGCCGCCGGCGGCGTCGGCGATCTGGCGTTACCCGAGCGCCTTGCTCTGGCCTTGCTGTGTTTGGCAGCGGCTATTTACGGAATAACGCGCTACTATCGTGGCAGGCGTGCAGTTCACATCGATATTTCCGGAAGCGGCTGCATCAGGATTGCCGATATGGCAATCGCGCAGGCCATGCCCACTGCAAAACAGATACCATCGCCAGCGAAGTTGCTTGAAGGCACTACTCTCTGGTCACATTTACTGCTGCTGCGCCTTCGATTGGATAGTGGCTCGGTCCGAACAATCGCTATACTGCCTGATTGTGTGTCTCACGATACTTTCAGAAATTTATCCGTGGCATGTCGCTGGATTGCATCGCAATCACGGCCGAACGCGGGCAAATAAGGCGGGACTCTCTGGATTGGATAATGAATAAGCATGTTATTGAACTTTTGTTATTGCTTACTATCTATTTCCGCGCCCGTATGCAAGCCGCAACAAAACAAGGGAATGGGGATTGACGACAGAACGCGAAATTGATCAACTGCTTGTCGAGCGTGTACAGCGTGGCGATAAGAAGGCGTTCGAGCTCTTGGTTATTAAATACCAACGCAAGCTGATGCGTCTTGTTTCGCGGCTGGTGCGCGACCAGGCAGAAGCCGAGGATGTTGTGCAGGAAGCCTTTATCAAGGCTTACCGGGCGCTGCCTCAGTTTAGGGGCGACTCGGCCTTTTATACCTGGTTGTATCGAATTGGCATTAATACCGCCAAGAACTATCTGGTGACGCAAGGGCGCAGGGCGCCCACCTCAACCGAGGCAAATTCAGAGGAAGCAGAAACTTTTGACGATGGCGAGCAACTAAGGGATATAAACACTCCAGAATCCTTGCTGGCCACCAAGCAGATAGCACAAACCGTGAATACTGCGATGGAGGCGTTGCCGGCAGAACTGCGTACGGCGATTACCTTGCGCGAGATTGAGGGATTGAGTTATGACGAAATTGCTGAAGCAATGGGATGTCCGATAGGAACGGTACGCAGTCGGATATTTAGAGCACGGGAAGCTATCGCAGATAAGTTGAGGCCATTGCTGGATACGGCCATCGACAAACGTTGGTAAAAAAGATAGCGGTTTTTCGGGAACGAAGGGGTTGGCCAGGTTTTAAGGTGACTTATGAATACCAAAGATATAACCCAAGAGCAGATCTCTGCCTTGGCTGACGGGGAATTGTCCAACGCCTATGTGGATATGGCACTGGCGGCTTTGCGTCAAGCGGATGGCCGCGACACGTGGGACGTCTATCACCAGATAGGCGACATCATGCGTTCGGACGATATGGCGTTGACCATGAGTGCGGATTTTTCCGCCCGCATGGCGGCGCGGCTGGAGGCTGAGCCGGCAATCATTGCCGCGCCCTTGGCCGTCACTGCACAATCATCGGAACAGATTGCTGTCGGTGGCGGCCAGCCCGTACACGCCGGTGGAATAGGCGTCCGGCGTTCGATCAAGCGCTTTGCCCTGCCGGGCATGGCGGCAGCGGCAGTAGCGGCTGCGGCGTTCATCATCACGCCGCAGACGGCTGTGGTCGGCGTCGGCGGTCAGTCGGCAGCGCCGCAACTGGCCCTGGCATCCGCCTCCGCGGTCAGCGACGATCATGTCGTCACGCATTCCGGAGTAGTGCTGCGGGATTCGCGGATGGATGAATATCTGACGGCGCATCAACGTTTTTCTCCTTCCCTTTATAGCGCTGCGCAATACGCACGGCCGGCCACATTTGCCCCTGATGCTAATAACTAACATGCGGCAGACGCGGGTCTTGCTGGGAGTCGTTCTGTCGCTGGTCATGGTGCTTTCCGCGCATGCGGAAAGCACCGATGCCGCAAATGCGGCTGACAAGCAGGAGGCGCAGGCGCTGTTGAAAAAAATCCAGTCGGCGGCGCAAAAGCTGAATTATTCAGGTACTTTCATCTACCAGCAGGCGAACCAGATACGCACCTCGCGTATCACGCATGTGCTGGAAGGCCGGAATGAAGTAGAAAAGCTGGAAATTCTCGACGGCCAGCCGCGCGAATATATCCGGCGTAACGAGGATGTCACCGGCTATATGCCGGAGACCCGCACCAAGATCGTCGAGAAACGGGTCACGCAAGACGGTTTTCCGGCCATCCTGGCGGCGTTGCCGGCTGACCTGACCGAATATTACAATGTCAAATTGGGCGAGACCGGGCGGGTTGCCGGTTTCGATTGCCAGGCCGTGCTGCTGGAGCCTAAAGACAATATGCGCTATGGCTACAAGCTGTGGGCGGAAAAAATTTCCGGCCTGCTGTTGCGAGCGCAAACGCTGAACGGCAAGAATGAGATCGTCGAGCAGATTTCTTTTACCCAGATCAACATAGGCAATATCGATCGCAGCCACCTGAAGCCGAGCTTTGGCAACACCAGCTCCTGGCACACGGAAAACAACCTGATCAACCCGGCCAACCTGAACGAATGGACGGTTACCGGCATGCCTCCCGGTTTCAAGAAAGTACGCGAACTCAAGCGCATGGTGGCCGATGCGCCGCCGGCCAAGGGCGCTGTCGGCGCGGCGGCAATGCGGCGCGAGGTGTCGCAGCTGATTTTTTCTGACGGGCTGGTGGCGATTTCGATCTTTATCGAGCCAGGCAGCCAGAGCCGTACTGAAGGATCCTTGCAGCAGGGAGCATTGAATATCGTCGGCAAGCGGCAAGGCGATTATTGGCTGACGATAGTGGGCGATGTGCCGCCTGCGGCGATGAGGCAGGTGGCGAATTCGATTGAACTCAAAAACAAATAAAACCCTATGACTACGAAAATGGCTGTTCCGCTTCGTTCCGTTTTATCTGCAATGGTTGTCGCTGTCGTTGGTATTGCACCTGTTGCAGCCACTTTTTTTGTTCCCGCCGTGATGGGCATCGGCCCCCAGGCGATCGCCGCGCCGGTATCCGGACTGCCGGACTTCACCGACATCGTCGACAAGACCGGCCCCGCGGTAGTCAATATCCGCACCACCGAAAAAGTCAAAGGCGGCGCCGGCCAGGGTGATTCCGGCGACCCCAGCGACGACGAAATGCAGGATTTCTTCCGGCGCTTTTTCGGCGTCCCGATTCCCAACATGCCGCGCCCCAGATTCCTGGCCAGCGCGGCCGCAAGGCTGATCCCAAGCAGCAGGAAGAAGTGCCGCGCGGTGTCGGTTCCGGTTTCGTGATTTCGGCCGACGGTTATGTCATGACCAATGCCCACGTGATCGACGGCGCCAGTGAAGTGTATGTGACGCTGACCGACAAGCGCGAATTCAAAGCCAAGGTGATCGGCGCCGATACCCGCAGCGACGTCGCCTTGCTGAAAATCGACGGCGCCAACCTGCCGCGCCTGACGATGGGCGATTCCGACAAGATCAAGGCCGGCGAATGGGTGCTGGCGATCGGTTCGCCGTTCGGCCTGGAAAACACCGTGACCGCCGGCATCATTTCGGCGAAGGCGCGCGACACCGGCGACTACCTGCCGCTGATCCAGACCGACGTCGCGGTCAACCCCGGCAATTCCGGCGGTCCACTGATCAATATGCGCGGCGAAGTAGTCGGCATCAACTCGCAGATCTACAGCCGCTCCGGCGGTTTCATGGGAATTTCGTTTGCGGTGCCGATCGACGAAGCCATGCGTGTATCTGACCAGCTGAAAGCATCGGGCAAGGTGACGCGCGGCCGCATCGGCGTGCAGATTGGCGAAGTGACCAAGGACGTCGCCGAATCGCTGGGCTTGCCCAAGGCAGAAGGCGCGCTGGTGGCCAGGGTCGAAGCTGACGGACCGGCGGCCAAGGCTGGCCTGCAAGCCGGCGACATCATCTTGAAGTTCAACGGCGTGGCGATTGACAAGGCCAACGATTTGCCGCGTCTGGTCGGTAACACCAAGCCGGGTGCGCGCGGCACCATCAGTGTCTGGCGCAAGGGCAGCAGCCGCGATTTCCCGATCACGATCACCGAACTGGCGGCCGACAAGGTCGCCGCCGACGATGACGCCAAGCCGAAGAAGGAACAGGTTGCCAATGCACTGGGCCTGACGGTGAGCGACCTGAGCGAAGCCAAGCGGAAAGAACTGGGCGTGGACGGCGGTGTGCTGATCGAGACCGCCGAGGGTAGTGCGGCGCGGGTCGGCCTGCGCGCCGGCGACGTGGTGCAGCGCCTGAACAATACCGATATCAAGGATGCCAAGCAGTTCAACGCCCTGGTCGCCAAGCTGGAGCCGAAGAAAATGGCGGTGCTGCTGGTGCGTCGCGGTGAGTCGTCGCAATTCGTGCCGCTGCGTCCTAGCAACTGATTGCGCTGAGCGTCATAGTCCGAAGCTGCAGGCCGTAGAGGCCTGCAGCTTTTTGTTTTTACCGGCCCGCGGCCGCCATGGAATTGCCGTATTTGCCAGGTCCTGGAGTATTCATGTCAAAGCCCCATTTCATTCTGTATAACCGTTCCTACTGCCATCTCTGCGAAGACATGTTGCAGGCGCTGCTGGCTTTGCAGGCGTCCGATGAAAGCGCCCCGGGCTGGTTTACGGTCGAATTGATCGATGTCGATGCGGATCCGGAACTGGTGGCCAGGTACGATGAGCTGGTCCCTGTGCTTGCCGGGGTCAGGGACGGCCAGCCGGCCGTGCAGCTTTGCCATTATTTTCTCGATGTCGATGCTGTAAGAGGTTTTTTGGGTGGGGCCGCCTAGGTGGGGCCGCCTAGATGAGGGTGGCTGAACTGCCGCGCCTTAGGCATTGGAGTACATGATGATATAGCAATTATTATTTGTTAAAAAGAAACAATTTCCCGCATACTCCTGCCGTCAAGCATGAAAAGAGACTCTTGCAGCCCTTGTTTTAAGGTGCTTTTAAGATACTTGTAGGAGTATGTTGATAAAACGCTTTCCTTGTTAAACTGGTTGCAATATCTTCAGGCCTTTGATTTGTCGGTTTTCCCCTCTGAAATCCGGTAAAATGGCGGCACTGAATAACCTGTCATAAAAGGCGCTCGCCTGGGACACAGGTGCAAGGTTTCGCGAATTGCGGAACACTGTACCGGGCCCGGCTCAGAGCGCTTTTTTTGTAATCGCGTCTGTCAATGAACAACATCCGTAATTTCTCCATCATCGCCCACATCGACCACGGTAAATCCACCCTGGCGGACCGCATCATCCAATCTTGCGGCGGCTTGTCTGATCGTGAAATGGGAGCCCAGGTGCTCGACTCCATGGATATCGAGCGCGAGCGCGGCATCACGATCAAGGCCCAGACCGCGGCGCTGTCCTACAAGGCGCTGGATGGCCAGATCTACAACCTGAACCTGATCGACACCCCGGGCCACGTCGACTTCAGCTACGAAGTCAGCCGTTCGCTGTCGGCCTGCGAAGGCGCGCTGCTGGTGGTCGACGCCTCGCAAGGGGTGGAAGCCCAGACCGTGGCCAACTGCTATACCGCGCTTGATCTGGGCGTGGAAGTGGTGCCGGTACTGAACAAGATCGACCTGCCTTCCGCCGATCCGGACAATGCGATTGCCGAAATCGAAGACGTGATCGGGATCGACGCCCACGATGCCGTGCATTGCTCGGCCAAGACCGGCCTCGGCGTGCGCGAAGTGCTGGAATCGCTGATCGTCAAGGTGCCGCCGCCGAAAGGCGATCCGGATGCCCCTTTGCAGGCATTGATTGTCGATTCCTGGTTCGACAACTATGTCGGCGTCGTGATGCTGGTGCGTATCAAGAACGGCACTTTGCGTCCGAAGGACAAGATTCTGCTGATGGCCACCGGCTCCCAGCATCTGACCGAAAGCGTCGGCGTGTTCACCCCTAAATCGCAGGCCCGCGAATCGCTGTCCGCCGGCCAGGTGGGTTTCATCATCGCCGGCATCAAAGAACTGAAGGCCGCCAAGGTGGGCGATACCGTCACCCTGGCTGCCAAGCCCGCAGCCGCGGCTTTGCCTGGTTTTAAGGAAGTGCAGCCGCAGGTGTTCGCCGGCCTGTTCCCGGTCGAGGCTAACCAGTACGATGCGCTGCGCGACTCGCTGGAAAAACTCAAGCTGAACGATGCTGCCCTGCAGTACGAACCTGAAGTGTCGCAGGCGCTGGGCTTCGGCTTCCGCTGCGGCTTCCTCGGTTTGCTGCACATGGAAATCGTCCAGGAACGTCTCGAGCGCGAGTTCGACATGGACCTGATCACCACTGCGCCCACCGTGATCTACGAAGTGGTCAAGCGCGACGGCACCATCATGCTGGTGGACAATCCGTCGAAGATGCCGGACCCGTCGAATATCGAAGAGGTGCGCGAGCCTATCGTCACCGTCAACCTGTACATGCCGCAAGAGTATGTCGGCTCGGTCATCACGCTCTGCACCCAGAAGCGCGGGCAGCAGGTCGACATGAGCTACCACGGCAAGCAGGTCAAGCTGACCTATGAAATCCCGATGGCGGAGGTGGTGCTCGATTTCTTCGACCGCCTGAAATCGACCTCGCGCGGTTATGCCTCGATGGATTACGAATTCAAGGAATACCGTTCGGCCGACGTGGTCAAGGTCGACATGCTGATCAACAGCGAAAAAGTCGATGCGCTGGCCATCATCGTGCACCGCGCCAACAGCCAGTACCGTGGCCGTGCCGTCGCCGCCAAGATGCGTGAGCTGATTCCGCGCCAGATGTTCGACGTTGCCATCCAGGCGGCGATCGGCGCCAACATCATTTCGCGCGAGAACGTCAAGGCCCTGCGCAAGAACGTGCTGGCGAAATGTTACGGCGGCGATATCAGCCGCAAGCGCAAATTGCTGGAAAAGCAGAAGGCCGGTAAAAAACGGATGAAGCAAGTGGGTTCCGTCGAGATCCCGCAAGAAGCATTCCTGGCAATCTTACAAGTGGATGAAAAATGACATTGCAATCAATTTTAGGAAATTTCGCATTAATCCTGTTTGTCCTGACCGTTGTCACCGGCATCATCTGGTTTTTTGACCGCTTCTACCTGAGCAGGCAGCGGCGCGCCAAGGCCGACGCCGCCCTGGCCGAGTTCGACGCCCGCAACGCCAAGCTGAGCGCCGACGGCATCAAGCTGGAGAACAGCGGCCGCGCGGCGCTGGAAGCGAACCTGCTGCGCCAGCCGACCTGGGTCGAATATTCCGGCAGCTTTTTCCCGGTGATCGCCATGGTGTTCTTCCTGCGCTCGTTCCTGTACGAACCGTTCAAGATCCCGTCCAGTTCGATGGTGCCGACCCTGCTGGTGGGCGACCTGATCCTGGTCAACAAGTTTACCTACGGTATCCGCTTGCCGATCCTGAATAAAAAAGTGATCGAAGTGAATAACCCGCAGCGCGGCGACGTCATGGTCTTCAAATATCCCAAGGATATGTCGCTCGATTACATCAAGCGCGTGGTTGGGGTGCCCGGTGATAAAATAACTTACCAAAACAAGCGCTTAACGATTAACGGTCAAGCTGTTTCTTATGCGCCGCTGCCGGATTACCTGAATGAAGACACCCTGGATTACTCCCAGCAATTCACGGAAAACCTGTCAAACGTGCAACATACGATCGCAGTGCGCAGCGGCCGGCCGCCGATTTCGCTGGAAGGTGTGATGGATTTCCCTAACAAGGACGCCTGTTCCTATAACCCCGAAGGTTTTACCTGTACCGTTCCTGCTGGAAATTATTTCATGATGGGGGATAATCGGGATAACAGCGAAGACAGCCGGTACTGGGGATTTGTACCGGATGAGAATATTGTTGGAAAAGCATTTTTGGTCTGGATGAACCTGGGTAATTTCAAGCGTATCGGCACTTTCTTTAAATAAACCATTTAAAACCATTGCGGAGTCAGGGATGACAAGAATTTCCGGATCTACACGGAAGCAGCAGGGCATCACATTATTCGGCCTGATCGTCATATTGGCGGTGCTCGGCTGTATCGGCGTGCTGATTGCCAAGGTGACGCCGACCACGATCGAATATTTTTCGATCAAGAAAGCGATAGCCAGCGCCAGGACGGCCGGCACTACGGTGCAGGAAATCCAGAACGCGTTCAACAAGCAGGCCGAGGTTGGTTATATCGACGCGATTTCAGGCAAGGACCTGGAAATCACCAAGAATGGCGACGATATCCAGATCAGCTTCGCGTACCAGAAAAAAATCCCGCTGGTCGGGCCTGTCAGCTTGTTGATCGATTACGCGGGCAGCACCGCCAAGTCTTGACCGGTGTTGAACGAAGCGTTGAAGACTTACAGCGGACGACAACCGTAAACGTCGACGGAAAAATGGACCTCATGTTATTGCAGAATCGGCTAGGCCACACTTTCAAGGATGCTACGTTATTGCAGCAGGCCTTGACGCATCGCAGCCATAGCACTTTGCATAACGAACGGTTGGAATTCCTCGGCGATTCGATCCTGAACTGCGTCGTCGCTTCATTATTGTTTGACCGTTACACCAAGATAGACGAGGGCGACCTGTCGCGGGTGCGCGCCAACCTGGTCAAGCAGCAATCGCTGTATGAAATCGCACAAAGGCTGGAATTGTCGCAATTCCTGCGCCTGGGCGAGGGCGAATTGAAATCCGGCGGCTTCCGCCGGCCTTCGATCCTGGCCGATACGCTGGAAGCGCTGTTCGGCGCGATTTTCCTGGACGCCGGTTTTGATGCCGCGCGCGATGTGATCCGCGCCTTGTACATTCCGATCCTGGATACGGTCGATCCGAAGACCCTCGGCAAGGACGCCAAGACCCTGCTGCAGGAGTACCTGCAAGGGAAAAAGATCGCCCTGCCACAATACAACGTGGTGGCCACGCACGGCGCTGCGCACAACCAGGAATTCGAAATCGAATGCCTGGTGCCGAAGCTGGATATCCAGGTCTTCGGCAACGGCGGCAGCCGCCGCGCCGGCGAGCAGGCCGCCGCCAAGCTGGCGCTGGAGGCCGTGCAAAAAGCATTTGTGAAAGCGCCGGCCGCGCCGCGCAAAGCCAAGCCGCGCACCGCGCAATTGAAATTGAGCGGGATCGCGACGATTCAGCCGGACGCGCCTGCAGCCGCGCCGGATGATGCAGTCAAATCAGCTGCCCCAGCCAAGGATAAAACCCTGGTCGAGGTGGCGGCAGCCAAGGCACCTGCCAAGGCACACGTGCCTGCCGCCAACGGCAGCACCGAAGTCGCCGCTCCATCCAAGGCAGTCAGTCAGGCGACGGAAGCCGTCGCCGCTGCCCCGGCAGCTCCATCCAATGCAGCACCCCATACTACGAGTAAATCGAAAACCGCATGACAGACTCTACACCCCAGGCATCGACTGATGCTGCAACCGATTTCCGTTGCGGCTACATAGCTATTGTCGGTCGCCCCAACGTAGGCAAGTCGACCTTGATGAACGAGCTGATCGGCGCCAAGGTCAGCATTACGTCGCGTAAGGCGCAGACTACGCGCCACCGGATTACCGGTATCCAGACCGTGGCCGACACGCAGTTCGTGTATGTCGATACGCCAGGCTTCCAGACGCGCCATTCGAATGCGTTGAACAAGACGCTGAACCGCACCGTAACCACGACGCTGACGGCAGCCGACGTCATCCTGTACATCATCGAAGCCGGCACGTTCGGCCCGGCGGACCAGCAGGTGATGGCTTTGCTGCCGGCCAACGTGCCTTGCATCCTGGTCATCAACAAGTCGGACCGGGTCAAGGACAAGGCCGTGCTGCTGCCGTTCGCACAGAAAATCGCCGCCATGCGCGATTTCGCCGCGGTGGTGCCGGTATCGGCCAAGCTGCGCTTCCAGCTGGATAACCTGCAAGGCGAAATCCGCAAGCACCTGCCAGCCAATCCGCCGATGTTCGGCGAAGACGACATCACCGACCGCAGCGAGAAATTCCTGGCCGCCGAGATCGTGCGTGAGAAAGTATTCCGTTTTGTCGGCGATGAACTGCCTTATACCAGCACCGTCCTGATCGAGAAGTTCGAGCTGGAAGGTAACCTGCGCCGCGTGTTTGCAGCGATCCTGGTCGAGCGCGACACCCACAAATCGATGGTGATCGGGCAGAAGGGCGCCCGCCTCAAGGATATTTCCACCCAGGCCCGGCTCGACATGGAGCGCCTGTTCGGCGGCCCGGTCTACCTGGAAATCTGGGTCAAGGTGAAATCCGGCTGGGCCGACAATGAAGCCGGATTGCGCGCCTACGGCTACGAATAAGCCCGCAGCCTGCAGCTCGCAGCTTGCCGCCCACATCCACACACCACTGAGCATGAGCGCCATCATCGCTGACGATCCCGCCGCAGAAACAGATGCAGCCATGCCGTCCAGCGCGGCGGAGGAGCAGCTGATTGCCGTCATCGGCGACGCTGTAGCTTCCGGTCCGCCAAAACGCCGGGCCCGGCCGCTCGATACCCGCGTCACCGGCCAGCCCGGTTTTGTGCTGCATAGCTACCCGCACCGCGAAACCAGCCTGATCATCGATGTCTTCAGCCGCGATTACGGCCGTATCGCGCTGGTCGCCAAGGGCGCCAAGCGCCCCTTGTCGAAATTGCGCGGCGTCTTGCAAACCTTTCAGCCGCTCTCGCTCAGCTGGAGCGGCAAATCCGAAATCCGCACCCTGATCGCCGCCGAATGGGTAGGCGGCTTGCTGCCGCTGGAAAAGTCGGCTTTGCTGTGTGGTTTCTACCTGAATGAACTGCTGGTCAAGCTGGTGGCGCGCGACGATCCGCACGCTGTACTGTTCGATCACTACGTCACCACGCTGAACCAGCTGGCGCACCAGGAACCGGCACCTATCGTCCTGCGTCAGTTTGAACGGGCGCTGCTCAAGCAGACCGGGGTCGCCGGCGATTTCACCCGCTGCACCAGCAGCCGCCAACCGGTCGATCCGGTCGAAAATTATGTGGTCGATCCCGAACGCGGTCCGCGCATTGCGCGCGCGGCCGACTCTTGGCCGCGCGTCAGCGGCAAGACCTTGCTCGATATGGAAAGGGAAGACTACAGCGATGTCGTCACCCAGGCCCAGAGCAAGGTCCTGATGCGCTTCCTGCTGGCCCATCACCTGGGCGGCGCGCCATTGAACACGCGGCAGATCCTGATCGACCTGATGCAGCTGTAAAACAGTACAGATGACTGCCGCCGATAAATCCAATCCCATTACCTGAGCATACGATGAGCTATCTCAATCCTACCTCCGCCGTGATCGACCTTGGCGTCAACATTGACCACGTCGCCACCTTGCGCAATGCGCGCGGCACCACTTACCCCGATCCGCTGCAAGCGGCATTGCAGGCGGAAGAGGCGGGCGCCGACGTGATCACCTTGCATTTGCGCGAGGACCGGCGCCACATCAAGGATGCCGACGTCGAAATCATCCGGCCGCAACTGCGCACGCGGATGAACCTGGAAGCGGCGGTGACACAGGAAATGATCGATTTTTCCTGCAAGATCAAGCCGGAGGATTCTTGCCTGGTGCCGGAGCGCCGGCATGAACTGACCACCGAAGGCGGCCTCGATGTCGTCAAGTATTTTAGCCAGGTGCAGGCAGCAGTGCGGCAACTGCAGGCGGAAGGCATACGCGTCAGTCTGTTCATCGATCCGGAAGCCGACCAGATCCAGGCCGCGGCGGAAATCGGCGCGCCGGTAATTGAATTGCATACCGGACGTTACGCCGAAGCGCATGACGAGGCCGCACAGCGCAGCGAGCTGGAGCGGGTGCAGATCGCGGTGCAGGAAGGCGTCAAGCGCGGCCTCAAGGTCAATGCCGGCCATGGCCTGCATTACACCAATACCCAGGCCATTGCCGCCATTCCCGATATCGCCGAGCTGAATATCGGCCACGCCATCGTGGCGCATGCCGTGTTCGTCGGCTGGAAAAACGCCGTCAGCGAAATGAAAGCCCTGATGGTGAAAGCACGCCTGGGGAAATAGAAAGGCTTGTGATGATTTATGGCATCGGCACCGACATCATTCAGATTCCGCGCATAGCCGCGGCGCTGCAGCGCAATGGCGATCGTTTCGCCGAAAAAATCCTGGGTCCCCAGGAAATGGAAAAATACCTGCAGCGCAAAGCCAAGGTAGAGGCGCGCGGCATCCGTTTCCTGGCGACCCGTTTTGCCGCCAAGGAAGCGTTTTCCAAGGCGCTCGGGCTGGGCATGAAGATGCCGATGACCTGGCGCGCCATGCAAACCTTGAACGCCCCCAGCGGCAAACCTGTCGTCGTGGTCAACCCGGCGCTGGAAGAATACATGCAAAGCAGGGGGCTGACCGCCCAGGTATCGATTACCGATGAAGTGGAGTATGCGGTCGCCTTCGTCATTGTGGAAAAAAATCGTGTGGAGAAATTATGAGCAGTGAGAGTCACGCGGAAAAACTGGCGGCGCTCGGCCCCGTCATGCTGGACGTGGTCGGCGCCAGCCTGAGTGCAGACGATATCCGCCGCATCCGGCATCCACTCACCGGCGGCGTGATCCTGTTCACGCGCAACTACCAGGACCGCGCCCAGTTGACCGCGCTGACTGCCGCGATCCATGCGGAGCGTCCCGGAATACTGATTGCAGTCGATCATGAAGGCGGCCGGGTGCAGCGATTCAGGACCGACGGTTTCACCCGCCTGCCGGCGATGCGCCTGCTCGGACAGCAATGGGACCGCGACGTGCTGGGCGCTGTCGAAACAGCGACCGCGCTAGGTTTCGTGCTGGCCAGCGAGCTGCGCGCCTGCGGCGTCGACTTGTCGTTTACACCGGTGCTGGATCTTGATTATGGCGATTCCAGCGTGATCGGCGAACGCGCTTTCCACCGCGATCCGCGCGTAGTCACTTTACTGGCGAAGAGCCTGAACCACGGCCTGGCGCTGGCCGGCATGGCTAACTGTGGCAAGCATTTCCCCGGCCACGGTTATGTGCATGGCGACTCCCATTCGTCGCTGCCGGTCGATGACCGCAGCCTGGCGCAAATCATGGAAGAGGATATCAAGCCTTACGACTGGCTCGGCATGAGCCTGGCGGCGGTGATGCCGGCGCATGTGATTTATTCCAAGGTCGACAAGCACTCAGCCGGCTTTTCAAAAAAATGGCTGACCATTCTGCGCGAAGAGGTCGGTTTCAACGGCGTGGTTTTCAGCGACGATTTGAGCATGGAGGCGGCCGGTTCGGCCGGTGGCGTGCTGGACGGCGCCAAGGCGGCGTTGGCGGCCGGCTGCGACGTGGTCCTGATCTGCAATTCGCCGGACAAGGCTGACCAGCTGCTGGCGGGACTGGACGCTGTCGACTCGTCGGCGACATCCTGTGCCCGCCTGGCGGCCCTGGTGCCGCAAACGGCGGCGATGGACTGGGAAACATTGCAGACCGATGCGCGTTATCTGGCCGCCAGGTCGCTGGTGCAGGCGCTGCTGTAAGGTATCATTTAGTGTAGTGTTTCGCACATAATGACACTTAATAAACGGCGTCTTTTCGCGCCATGCGTCGTTACGAATCCTCGCGATAGGCCAGCTATCGCTCCGGTTCGCGCCTAGCCTGACACAAAAATCCACCATTTCTTAAGCGCCATTATGTGCGAAACACTACACTAGCATCATGACTGAAGCTGAAATTCCCGATCCGCGCGCGGTGGTGCTGGAGACCGTCGCCAAGCTGCCGAACCTGCCTGGCGTGTACCGCTATTTCGATGCAGCCGACAATATCCTGTATGTCGGCAAGGCGCGCGACCTGAAGAAAAGGGTCTCAAGCTATTTCCAGAAGAATCTCGCCAGCCCGCGCACCGCCATGATGGTTGAGCGCATCGCTCGGCTGGAGACGACGGTGACGCGCAGCGAAGCGGAAGCCTTGATCCTGGAAAGCAACCTGATCAAGTCCTTGCAGCCGCGCTACAACATCCTGTTCCGCGACGACAAATCCTATCCCTACCTGAAAATCAGCGGCCAGGAATATCCGCGCATGGCGTATTACCGCGGCGCGGTGGATAAAAAGAACCAGTATTTCGGACCGTTTCCGAATGCCTGGGCAGTCAAGGAATCGATGCAGATACTGCAGAAAGTGTTCTTGCTGCGTACCTGTGAAGACAGCGTCTTTGCCAACCGTACCCGGCCCTGCCTGCTGCATCAGATCCAGCGTTGCAGTGCGCCCTGCGTCAACCTGGTCAGCCATGAGGATTACCTGACCGATGTCGACAACGCCGCCAAGTTCCTGCGCGGACGCCAGACCGAAGTATTGTCGACGCTGGATAAAAAGATGCACGCCTATGCCGCCGAGCTGAAGTTCGAGCAGGCAGCGGCGGTGCGCAACCAGATCACCGCGCTGTCGCGCGTATTGCATCAGCAAAGCATGGAAACCGTGGGCGACAGCGATATCGATATTGTCGCCGTCATCGTCCAGGGCGGACGCGCCTGCGTCAACCTGGCGATGGTGCGCGGCGGCCGCCACCTGGGCGACCGCGCGTATTTTCCAAGCCATGTCGACGGCGTGCTGTCGAGCCCGGAAGAAGCGGCGGGCGAAACCATCGAAGTCGCCGTGCTCAAAGCCTTCATGGCGCAGCATTACATCGATACTTTCATTCCCGGCACCCTGATCCTGAATATCGAATTCGACGAGCCGGCCCTGATGGTGGCGCTGATGGAGCAATGCGGCCATCGCATCAACCTGCTGTTCCAGCCGCAGGGGCAGCGCCGGCAATGGCTGGAGATGGCGCACAAGGGCGCCGAGATTTCGCTCGCCAGATTGCTCTCGGAGCAGGGCTCGCAACAGTCGAGGACGCGCGCGCTGGTGGAAGTGCTCGGCCTTGAAATCGAGGACATCGACAGCTTGCGTGCCGAATGTTTCGACATCAGCCATACCTCGGGCGAGGCGACCCAGGCGTCTTGCGTGGTGTTCCATCATCACGCCATGCAAAACGGCGAATACCGGCGCTACAACATCAAGGACATCACGCCTGGCGACGACTACGCGGCGATGCGCCAGGTATTGATGCGGCGCTACGAGAAAGTGGCTAACGGCGACGGCATTACGTCCAACCTCATGCCCGACATCGTCCTGATCGACGGCGGCAAGGGGCAGGTTGAAATGGCGCGCCAGGTGTTGTCGGAACTGGGGCTGGATATCGGCTTGATCGTCGGCGTGGCCAAAGGCGAAGGGCGCAAGGTCGGGCTGGAAACGCTGATCTTCGCCGACGGCCGCGCCGCACGCGAGCTGGGCAAGGAATCGGCAGCCCTGATGCTGATCGCGCAGATCCGCGACGAGGCGCACCGTTTCGCCATCACCGGCATGCGCGCCAAGCGGGCCAAGGCGCGCCAGAGTTCGCGGCTGGAAGAGATCGAGGGAATCGGCGCCAAACGCCGCCAGAAACTGCTGGCGCGCTTCGGCGGCCTGCGTGGCGTGGCGGACGCCAGCATCGAGGATATCGCCTCGGTCGAAGGCATATCACGACTGCTGGCGGAGGAAATCTACAAGCAACTTCACTAGGACCCGTTGGCACTGTGTTGCATTGCTTGTTGCTTTTGCAGGTTTTGTTTCCCAACTACGGCATACTCCTAGATAATTAAAGTACGAACAGTTGGCTCCTTACTTATCTATAATAATTTTTATGCCATTCAATATTCCGATTTTACTGACCTGGTTACGTGTTGCCTTGATCCCGTTGGTGGTCGGCGTTTTCTATCTTCCCGACCTCGGTTTTTCGACGCTGCAGCTGGGCCTGGCGTCGACCATCATTTTCATCGTGGCCGCCGTGACCGACTGGTTCGATGGTTTCCTGGCGCGGCGCTGGAACCAGACTTCGGCTTTCGGCGCTTTCCTCGACCCGGTCGCGGACAAGCTGATGGTCGCCGGCGCCTTGCTGGTGCTGGTGCACCTGGGGCGGGTCGATCCCATCATCGCGTTTGTGATCATCGGCCGCGAGATTGCGATCAGCGCCTTGCGCGAATGGATGGCGCAAATCGGCGCATCGAAATCGGTGGCCGTCAGTTCGATCGGTAAAATTAAAACCACGGCACAGATGGTCGCAATCCCGATGTTGTTGTATTATGGCGACCTGCTTGGCATCGATACCCGTTTCTGGGGACAGGTGCTGCTGGTGATTGCAGCGGTGTTGACGGTGTGGTCCATGTTTTATTATTTGCGTAAAGCCTGGCCGCTGATCAAGGAAACTACCGCAGCAAAAGAAAACAACAAGCAGTGAAGTAAAATGTTGGTGTTGTGAAACGGTGTTTTGAAAATGTGTGACGAAAATTTTTCGAAATCATTGACAATCTCTGTAGAACAACTATAATGTCGTCTCTGTAGTTGATACAGAAAAAGAAACAAATGCGGGAGTAGCTCAGTTGGTAGAGCGCAACCTTGCCAAGGTTGAGGTCGAGAGTTCGAGACTCTTCTCCCGCTCCAGATTCAAAAAAGGAAGCTGGAAAAAGCTTCCTTTTTTTATGTAAAATCAGTAGCTGATCGTATTGCCTGGTTGATCTCCATCCAGCCAATATGCTCTGATTTTGCAGTAGGCACACCCCTGGCGGGGTAGCAAAGTGGTTATGCAGCGGCCTGCAAAGCCGTTTACGCCGGTTCGATCCCGACCCCCGCCTCCAGACTCCATACGCGGGAGTAGCTCAGTTGGTAGAGCGCAACCTTGCCAAGGTTGAGGTCGAGAGTTCGAGACTCTTCTCCCGCTCCATATTCCAGGCAAGGAAGATGAACATGTCTTCCTTGTCGTTTCAGTAAAAAATCCTGCCTTGATTTTCTCCTGATTTGCCTCGCAGAATTCCTGCGCGCATGGTTTTTCCGGAGTCTTGCCGTCGTTCTCCGCAAGGTGCCGATACAAGAGTAGATTCATCTTTCGCCGGGGCCACTTTCCAGATAGGACTGGGTTCCGGGAGTCTTCTCCTTTATCGGTAAACTGCCGTCGCCGGATGCTTCCCTGCATTCATGCGCCAGTATTCATCCAACGACTCGTTCGCAGCTGCGGCCGGGTCGTTTTGCTATCTGCTCCCTCGACGTTTTATCTATTCGGCCCTGAACGGCGGCGGCCGCCGCTTGATCGGCTGCGCCTTGACGATCGCGGTATTGGTCTCGGCCTTGTCGGCGATGCGGTCGATGATCTGGTCCAGCTCGGCGATGGAACGCACGAACAGGCGCGCGATATAACAATCCTCTCCGGTCACCTTGTCGCATTCGCAGAATTCGGGCGTGTCTTCGATCAGCTTCTGCACGATCTGCAGCTTGCCAGGCAAAGGGCGGATGCGCACGATGGCTTGCATCTGGTAGCCCAGCGCCTGCGGATCGATATCTACCGTGAAGCCGCGGATGACGCCGCGTTCCTCGAGCCGGTGCAACCGTTCCGACACGCTGGGCGAGGACAGGCCGACCTGCTGGCCTAGTTCTTTCAGCGAAATGCGGGCATCTTTGAGCAGGGTTTCGAGGATGCGCTGGTCGACATTGTTCAGCATTTTAGATTTCTCCGGATATCGGCGATATTGCCTAATATATTAAGGTATTGACAGTATATTTCCTTTTATTGGGCATGGAAAACGCAGTTATAAAGTGAGATTATCAGGCTCTGACGACTTTTTGGGGCTTTATATGAACAAGAAGGTAAGCGGCACGGTTGAAATGACCGCCGCCATGATTATTTCGGGAACCATAGGCTGGTTCGTCGTGGTGTCCGGGCAGCCGGTGCTGGACGTGGTGTTCTGGCGCTGCGTATTCGGCGCGGCGACCTTGCTGCTGGTCTGCGCCGCCATGGGTTTACTGCGCGGCGCCATCACCTTGCGCCTGCTGGCCCTGGCCGCGCTGGGCGGGGTCGCCATCGTCATCAACTGGCTGTTGCTGTTCATTTCTTATTCGCACGCTTCGATCTCGATCTCCACCGCGGTCTACAACACCCAGCCGTTCATGCTGGTAGGCCTGGGCGCAGTGTTCTTTTCCGAGCGGCTGACCCTCAACAAGCTGACCTGGCTCGCGATCGCCTTCGGCGGCATGCTGCTGATCGTGCTGGCGCAGCCGGGCGCCGCCGATGGCGGCAGCAATTATCTGGCGGGGATACTGATGGCCCTGGGCGCGGCTTTTTTCTATGCGGTGGCCGCCATCATCACCAAGAAACTGGCCGGCACGCCGCCGCACCTGATCGCCCTGGTCCAGGTCTGTGTCGGCATGCTGATGCTGGCGCCTTTTGCGCGCTTGTCGGCGCTGCCTTCCGATATCGGCACATGGAGCATTCTGGTGACGGTCGGCGTGGTGCATACCGGGCTGATGTATATCCTGCTGTATGGCGCGATCCAGAAATTGCCGACCTACCTGACCGGATCGCTGTCTTTCATCTATCCCATCGTGGCGATCGCGGTGGATTTCCTGGCCTTCGGCCACCGGCTGCAGCTGAGCCAGCTGGCCGGCGCCGCCGCTATCCTGATCGCGGCGGCCGGCATGAACCTCGGCTGGTCGCTGTGGAAACCGAAGGTGCAAATGCAGTGACCGCCGTCGCCGCGGTATTTCAACGAGGCCCTTAAGTCAGGGCGCGCGCAGCCTGCTGTTGACATGGCGCTGGCTCGAATACAGTAGGCAATCGACTATGCGTACTCCGGGCGCGGCCGGGGCAAAGCCGTCCTTGAATTCTGAGCAGGTTGCGCTTATGAATCGATGCAGGCCTGGATCGCGCTGCCGGTCCGGGCGGCAACCTGGTCCAGGCTGGTGTGCGGGAGAAAAGGCGAGAGCAGGGCATGGCGCATGGTGGCCAGGCCGATGATGTAGGACGCCGCCAGCGCCGCCCGCAACTCCGCATCAGGTCCACGCAGCCGTGCCGCCAGCGGCTGCACGAATTCGGCATGGAAGCGTTCGGCGACGATGGGTGCGGTCAGCTGGCTGCCGGCTGCGCGCAACAGCACGCGCAAGGCATCGAACTCCCGGTCCGGCTGCGGTTCGGCATCGGCCATGATCCGCGCCACCATGTATGCGCCAAAATCGCAGAGATCTCCCGTCAGATGTTCTTCCAGCAGGAAGCCGCCTTCCAGCACTTTCGCAAACAGCTTTTCCTTGCTCCCGAAATAGCGGTTCACCAGCGCCGCATCGACGCCGGCGTCGGCTGCAATGTCGCGGATGCCGACGTTCTGGTAGTTGTCGCGCGAAAACCATATGCGTGCCGCCGCCAGGATGCGCTCGCGGGTTTCGCCTGCATTTCTCGTGGGTGATTTCACCAATTTTTCCTTGTGTGGACTACACCACATATTTTGTCATCGGCTGTTGACTTTTGCAAGGTCTGGAAATGGAACTTGAAATCTATGCTTATGCTTCCGGCAGGGGGATTCGTTCATCGTCGCCCGGCACCGGATCGAAGCGTTGTTCGCGCCAGTTGTCTTTGGCGGCCTCGATCAGTTGCGGATCGCTGGCGACAAAATTCCACCAGATGGTGCGCGGCCCGTCAATAGGAGCGCCGCCCAGCAGCATGACCTGGGCCGTTTCGCTGGCAGCGATATTGACCGCCCGATCCGGTTCCAGCACGGCCAGCTCACCCATTCCCAGCACTTCGCCATCGATGGTCACGCTGCCGCTGGCGACATACACGGCTTGCTGCGGATATTCCGGCTCCAGCGTGAACTGCGCGCCGGCCTGCATTTCGGCGGCGACATACAAGGTCGGCGCCAGGACTTTGACCGGCGCCTGCCGGCCAAAAGCGCGGCCGGCGATGATGCGCAGCCGGTAACCGTCGCCCTGGACCAAGGGCAGGCTGGCGGCCGGATGGTGGACGAAAGCCGGCGGCCCTTGTTCGTCGGCCAGCGGCAGCGCCACCCAGGTCTGGATGCCGTGCAAGCGCCAGCCATTGGCGCGCTGCGCCGCGGGCGTGCGTTCGGCGTGGACGATGCCGCGCCCGGCCGTCATCCAGTTGACGTCGCCGGGAATGATTTCCTGGTCGTTGCCCAGGCTGTCATGGTGGCGGATCGCGCCTTCGAACAGATAGGTGACCGTCGCCAGGCCGATGTGCGGATGCGGGCGGACATCGATGCCCTTGCCGCTGGGGAAGTCGACCGGCCCCATGTGGTCGAAAAACAGGAAAGGCCCCACGCTTTGGTGGCGGCCGGCGGGCAGTACGCGGCGCACCACCAGTTCGCCGAGATCGCGGGCGCGGCCGGGTATCCGGTATGCAATCGAGGTAGTCATGTTATGTCCAGTCCAGATGAGCAAAAAAGGAGTGCAATGATTTGTCACGCTAAGAGACATTAGCATATTTGAATGGATCGGGAACCGTACAAAAAAAGAGCCAGGTCTCCGCAGCAAAACTGCGGAAGAACCTGGCTTTTTGTTTGAGCAGCCGCAAGCCGCGGCTGCTCAGTAGATGCTTGTTTTTCTAGAATGCGCCGGACAGCAAATAGCCGCCTACCGCCGCAATCGCCACGCCGCCCAGCCGCACTGCCTGCGTCGCCATTTTTTGCCCGGCGACCAGGCCGATCGCCAGGCCGAGCAGATGCAGCAGCGCCGTCGCTGCCACAAAACCGACGCCATACCAAAGCGCCGAGGCGCCGTGCGGCAACTCGCTGCCGTGCGCATAACCGTGGAACAGCGCAAAGACGGAGACAACGCTGGCGCTGGCCCAGAGCGGCATGCGGATGGCGAAAGCGATCAGCAGGCCCAGCACGGCGACCGATGCCGCGATGCCGGTTTCAACCCCGGGCATCTGCAAGCCGGCGAACGCCAGTAGCGCGCCGACCACCATCATCAGCGGAAACGCCAGCGGCAACACCCATAGCGCGGAGCGCTTGTTTTGCGCTGCCCACAAGCCGACCGCCAGCATCGCCAGCAAATGGTCGATGCCGGAGAATGGATGGGCAAAACCGTTGTTGAAGCCGAACGCATCGGGATGGCCGGGATGAGCGAAGGCCGGGGCGACGCTGAGGGCGGCAAAAGCCAGCGCGCTGAGGCGGCCATAAGTACTGGCGGAGGGATGGGACATGGCAGGGCTCCTTGAAAATGGCTGTTTATTTGAAGAATTCATTTGAGTGCTCATTTAGGCTGCTCACTTAGGTTGATCAAGCAAACCTTGCTGGCGGATAAAAGCGATCACTTGCTCAACGCCGTCGCCGCTGCGCAGGTTGGTGAAAATGAACGGCCGTTCGCCGCGCATCTTTTTGGCATCGTGCGCCATCACATCCAGGTTGGCGCCGACGTAGGGGGCGAGGTCGGTCTTGTTGATGATCAGCAGGTCGGAGCGAGTGATGCCGGGGCCGCCCTTGCGCGGTATTTTTTCTCCGCCGGCGACATCGATCACGTAGATGGTCAGATCGGACAGCTCAGGGCTGAAGGTGGCTGCCAGGTTGTCGCCACCGGACTCCAGCAGGATCAGGTCGAGATTGGGGAAGTCGGCGCTCATGCGCGAAATCGCTTCCAGGTTGATCGAAGCATCTTCGCGTATCGCGGTGTGCGGGCAGCCGCCGGTTTCCACGCCCATCAGGCGCTCCGCCGGCAAGGCATCGGCGCGCAGCAGGATCTCCATGTCTTCCTTGGTGTAGATGTCGTTGGTGATGACCGCCATGTCGTAACGGTCGCGCATGCCTTTGCACAGCATTTCGCACAGGGCGGTCTTGCCGGAGCCGACCGGGCCGCCGATGCCGACGCGCAGTGGATTGGATATTGAGGAAGTGGTCATTTTGAGATTCGCTTAAAAATATTGAATGTTTGGTTTCAGGAGCGGTAGAGACGGCTGTATTGTTCTTCATGCTGCATCGACAGCAATGACAGGCCCGGCGCCCAGTTGGACAGTTCATGGTCGGCCAGTTCTTGCGCATGCCGTGCGGCCAGCTGCAGTTCCGCCTGCAAAGACAGCAACAGGCGCTGGCCCGCAACCTGGCCCAGCGGGACCGACTTGACGCATACCAGCACCTGGTTTTCCGCCCAGGAAAACAGCATGCCCAGCAGCGCCGCCTCATGCGGCACCTGCAGCGCCACCGCGGCGTAGGCGTAGGCGGTCGGCAGCGGCAGTTCCGGCTGCGCCTGCAGGATCGCCAGCAGGCTGGCGTCGCCTACCTGCAATTCGATCGCCAGCTTGCCCAGCGAATATCCCATCTGTATGGTTTCAGCGCGGAATTCCGCCGTGTCGCGCGCTGCGATGAAGCGTTCAGTCCACAGTGCAACCGCGGCGCCGTCGCGGCCTTCGAACGCTTGCAGCAGGCGCCACAAGACGGGCGCCTCGAATAGCGCCACCACTTGCCGCAGGTTGTTGCTGATCCAGTCGCGCGCGGATTCCGGATCCTTGACCCAGCCCCTGTCGATCGCCGTTTCCAGTCCCTGCGAATAGCTGTAGGCGCCGATCGGCAACGATGGGCTGGCCAGTTGCAGCAGGTGGAGCAGCGCGGTCGCGTTCATCTTGCCTGCCGGGCTTAGGCGCCGGGCTCTTGGTTGGGCTTGTCGCTGGGCCGGTGGATTTTCTGGCGCAACGGCACCGGCGCCAGCAGGCCGTCGTGATGATGGTGGTGGCCGCCGCCGTAGGCTCCCGATTCCGGCTCGAACGCCGCCAGTTCCTCGGTGACCGTGGCCTGCAGGCCCTGCAGCATTTCCTTCAGCACCGCATCCTTGCGTATGCGCAGGAAGCCGTCGCCGACGTGGGCCTGGGTATGCCGGTTGCCCAGGTGGAAAGCGCAGCGCAGCAGGGCGTGCGGACTGGCGCACTCGATACGGTAGGTCGCTTCCGCGGCCGCCATGACCTTGACCACGCGCTCCGCGCCGCTGTCGTCGCTGCCCTTGAGCAGGTCGCCATGGCGCAATACGGTGCCGCGCACCGTGAATACGCCTACTTCTTCGCCGCTGCTCAGGGTCGCGCGCAGGCGGCTTTTCTCGCGCAGCTCATAGGGCAGGACCAGTTCGCCGTCGATCAAGTCGGCATGTTCTACTTTTGTGTTGAGGATTAACATCTTGTTTTCGTCGCAATAAAATCAGAATAAGAAATAGCGCTGCGTCATCGGCAATACGCTGGCCGGCTCGCACACCAGCAGCTCGCCGTCGGCACGCACCTCATAGGTTTCCGGATTGACTTCCATATGCGGCGTGGCGCTGTTGTGGATCATGTGGTGCTTGCGCAGGTGGCGCACGTCCTTGATCGCTACCACCGGCTTGTTCAGCTTCAGGCGTTCGCCTATGCCGTCGTCGTACGCCGCTTGCGAGACGAAGGTGAGCGAGGTCTTGAGGCCGCCGCCGTAGGCGCCGAACATCATCCGGTAGTGCACCGGCTGCGGCGTCGGGATGGAGGCGTTCGGGTCGCCCATCTGCGCCGCCGCGATCATGCCGCTCTTCAGGATGGTGGAGGGTTTGACGCCGAAGAAAGCAGGTTTCCACAGCACCAGGTCGGCGATCTTGCCGACCTCGATCGAACCCACCACATGCGCGATGCCGTGGGTGATGGCGGGATTGATTGTGTACTTGGCGATGTAGCGCTTGACGCGGAAATTGTCGGCCTGGCTGCCGCTGTCCTCGGCCAGCTTGCCGCGCTGGCCCTTCATCTTGTGCGCAGTCTGCCATGTGCGCAGGATGACTTCGCCGACCCGGCCCATGGCTTGCGAATCGGAGGACATCATGCTGATGGCGCCGATGTCGTGCAGGATATCTTCGGCCGCAATCGTCTCGCGCCGGATGCGCGATTCGGCAAACGCCACGTCTTCGGCAATCGCAGCATCCAGGTGATGACAGACCATCAGCATGTCGAGATGCTCGTCCAGCGTGTTGACGGTAAACGGCCGGGTCGGGTTGGTGGAAGAGGGCAGCACATTGCTGTTGCCGACCGCGGCGATGATGTCCGGCGCATGGCCGCCGCCGGCGCCTTCGGTATGGAAGGTGTGGATGGTGCGGTCTTGAAACGCCGCCAGCGTGTGTTCCAGGAAGCCGCCTTCGTTCAAGGTGTCGCTGTGGATTGCGACCTGCACGTCCATGCGGTCTGCCACGCTCAGGCAGTTGTCGATGGCGGCCGGGGTCGAGCCCCAGTCTTCATGCAGCTTGAGGCCGATGGCGCCGGCGCGCACCTGCTCTTCCAGCGGACCCGGCAGGCTGATGTTGCCCTTGCCGAGGAACCCAAGGTTCATCGGGAAGGCGTCGGCCGCCGACAGCATCGCATGCAGGTGCCACGGGCCGGGTGTGCAGGTAGTGGCGGCGGTGCCTGCCGCCGGGCCGGTGCCGCCGCCGAGCATGGTGGTGACGCCGCTCATCAAGGCTTCTTCCATCTGCTGCGGGCAGATGAAATGGATATGGCAATCGATGCCGCCGGCGGTGACGATCTTGCCTTCGCCGGCGATGATTTCGGTGGCGCCGCCGATCACCATGGTCACGTCCGGCTGGATATCCGGATTGCCGGCCTTGCCGATGGCGGCGATCTTGCCGCCCTTGATGCCGATGTCGGCCTTGACGATGCCCCAGTGGTCGATGATCACGGCGTTGGTGATCACGGTGTCCATCACGTCCCTATGCATACGTTGCGACTGGCCCATGCCGTCGCGGATCACCTTGCCGCCGCCGAACTTCACTTCTTCGCCATAGGTGGCGTAGTCTTTTTCGATTTCGATGAACAGCTCGGTATCGGCCAGGCGGATGCGGTCGCCGGTGGTCGGGCCATACATTTCGGCGTAGGCGTGCCTTGAGATCTTGCTCATGATTTTACTCGTTTCGCCAATGCACCCATGACCTTGCCGTTGAAGCCGTAGACGATGCGGTCGCCCGCCAGTTCCACCAGTTCCACCGTGCGTTTCTGGCCCGGCTCGAAACGTACGGCGGTGCCGGCCGCGATATTGAGCCGCATGCCGTAGGCATCCTCGCGCTCGAACAGCAGGGCCGGGTTGACTTCGTAAAAATGAAAATGCGAGCCGATCTGGATCGGCCGGTCGCCGCTGTTGGCGACGGTGACGCTGCTGCAGCGGCGGCCGACATTGAGTTCGATGTCGCCGCTCTGGATCTGCATTTCTCCTGGAATCATGTTGGCTCCGGCGCTGGTTAGGGAATGGGGTGATGCACGGTGACCAGCTTGCTGCCATCCGGGAAAGTGGCTTCGACCTGGATGTCGGGAATCATTTCGGCGATGCCGTCCATCACGTCGGCGCGCGTCAGGATCTGGCTGCCGTAGGACATCAGTTCGGCGACGCTCTTGCCGTCGCGCGCGCCTTCCATGATGGCGGCGCTGATCAGAGCGATCGCTTCCGGGTAGTTCAGCTTCAGGCCGCGCGCCAGGCGTCGTTCCGCCAGCAGGGCGGCGGTGAAGATCAGCAGCTTGTCTTTCTCTCTCGGCGTCAAGTCCATGTGGCTTTTCTTTCTTTTCTATGACGTTGGTGGTGTCGATTCATGTGTTCCAGATACGCGGTATCAATGCTTCATGTCCAAGCAGTTGCGGGCGGATCAGCTGCCAGGCTTGCATCATCCACTGCCGCGCCAGTTCGCTGGAGTGACCCAGGTGGCGCAGCACCAGGACCGACTTCACCTGCGTGACGCCGACGCCGGCCTGGCCTGCCGCCAGCTGGTTCGAGAGTTCACGCAACTGTTGTACGAAGCCAGGTGAAAACGGCTTGCCGGCCACCACCAGGGTGGCGCAGACAGTACAGCCCGCCAATCCCAGGTGGTTGTGCATGGCCGGGCTGGCGCCGCTCAGCGCGCCTTGTTCAAACCATAATAGTTTGCCGTCGCGGCGGATGCTGGTCTGCTGCGAGATGCGGCCGTTGTTGAATGTTTCGCCCGAGGCGGTGCGGCCGAAGCACAGGATTTCGCCGCCGATGTAGCGGGCTTCGCCTTGCAGTTCGACTTCATGGACCAGCGCAACCTCGGCCTGGTCGAAAAAAATGGTTTCCTGCGGTAGCCATTCCAGCGTTGCCGAATCGGCAAGCTGCAGTTTGACCTGCTGCTGCGAAAGCTTGCCGTTGGCCTGGTACCACTTGGCGGCGCCGGGCGTGGTGAGGAAAGCATGGGCGCCGGCGCCGACGTCGGCCTTGATGGCCAGCTGGTCGCCGCCCACTACGCCGCCGGGCGGATGGACGATGATGGCGTGGCAGATCGAGGGATGTTCCGGATACAGCGCCTTTTGCACGCGCAAGGGACCGTAATGGGCGCGCTCCAGCAGGCGCGTGGTGCCCTGGTCGTCGCCAAAGCGCAGCGACAGCCAGGCCTGGTTGCCGGCGCCCCGCACCGCGTCGGACGGGGCTGCGGGCAGGGTTGTGGGCACAACGGGCTCGGCGCTAGCCGGCATGGGCTGAGCAGTGAAATTATCCATGGAGCACTATACCGCCAAGTGCCGTTTCACGCTGTCGTCATCCATGCTGTCCTGGCTGCCGGCGGCCACCACTTCGCCGCGCGACAGCACCACAAAGTTGTCTGCCAGGTCACGCGCGAAATCGAAGTACTGTTCGCATAGCAGGATGCCGATGTCGCCGCGTTCGCGCAGCAGGCGGATCACGCGGCCGATGTCCTTGATGATGGAGGGCTGGATGCCTTCGGTCGGCTCGTCCAGGATGATCAGCTTGGGTTCGGCCAGCAGGGCGCGGGCAATCGCCAGCTGCTGCTGCTGGCCGCCGGACAGGTCGCCGCCGCGCCGTTGCAGCATTTCCTTCAGCACCGGGAACAGTTCGTAGACCTCATCCTTGATCAGCAGAGCCTTCTTGCCCGATTTGGTGGCCATGCCCATCAGCAGGTTTTCTTCCACCGACAGGCGGGCGAAGATTTCACGTCCCTGCGGCACATAGGCGATGCCGAGGGCGGCGCGCTGGTGCGGCTTGAGGCTGGTGATGTCGCGCCCTTCCAGCGTCACCTTGCCGCTGGCGCTGGGCAGCACGCCCATCAGGCATTTCAGCAGGGTGGTCTTGCCGACGCCATTGCGGCCCAGCAGAGCCAGGCATTTGCCTTTTTCCAGGGACAGCGAGACGCCGCGCAGGGTATGCGAGGAGCCGTAATACTGGTTCAGTTGTTCAACGTTCAGCATAGTCTTCTAGCGTCCGAGGTAAACTTCGATCACGCGCTCATCCGCCTGCACTTCCGACATCTTGCCGGCCGCCAGCACCGAGCCTTCATGCAGCACCGTGACCTTGCCCTGCTGGGCGATTTCGGCGACAAAACCCATGTCGTGCTCGACCACCATGATCGAATGTTTGCCGCGCAGTTCGTTGAGCAGCTCGGCAGTGCGCGCGGTTTCCGCATCGGACATGCCAGCCACCGGTTCATCCAGCAACAGCAGCTGCGGTTCCTGCATCAGCAGCATGCCGATTTCCAGCCACTGCTTCTGGCCGTGCGACAACAGGCCGGCCAACCGCCGTTCGTTGCCGTTCAGGCGGATCAGCCGCAGGCAGGCGTCGATCTTGTCGACCTGTTCCGAGCTCAGCCGGGAAAACAGGGTGGTTTTGACACGCTTGTCCATCTTCATCGCCAACTCAAGGTTCTCGAACACGGTGTGCTGCTCGAATACTGTCGGCCGCTGGAATTTGCGGCCGATGCCGGCGTGGGCGATGTCGTATTCGGTCAGTTTGGTCAGGTCTATGCTCTGGCCGAAGAAAGCGGTGCCGGCGCTAGGCCGGGTCTTGCCGGTGATGACATCCATCATGGTGGTCTTGCCGGCGCCGTTGGGGCCGATGATGCAGCGCAGCTCGCCTACCGAAATGTCGAGGTTCAGGTTGTTGAGCGCCTTGAAACCGTCGAAGGAAACCGTGATGTTTTCCAGGTAAAGGATGGCGCCGTGGGTGGTGTCGACGCCTTCCGGCTTGATCCGCGCATACGAGGTGCCATAGTCGGCGTGCAGGGCGTTGTCGACCTTGTCGGATGGCTGCGCCGGGTTATAGATTTGACTAATGCGTTGACTCATGCCGTCTCCTTGCCGCTCTTGAACTTGCTTTTCAACTTGTCGGCCAGGCCCAGGATGCCCTGCGGCATGAACAGCGTGACCAGGATGAAAATCAAGCCTAGGGCATACAGCCACAAATCAGGGAAAGCGCCGGTGAACCAGCTTTTCAGGCCGTTCACCGAGAAGGCGCCGATGATCGGCCCCAGCAGCGAACCGCGGCCGCCGACCGCGGCCCAGATCACCATTTCGATCGAATTCGCAGGCGACATCTCGGACGGATTGATGATGCCGACTTGCGGTACATACAGGGCGCCGGCGATGCCGCACAACACTGCCGACAAGGTCCACACGAACAGCTTGAACCAGAGCGGGTTGTAGCCGATGAACATCAGGCGCGATTCGGAATCGCGCACCGCTTGCAGCACACGTCCCAATTTGGAAGTGACGATCCAGCGGCACAGCAACAGGGCGCCGAGCAGGAAAACCAGAGTGATCAGGTACAGCGCCGCCTTGGTCGACGGCGCGGTGATCGAATAACCCAGGATGCGCTTGAAATCGGTGAAGCCGTTGTTGCCGCCGAAGCCGGTATTGTTGCGGAAGAACAGCAGCATGAAGGCGAAGGTCATCGCCTGCGTGATAATCGAGAAGTAGACGCCCTTGATGCGCGAACGGAAGGCGAAATAACCGAACACGAAGGCCAGCACGCCAGGCACCAGCACCACCAGCGCCATGCAGTACCAGAAATGATCGGTCAGCGACCAGAACCAGGGATAGGTTTTCCAGTCGAGGAACACCATGAAGTCGGGCAGGTTGCTTTGATAGACGCCATCGCGGCCGATGGCACGCATCAGGTACATGCCGTGGGCGTAGCCGCCCAGCGCAAAAAACACGCCGTGGCCGAGCGACAGGATGCCGGTATAGCCCCACACCAGGTCGAGCGCCAGCGCCGCCATGGCGTAGCACATGAACTTGCCGACCAGGGCCACCGTGTAGCTGGAAATGTGCAGCGCATGGCCGGCAGGGAAGGCCAGGTTGAGCACGGGCAGCAAGGCCAGGATCACGCTGCAGAAGATGATGCCGGTCCACGCCGGGCGTGAAAACAAAGGAGTCTTGGCTGCCGCGATTTGCTGCAGGGTGGGCCCTGATGCCGGGATAGTTGCTGTGCTCATTCGACGCTCCTGCCTTTCAGTGCAAACAGGCCTTGCGGACGTTTTTGAATGAAGACGATGATGAATACCAGGATGGCGATCTTGGCCAGCACCGCGCCGGCCACCGGTTCCAGGAACTTGTTGACCTCGCCCAGGCCGAAAGCGGCGATCACGGTGCCGGCCAACTGGCCGACGCCGCCCAGCACCACCACCATGAAGGAATCGACGATATAACCTTGCCCCAGGTCCGGGCCGACGTTGCCAAGCTGCGACAGCGCCACGCCGCCGAGGCCGGCGATACCGCAGCCGAGGCCGAAAGTCATCATGTCGATCTTGCCGGTGGAGACGCCGACACAGGACGCCATACGGCGGTTCTGCATCACCGCCCGCACAAACAGGCCGAGCCGCGTCTTGTTCAGGATCAGCCACACCGCCAGCACCACAAACAGCGCGAAGAAAATGATGACGATGCGGTTATACGACAGCACCAGCGAACCGAGCACGGTGACGCCGCCCGACATCCAGCTGGGATTGGCGACCTCGACGTTCTGCGCGCCGAAGACGGAACGCACCAGCTGCATCAGCATCAGGCTGATGCCCCAGGTGCAAAGCAGGGTTTCCAGCGGCCGGCCATACAGCCAGCGCAGCACCAGCCGCTCCAGCACGATGCCGACCGCGGCGGTGACGATGAAGGCGGCCGGCAGCGCGACCAGCAGGTAACCGTCCAGCGCGCCCGGGAAATACTGGCGGAACAGCAGCTGGCAGACATAGGTAGTGTAGGCGCCTATCATCAGCAGTTCTCCGTGCGCCATGTTGATGATGCCCATCAGGCCGAAAGTGATGGCCAGTCCGAGCGCTGCCAGCAGCAGCACGCTGCCGAGCGAGATGCCGTAAAACACCTTGCCGATGAAGTCGACCGTCGCCAGGTGGCGGTCCAGTACGCCCAGGGTGCGCACCGCTTCGATGCGCACTGCCGGATCAGGCTCGATGTAGCTGCCATCGGGATTCTTGTCGAGCAGGTTTTGCAGCGCCGGACGCAGGTTGGCGTTGGTGCTGCCGGCCAGGGTCTGCACAGCGGCCTTGCGGGTAGCTGGGTCGGCCGAATGCAGGTTGGCCGTAGCGATCACCTGTTGCAGGACGGCCTGGATTTCGGGATCGCTTTCCTGGTGCAGGGCTTTGCTGACCAAGGGAATTTGCGCCGGGTCGGCGGTTTTTATCAGTTCTGTGGCGGCGGCAATGCGCTGGTTGCGGTTGGCCGAAAACAGCTTCAGGCCGGACAGAGCGCCTTCGACTACGCCGCGCAGACGGTTGTTGACGCTGATGCCCTCTGCATCGTCGGGAGTGGGCAAGGTCTGGTCGGTGGCAGGATTGAACGCGTGAGTGTCGTCGACGATCAGCACCGTGCCGTCGGGTTGAGCGTACAGGGCGTCGGTATTCAGGGCATTCAGAATCTTCAGCGCGTCGTCGTTGGCCAGCGCCGCGATCTGGTTGACGGCAACAATGCGCGCGTCAGGATCGTCGCCGGCCAGCGGCTTGAGCAGCGCCGGATCGATCTTGGCATGCGCCAGCGTGATCTGCAGGCACAAACTTGCAATGAGAAGAATTTTTCTTGAAATTTTCATTAGTCTGTTTAGCGCCACCTGAAAGCAGTTAAATGGGGTCAGAGTTTTTTTTCGCGCCTTTTGCGAAAATTACTCTGACCCCATTTAACGGGCCACGGAGTAATTACGTTTCCATACGGTTTGGTTTGCCGCTAGCTGACACGCATACGTTCCCTTATGAAATTCAAAGCAGCCAGCGTTACAGCTTCTGCTTGCCTTCATTGCCCGGAATGTAGGGACTCCAAGGCTGCGCACGGATCGTGGTCTTGGTCTTGTTGACGACGTTGAACTGGCCGTCAGCCTTGATTTCGCCGATCATTACGGGTTTGTGCAGGTGATGGTTGGTAGCGTCCATTTCCAGTTCATAGCCGGACGGCGCTTTGAATTTCTGGCCGGACATGGCGGCGATGACTTTGTCGGTGTCTGTCGACTTGGCTTTTTCCACCGCCTGTTTCCACATGTAGATGCCGACGTAGGTCGCTTCCATCGGATCGTTGGTGACTACGGTGCTGGCATTCGGCAATTTCTTGGCGACGGCGTAGGCTTTCCATTTCTTGATGAAGGCAGTGTTGACCGGATTCTTCACCGACTCGAAATAATTCCATGCAGCCAGGTGGCCCACCAGCGGCTTGGCGTCGACGCCGCGCAGTTCTTCTTCGCCCACCGAGAACGCTACCACCGGCACATCGGTTGCCTTCAGGCCGGCGTTGCCCAGTTCCTTGTAGAACGGCACGTTGGAATCGCCGTTGATGGTCGAGATCACAGCGGTTTTACCGCCGGCGGAGAACTTCTTGATGTTGGCGACGATGGTCTGGTAATCGGAGTGGCCGAACGGTGTGTAGACTTCGTCGATGTCCGCATCTTTCACGCCCTTGCTGTGCAGGAAGGAACGCAGGATCTTGTTGGTGGTGCGCGGGTACACATAGTCGGTGCCCAGCAGCACGAAGCGCTTGGCGCCGCCGCCTTCCTTCGACATCAGGTATTCGGTGGCCGGGATCGCTTGCTGGTTAGGCGCTGCGCCGGTGTAGAACACATTCTTTTCCAGTTCTTCGCCTTCATACTGCACCGGATAGAACAGCAGGCTGTTGAGCTCCTTGAATACCGGCAGCACCGATTTGCGCGAGACCGAGGTCCAGCAGCCGAACACCACCGACACCTTGTCCTGCGAAATCAGCTGGCGCGCCTTTTCTGCGAACAGCGGCCAGTTGGAGGCCGGATCGACCACCACCGGTTCCAGTTTCTTGCCCATCACGCCGCCGTTGGCATTGATCTCTTCGATCGCCATCAGGGCTACATCCTTGAGCGAAGTTTCGGAGATAGCCATGGTGCCCGATAATGAATGCAGGATGCCTACCTTGATGGTGTCCGCGGCAAAGGCAGACGGCAGCCATGCGCTGGCGGCCAAGGCGAAAGCGCCGAGTGCGGTAGCTTTCAGAACGGTGCGACGTGACATGAATTTCTCCTCCGGTAGTGAGTTATAAAAAACAGAAAAAACACGAGTAAAGAAAGCACGCGGCAAGCCTGGAACGGGGATGCGTTGATTACACAATGGGATTAGCAGAATGCATGCCAGTGAGGAGGGGAGGCGCCGTGCACCGGATTCAGGGAGAACTACTTGAATTTGGAGCAATATTGGCGCAAGCGAGACAGGCGGCGCCCATATTTGGTGAGATGAGATTTTGGTGCAGGATAAGCGCACCAGTGTGGTGCCGCTCCATGCGGTGACGCAATGGCCAGCGCGGAAATGATGTCGATTGGTGCAGGAAATCCGGAGCTGGCTGGCCAGCCCCGGTCTTTAATTCAAGGAACGATGGTGGTAAACAGGTAGACCGCAAAAATCACCAGGTGCACCGTGCCTTGCATGACCGTGGTGCGGCCGGTGCCGAGCGACAGCGTGGCGACGATGAACGACAGCAGCAACAGCACGGTCGATTTGACGTCCAGGCCGAGCGACAAGGTCCAGCCGGTGGTGAGCGAGACGATGGCCACCGCCGGAATGGTCAGGCCGATGCTGGCCAGCGCCGAACCCAGCGCCAGGTTGAGGCTGGTCTGCAGGCGGTTGGCGCGCGCGGCCCGCACCGCGGCCAGTCCTTCCGGCAGCAGCACCACCGCGGCAATGATGATGCCGACCAGTGTCTTGGGCGCGCCGACGCTTGCCACCGCGGTTTCCAGGGCCGGCGCCAGCGACTTTGCCAGCAGCACTACCGCTCCCAGGCAAACCAGCAGCAGGCCGCCGCTGATCGCCGCTACCTTGATCGTCGGCGGCGCTGCGTGGACATCTTCGTCGTTGACTGCTTCCGTCGGCAAAAAGTAGTCGCGGTGGCGCACGGTCTGCACCAGCACGAAGGTGCCGTACAGTATCAGCGAGATGATGGCGATGAACGCCAGCTGGCTGGCGCTGTAGTACGGACCGACTGCCGTCGAGGTGTAGTTGGGCAGCACCAGCGTCAGCACCGCGATCGCCGCCAGCGTCGCCAGCGAAGCGCTGACGCCCAGCTGGCCGAAGCTCTGTTCCTTGTGGCGGCTGGCGCCGACCAGCAGGCAGATGCCGACGATGCCGTTGAGGATGATCATGATGGCTGCAAACACGGTATCGCGCGCCAGCCCCGTGGTTTCTTCGCCGCCGGCCAGCATCAGCGAGACGATCAGCGCTACTTCGATCAGGGTTACCGCCAGCGCCAGCACCAGCGTGCCGTACGGTTCGCCGACCCGGTGCGCAACCACCTCGGCGTGATATACCGCCGCCAGCACGCTGCCGAGCAAGCCCGCCACCAGCAATATCGTATAAAAGCCGCCAAGATTAAAGCTTGAGCCGCCAAGCAAGAGCCAGCCGACGACCGGAGCCGCGATGGACCATATGGGGAGTGCAGGGGAAATTTTCATATGGCGATTGGACACGCATCAAGCATTTTTTGCAAGTATTGCGTGGAAAGCCCGTTTGACCGAGTGCAGCGCCGGTTATATAATTTCCTGGTCGAAAAAGGCCGGAGCGGTAATTGGTAAGCCCGCTCCCTTCCTGTTTCCAGGAAGCCCTGCTCTCGTGCCTGCATGAGAACCCGCGGCGAACCCGGCGCTTGTGCGCCCAACGGGTTCGTTCGGGCATGCAGCTTCCATCTCTCCGCATTCCACGGTCGAACCCGGTTTTGACTTTCGGAGAACCGCCATGCAATTGAACCACATCGACCTGCCCGTACCCGACGTTGCGGCTACCTCGGCTTTTTTCCAGGAGTACCTGGGCTTCCAGCACCTGCAAACCATGGGCGACCATGAGATGGTCATCCTGCGCGGCGAGGGCGGCCTGGTGCTGGTGCTCAACCGCAAGGCCGCCACGGACAGCGGCGCTTTCCCGGACTCATTCCATATCGGCTTCCTGCTGGATTCAGACCAGGCGGTGCACGATGCTTACGCCCGGCTGGCCGCTGCGCCGTTCGAGCAGATCAGTCTGGTGCAGGAATCGCGCGGCGCCTGCGTGTTCTTCCTGCAAGCGCCGGGCGGGATCCGGATAGAAATCAGCCACCGCCAAGGGTAGAGCTGCTCACCGCACCAGGCCCAGTAACCGGGATTTGCCGCGCATGGCGGATTCCGGCTGCGCGCTTTTTCCTGCAACCGGCACCGTCATCAATTTTTCCAGCGCCCTGGCCAGCTTGACCCGGCCCGCCGCCGACATCCTTGTCATCGGCAGGCGCAGTTCGTCCTGTATCTGGCCTTGCATGGCCAACGCTGCTTTGACCGGACCAGGATTCGGTTCCGAAAACAGCAGCTGGATCATCGGCAGCAACTGCTTGAACAGGGCGCGCGCCGAGCCGAGCTGTGCGGTGCGCACCAGTTCGAACAAATGCACAAACAGGTCAGGCCGTATGTGCGCGGCGGCGGAAATGGCGCCGTGTCCACCCAGGCACAGCGTATTGAACAGCAAACTGTCGTCGCCGCACAGGATACGCAGGTCGGTGCGGTTGATCAGTTCCATGGTTTGCGCCAGGTTGCCGCTGCTTTCCTTGATCGCTACGATATTGGCGTGCTGTTCCAGCGCGCTTACGGTAGCGATATCAATATTGACACCGGTCCTGGCAGGGATGTTGTACAAGATCAGCGGACTCTCGGCGACCGCGGCCAGCGCTTCGAAATGCAGCCGTATGCCTTCCTGCGACGGTCGTACGTATGACGGCGCCGAAACCAGGAAAGCGGCCGGGCGCAATGCGTTCAGGCGCTCGATTTTTTCCGTGACCGCGCGCGTGTCGCTGCCGCTGATGCCCATCGCCACCGGGCAGCGGTCCTGCGTCGCTTCCATCACGCTGCACAACATTTTTTCTTGCTCGTGCTCGCTCAAGGTCGCGGCCTCGCCGGTGGTACCGCACACCACCAGGCCGTGGACACCGGCGGCGGACAGGTTCAGGGCTAGCTGCTGGGCGCCGTAGAGATCGAGTTTGCCTTGTCGGAAAGGCGTGACGAGAGGAACCCAGATACCTTCAAAT
The DNA here is from genome assembly GCF_001584145.1 of Collimonas fungivorans. Classification (NCBI taxonomy): domain Bacteria; kingdom Pseudomonadati; phylum Pseudomonadota; class Betaproteobacteria; order Burkholderiales; family Oxalobacteraceae; genus Collimonas; species Collimonas fungivorans. Next base: position 3,827,638 of record NZ_CP013232.1, on the reverse strand, counting down.
ATGGACATGGTTTGCTGTTTTCAGTAGGAGTGGGAGAAATTTGGCGGCGGCGCTCATGCCGGCAGCAGCGGTGTGATGCGGCCGAATTCTGCCTGCGGCAAGGCGCGCATGATGTTGCCGATGACGGCGTCGATCGAGTTCTTGCTCAGGCACAGCCAGAATTTCATCTTGCTGGCGTGGTCAACTGGCTTGACCCGCATATAGATCATGAGGTCGCCGCAGGTGCTGACGATGACGCGGCGCAGCTCTGCCACAGAAGCGGCATCCACGGTGATGCGCATCATGAAATCTTTTTGAACGGGAAGTGTCGGCTGGCGATACGTATGCGAAGGGAAAGGCAAGGCAGGAACCTGGATTTTTCTTGAGACGGCAGCGGGAAGCGAAGAGAAGCGCCATGCTGCGGGAATTGCCTGATTCATAGAGAGTATCTACTGGTCGTTTTGATGATTACAGATTAGCAGGCAGGACGTAAAGATTCTCTAAAAAGGGATGGCGGGCATGTAAACGCCGCGTAAAAATTGCGTGCTGTTCCTGTCCCGCCAATGGTTCAGGCTACGCTGTTTTTTGCAGACAGGTATTTGCTCGGAGAGACTCCCAGCGAGCGCCTGAACATGGCGATGAATGCACTCAGGCTGTCATAACCGAGATCGATGGCGATGGCGGTGACCGGCTGTCCCGCCATCAGCAGTTCCAGGGCGCGCATCAGGCGCGCGCGCTGGCGCCATTCGGAGAAGGGCATGCCGGTTTCCGCGGCGAAACGCCGGGTCAGGGTCCTGGGTGCAATCGCAGCCCACTCGGCCCACTGCTGCAGGCTGCGCTGGTCCGCCGGGTTGTCGGCCAGGGCCAGGGCGATTTTTTTCAGGCGTCGCTCGGCCGGCAACGGCAGCGCCAGTTTTTCTCGCGGCAGGCTGGCGATTTCGTCAAGGATGACAGCCAGTACACGTGCCTGCATTTGATTGACAGTGAGTGCATCCGACCAGCCTGCCGCCCGCAATGCCGCTGCGCGCAACAAGCCGGAAACCTGCAGCACCAGCGCTTGCCGCGGCAGCTGCGCATGGGCGGCAGGCGAGACATAAACGCTCCAGCCGTCGAACGGGCCGTGCGACCGCAGGCTGTGCGGCTGCCCGCCGGGTATCCAGACGGCGTGGCTGGGCGGCACCACCAGCCGCTCGGCGCCGGTATCTATGCTGAGCAAACCGCTGGCGGCGGCGATCAGCTGGCCGCGCGCATGGTTATGGCGCGGCGTGGCGCGGAAGTCGTCGCTGCGGCAATGCACCGCAATGACTTCCGGCCCGTCCTGGCCATCGGCGCGGGCCGGGTCCAGCAGGGTGTGTGGTTTGGCTTGCATGCGACATATTATGGCTTAATAGCGCAAGCCAGGCCATTTTCTGCATCGCATACTAAAGGCTCCATATTAAAAGGAGCACAAACATGCGAGCAGAAGACATTCTTCCAAACCACGTCGATAGCGGCGATTTCAACGGTACAGTGGTGCGCAAGGGCACTGTCGGCGCTTTCCTGGTCAACGCCCGTACCTTCCTCGATCCGTCGGCCACGACCGCCAGCCGCCGCCAAGCGGAGCAGCATATGGCGGAAGCCGTTGCGACGCTGGATGCACTAGGCTTGTTCGAGGTATTCGCGCTGCGCGATCCGGTCTTGCAGGCTTTTGTCGAGCGGCATCGCTGAAGCCAGGGGGATTGCTAGGGCGTCGCGGGCAGGCACTGCCGTATGCCGGCGGCGACGGCGCGGGCGGCTTTGCCGGCAAACTGCGGCGACGCCAGGCGCGGCTCCTGGTCGGGATTGGCCAGCACGCCGACCTCGATCAGCAAGGCTGGTGATTCGGCGGTCCTCAGCACCGCCAGTTCGTCGAAGCGATGGATGCCCAGCTGGCGGTCAAGCAAAGGGCGGTTTTCACCCGGGACAGGAACGGCGTGATACAGCGAAGGGTGTTCGCCGATGTCCTGCAGGCGGAGGCCGATGCTTTTGGCGCAGTCCAGGCTGCGCGCGTAGTATGGCTTGCTGGCGGAAACAAACAATGCGTAGCCGGAAAATTCGCGGCTCCTGCCGGCGTCGAGCCAGGCTTGCTGCATCGAATCGTGATGGATGGAAACGAACAGCGCCGCCTTGGCGCTGGCTTTGGTCCGCGCCGGCAAGGAGGGCGGCGAGCCTTGCGCGGCGACATCGATCACATCCAGTCCCTGCGCTTTTAATGCCAGGCCGAGGGCGAGGGTGAATTGCCGGTTGAGGTCGAACTCGCGGCTGCCGCCGGGGCCGGTGGCGCCGGGATTCTCCGTGGTATGGCCGGTATCGACCACCACCTGCTGGGCGCCGCAGCCGGCGGCCGGGAGGCCGTATAGTAAAACCAGGCCGGCAGCCGCCAGGACCAGCTTGCCGCCGGCCAGCCGCTTCATTTGTCGGACGCCAGGCGCCGCCGGTCCAGGGGTTTCAGGTCGGCTTCCATGTGCGACGCCAGATGGTCGATGAAGACACGCATTTTTGGCGCCAGGTAGCGCGTCGGCAAGTACTGTATGAAAGCCGTGCCCTGGTAGGCGGCGATGAATTCCCAGTCGGTGAGCACGGCTTTGACCAGCCCTTGCTCAAGGGCGTTGCGCACGATGAAGTAGGGCAGGCAGCCGATGCCCAGGTTCTGCAGCACGCCGTCCAGGCGCGCTTCGCTGTGGTTGACGATATAACGGCCGCGCACCTTGATGATGGTGGTTTCGCCCTGGCGCATGAAGTGCCAGTCGGAGTCGCCTGGATTTTCGCCCAGATAGAGACAACTGTGGCTGCACAGGTCTTGCGGCTGTTTCGGCGTGCCGTGCTGGGCCAGGTAGCTGGGGGTGGCGCACAGCACCTGGTCGATCGACATCAGCGGCCGCGCCACCAGGCCGTCGGCCGGCTGGCTGGTAATGCGGATCACCAGGTCGGCGTCGTCGTTGATCAGGTCGACGTGGCGGTCGGTGAGTATCAGCTGCACATCGACCTGCGGGTATTTTTCGAGGAAACTGGCAATCAGCGGCGTCACCACGCCCTTGCCGAAGGCTTTCGGCATGCCGACCCGCAGCAGGCCCTGCGGCACCGCAACGAACTTGTCTGCGACCTCCATCGCCGCCTTGGCCGCGCCCACCATCTCCAGGCAGCGCTGGTAGGCTTCGCTGCCGGATTCGCTCAGGCGCAGCTTGCGGGTGGTGCGTTCCAGCAATCTGACGGATAATGCCTGTTCCAAACGCGACACCTGGCGGCTGACAGCCGAGGGCGTCATGCCAAGCTCCAGCGCCGCAGTCGAAAAACTGCCGGTTTCCACTACCCGGACGAACACTGCCATGTCCGGCATCAGCTTGATATATCGATTAGCTCCCATTTGTTCCCGCCGTGCACAAGTGTTGTTCTGAATACATAGATTATCGTATTTGCTGGAATAAAACATAATTACATTCATTAGTGATTGTTTTTATTGATTTATTCATACTATCTAGTTTTTGAATGTCGGAGCGCCCATGATTCAGCCGCTAAAAAGAATACGCAGCATCGACGACCTGAAACTGGTTGCGGCTCACTGCGAGCATGTCCTGACTTTGTTCAGTGGTGGACTGGATAGTACCTATGCCTTGAAGTGCCTGGTCGACAGCGGTTGCCGCGTCACGGCGCTGACGGTGGACCTGGGCGAGGGCATCAACGCCGCCGACCTGCAGCAGATCACAGCGCACTTCGGCGCCGAGCTGCTGGTGATCGACGGCCAGCAAGCGTTCGCCGAAGATGCCGTGCTGCCGGCGATCCGCGCCAATGCCCGCTACATGGGCATCTATCCGATCAGCTCGTCGCTGTCGCGCCCGATCATCGCCCGCTTCGCGGTCGAAACCGCCTTGCGCCTCGGCTGCAACGCCATCGTCCATACCGCCAACCAGTCGCAGAACACCCTGCGCCGCCTGAACGGCGCGATTGCGCAACTCGGTTACGCCGGTTATTACGGCACGCCTTACGAATACACCGCGATCTCCCGCGAAGAAAAAATCGAAGCCTTGCGCGCAGCCGGCCTGCCGCACTTCCAGGCGCGCGGCATCAGCGGCGACGCCAACCTGTGGTGCCGAGAATTCGAATCCGGTTCGCTCGACAATCCGGAATCGTTCTGGGTGCCGGAATCGTTGTTTGACTGGACTGCCGCGGTCGATCCGGCGCCTGTCAGCAGCGAGCTGTCGATCAGGTTCGACGGCGGCCGCCCGGTCGCCATCGACGGCGAGGCTCTGCCGCTGGTGGAACTGATCGCACACCTGAACCGCCGTGTCGGCGCCTTCGGCATCGGCCGCTATTGCGGCCTGGAACATCTGGAGCAGGGCGAGAAGGTGCTGGAAGTACGCGAAGCGCCGGCCGCCATGGTGCTGCTGGAAGCGTACCGGCACCTGGAGACCGCGGTGCTGGATGCTGAACTGCTGCGCGAAAAACTGCACATGGAACAATTGTGGGTGCGGGAAGCCATCGAAGGACGCTGGTTCACGCCTCTGCGCGCCGCTACCGATCGCTTCATCCAGGAAACCGTGCAATATGTCAGCGGCACCGTCAACTACCGCTTGCGCGCCGGCGCTGCCGATGTCTGCGCGATCCGCGCCGATGCGCCGCTGTACCTGACCGACCGCGACAGCTGGGAAAAGGATATTGCCGCGCAGCGCTCCAGCCGGCAGCTTTCTTTGCCGACGAATTCCGTGCTGGATGCCAGCAAGCTGCTGGCCGAGGAAAACTAAATGGAAATCGACGTCTTGGCGCCCATCAGGATCGCCCCGCCCATTATCGACCATCTCAGCAGCGAGCTGCGCCAGCGGCAATTCAGCGTGATGTCGGGCCGCGCCGTGCAAGCTGCCTGCGATGTCGATCCGGCGACCTGGGACGAGTTCGCCAGCTGCTGGAACAACCTGCCGCAAGACAAGTACATGGGCGACAACGGCAACTATCGTTTCCGTCGCTACAGCGCATTCGAACTGGACAGTGCCGAAGGCGTGCTGCAGCAGCTGCCGCATGCGCCATACGTGCAGCCAAGCTACATCAATAAACTGAATGGCGATATTGCCCGCCATTTCGAGCCGCTCGAGCAGCACTTCATCGATAACCCTTTCCTGTCCGGCCTGCTGCTGTCGCTGGCGCAAGTGTTCGACAGGGTCGAGGGCGACAGCGGCAAATGGAATATCCGCCTGCACCCTTACCGCATACGCGCCAGCTCCCATGTTCCGGGCAACCCGACGCCGGAAGGGCTGCACCGCGACGGCGTCGACTACATCGTGACCATGATGGTGCGCCGTCATAACGTGGCCGGCGGCGAAACTTATATTACCGATGTCGCCGGCAAGCTGATGTGCCGCTATACCTTGACCGATCCGATGGACCTGATGCTGGCCGACGATGCCCGCACCATGCACGGCGTGACCAAGGTGCTGCCGTATGAAGCCAAGCGTGAAGCATTCAGAGACGTGCTGGTGATTGCCTATACCAGAACTTAAGCTTAACCAGGCGTGCTTGATTGAGTGTGCTTAGTTAAGTGTGATCTACCCCTGACCAATATCCTCGGTGCTCCCGCCGTTTGTTCCGCTCAGCCTCCACCTAGGCGGAACGTTTTTTTTTCTTAACTGATAGCGCCGGTGGCGCTATCCGGAGTAAAGCGAAGTGACGATCTCATCTGCCAGCCGATCCCCCAACTCATCTGCCAAAGGTCTCTGGTTCGCCGACTTGCTGTTGCTGCTGGTTGCGATCGTCTGGGGCACCAGCTATGGCGTCGCCAAGGACGCGCTGGTGTTTTATCCGGTGCTGGGATTTGTCGCGATCCGGTTTTGCATGACCTTTTTTTTGCTGCTGCCCAGCCTGCGCCAGCTGGCCAGGCCGGAAGGACGGGCGGCATTGCGTGCCGGCGTGCCGCTGGGCCTGATCCTGCTTGCCATCTTTATTTGCGAAACCTTCGGCGTAGCGCTGACGCAGGCTTCGAACGCCGCTTTCCTGATCAGCCTGTGCGTGGTTTTCACGCCTTTCGTCGAATGGCTGGTGATGGCGCAACGGCCGCCGGTCAGCGCCTTCGTGGTGGCTTTTGTCTCGCTCTTCGGCACCTGGCTGCTGACCATCGGCAGTAACCTCACATTCAACCTGGGCGACGGCCTGATGCTGGCGGCGGCTTTATTGCGCGCCTTCATGATGGTCATGACCAAACGCCTGACGGTCGACAAGGATATGTCCAACCTGACCCTGACCGCGGTGCAATCCGGCGTAGTCGGTTTCGGCTGCCTGCTGGTCGCCAGCCTGTTCATGCAAGGCGGATTGCCGCCGCTGCCAAGCGACCCGAGCTTCTGGGTGAGCACGGTTTACCTGGTGTTGTTTTGCACCATCTTTGCTTTTTTTGCGCAGAACTATGGACTGCGGCGCAGCAACCCGACCCGGGTTTCCCTGTTGATGGGAAGCGAGCCGGTATTCGGCGCACTGTTCGCATCTTTCTGGCTCGGCGAAAAACTTGGCGCGCTGTCCTGGGTCGGCGGCGCGCTGATTGTCGGCGCCACTTTATGGGCCACATTGCCGCGTTCGATGATTAATTTTGGTGCGTTTTTTTCGACGCGGAATATCAAGCCGGAGAGTGCTCCCATCATCGGTGCGGGAATCGATTCGAGCCAATGAATACAAGGGTTTTAACGGGGTTTTAACGAAAACATGGATGCAGCGAAATACATGATTCGATAGAAGAAAATATCAGTTCAATTTCTATTGTTTCTTGAGCGCAATTGATTTATTCTGGATCGTCAGACAGATAGTTTTGAATCATAAAAAAAGATGTGAAGCGTTGATTTTTCACACGGCATCCGCTCCAAAAGAGTCATCGATGCCGTGGTTAATCCTCAAGAGGGAAGTCTCATGATTTGCACCAGATTCAATTCGATCTCCATCCGCCCGTGCCGCTCGCGCTGCTCATCAATTGCAGCGCACAGCACCGCGGCAGCTCCCGATCTTCCGGCATCGCCAGCGCTCTCGCTGCGGCCATCCAGTTAACGGACATCACGTCTCGTTAAAACCCTGCATCACAACCGGTGATGCAGACTCCAGCGCCAAATCAACTTTGCATTGCCGATCGCAATGCCGGGCTGCGGCGTCTTTTATCTGTTCCATTCAAGAGGAATAAGCAAATGAAATCGGAAATATCAGCGAAAGTACTAGCAGCAAATTTTGCGATTCCCCAGGCTTCGGCGTTGTCATTGGCGCTGTCCCTGGTGTTTGCATCATTGTCTGTCCACGCAGCCGTGGCGGACAACAGCGCTTGGGTCACCACCAAGACCCAAGCGTTCTTGCCGCAAGTCCAAGCGAATCAAAAGAGCGTGGCAGCCGATGCCAGCGTGGTAACCCCAGCCGCAACCGCCGTGCAGCTGGCGCAAGGCGAACCGGTCCATGTGACGCTCAGCCTGAACCTGCGCAATGAAGCCAAGCTCGACAAGTTCCTGCAGGACCTGCACACACCTGGCACCGCTTCCTACGGCAAATTCCTGACACCGGCGCAATTCGCCGCGGAATATGCGCCTACGGAAAAAGATGTGGCCAAAGTGGTTGCCCATCTGAGCAAGTCCGGTTTTGTCAACATCCAGGTCGCGCCGAACCGCCAGCTGGTGACAGCCGACGGCACTGCAGCCACCGTGCAAACCGGCTTCCGCACTGCGCTGAAACGCTTCCAGCAAGACGGCCGCAAGGTGTTTGCCAATACCGATGCAGCACAAGTGCCTGCCGCATTGAGCGGCATCGTCGATTCGGTGCTGGGTTTGCAAAACGTTGCGATCGCCCAGACCCACCATCGCTGGGTGCAGACGCCTGAAGCCGGCGTGAGCGCACAGGCTAAAGTCACGGTCAATGCAACGCCGGTGGCGACAGCGCACAGCCCGGTGCAATTCCCTGCGATCTATAACGTCGGCACCACGCCGACTGCTTCGAACACCGTGGTCGGCATCATCTCGGCAGGCGATCTCAGCCCGACGATTACCGACCTGAAAACCTTCACTACAGCCAAGGGCCTTGCCACCGTCAATACCCTGGTGGTGAAAACCGGTGCTGCCGGCGCCGACTATAGCGACACTTCCGGCCAAGTCGAATGGAACCTCGACAGCCAGACCATCACAGGCACTTCCGGCGGCGTCAAGCAGCTGATTTTCTACGCGTCGCCTGACATGAGCTTCAGCGGCATCACTGCAGCCTACAACCGTGCAGTGACTGACAACGTGGCCAAGGTCATCAACGTTTCGCTCGGCGGCTGCGAATCGGATACCCATAGCGACGGCACCCAGGCAGCTGACGACAAGGTGTTCAAGCAGGCTGTGGCGCAAGGCCAGACATTCTCCATTTCGACCGGAGATGCTGGTACTTACAACTGCCAGACCAGCTCGATTTCCGGTGCGCCTGGCGTACCGAAAAACAAGTCGACCTATGATGTCAGCGAACCGGCTACTTCGCCTTACGTCATCGCTGTCGGCGGCACGACCCTGTACACCAACTCCGGCGCCTACAGCAGCGAAACCGTGTGGAACGAAGGCCTGAGCGCGATCGGCACCTACGACGACGCAGGCGACTACGATTCCACCAAGCGCCTGTGGGCAACTGGCGGCGGCTACAGCAAATACGAAACGGCGCCAACTTACCAAACAGGTGTGATTGCTTCCGGCAAGACCACCCGCGGCCTGCCGGACATCGCGTTTGATGCCGCCAGCGCCAGCGGCGCCACCATCTACTACAACACCCAGACCGGTACGGTCGGCGGCACCAGCTTGTCGGCGCCGATTTTCGCCGGCGTCTGGGCCCGCCTGCAATCGGCCAACAACAATGCCCTGGGTTTCCCGGCAGCCAGCTTCTACAAGTATTTCCCGGTTGCCGCCAACGCTTCGCTATTGCATGACGTGACTTCCGGCACCAACGGCGCCAGCAGCTCGTACGGCTACAAGGCAGCAGCAGGCTGGGATGCAACTACTGGTTTCGGTAGCCTGAATATCGGCAACCTGAATACCTTCGTCAAGAACACCACGGACTTTGCACGTTAATCGTCCGCGGTTTTTGTAGTTAGCTTGTTTGAAATCGCCGCCGCGGTTCGATCCGGTCCGCGGCGGCGACGAAATGGCGGTACCTGCAGTGATCGGATTGTGTTTGCATGCGAGGAACCGGAGATGAACAAATCGAATTTCAGATGGATTGTTGCCGCCCTTGTGCTGGGCGCCGGCGGTATCTATGCCGTTTTTTCGGTGGACGATTCGATCGCGCAAACCGGAACTCAGGCCGCGCTTGCGGCCCATGCGCAGGGCGGCTCCTCAGCCGCCGCAGCGACGACCGCATCGCCGGGATTGTCGGCGAAGGCGCAAGACGCCGTAAATATCAATCCATTTGGAAAATAGTAATCGCCCGGGCCTGAACCGGGCAAGCAATCAAGGAAGAACCAGCAATGACCGCATATCTGCAACGACAAGACCGGCTGGCGCTGGTGACACAGGCCACGGCAAACGTTACCGGCAAGCGATTCTGCTCGCATCACCAGGGTGAAGTCTCGGTGACGGAAGGCGATTTCGTGTTGCGCAATAAATCCAAGCGCTGGATCTGTTTCCGTTGCCAGGAACGCAGCCGCCAGCGCCGCGATGCACTGGCCAAACAGGTCGGATAATAATTCTTTGTGCTAGCGAAACGCCGCAAGCGGATCGTATTGCGGTTCCGGAGCATCGTCTGCCGCCTTGGCAGGATTTCCCCGCTTGATGAAGCTGACTGAAGTGACGCGCCATTCGCCGCGCTGCAGCTGCCAGCCGTGTATCACTTTCTGCCAGCCCGGTTTCAGGTAAAGCTGATTGTCGCGCTCCAGCTCCCAGTGGCCGGCTTCCCATACATACCAGCCACCCACATAATTCCAGAATCCAGGACTCCACACCAGCCCGGCGCGCGGGGCCGGCTCGGCTTCCGTTTTTGGTGCCGGCGGCGCGTTCTTGAGAATGATGTCGGGACCGCCCTGGGTCCTTGACGGCAAGCTGGCGAACGATGAAAAGCGGCCGGCGATGATCGCTGCGATGCTCAGAGGGTGTTTCAATTTGCGCTCCTGAAGTTGTCCAGTGCTATCGATTCTACGAAGCGCGAATTTCAGGAATGTGTCCCGTGCATTTGCTTACACTTTTCACAGTTGACTTACAGCGCCAGGCCGGTATGTCGAGCGCGGCGCGGAGCCGCGTCCCCGCGCGGTTTCTCTATGAAAATTCCTGTTTTTGCAGAGGCAGCGGCAGCGGCTGCGGCCACCGCGGCGGGCTTGCAAATAGATTAATAAAGCACGATCCGGTGCAGCCCGAATAGAGGATTCCGACTAATGCAAGGTAAAAATTTTATCTAGTTGTTTCGCTATGTGTCGGCCACGCTTGGGATATATTACTGACCGAAGCGCCATAAAAATAAAACCAGGAGATGCCATGACACCGAACCGCCGCGTAACATTTTTCCATTCGCCGAACACCCGCTCGACGGGCGCCCGCATCCTGCTTGAGGAGCTGGGCGCCGACTACCAGCTGCACGCGCTCAACATGAAGGCGGGCGAGCAGCGCGGTCCTGCATACCTGGCGATCAATCCCATGGGCAAAGTGCCCGCGATCCGCCATGGCGAAGCGCTGATTACAGAACAGGTCGCGGTCTTCCTGTACCTGGCCGACCTGTACCAGGATGCCGGCCTGGCGCCCGCGCTGGACGATCCGCTGCGCGGCCCGTACCTGCGCTGGATGGTGTACTACGGTTCCTGTTTCGAGCCGGCGGTGGTCGACCGGGCGCAAAAGCACCCGCCGGTGGCGCCGTCGACTTGCCCTTACGGCGATTTCGATACGATGCTGAAGACCTTGACTGACCAGTTGGCCAGCGGACCCTATATCCTGGGTGAAAAATTCAGCGCCGCCGATGTACTGTGGGGCACCGCACTGACCTGGACCACGGCTTTCCAGCTGGTGCCTATGTCGCCGCTGATCCAGGCTTATATCGACCGGGTCAATGCACGCCCGGCCGCACAGCGCGTCAAGGCCCTCGACGCCGAACTGGCGGCGCAGCATGCCAGCCAAGTCGCGGCCAAGGCCTGAAAGCAGACTTTCACAACGCCTGCCGCCGTTCTGCTAATAAAACAGGGGCGGCAGGCACTAACATTAAAAAACGGAGCCTGCCTTGAATACTGTCACCAACCTGCTGATTGCCCTGGTCGCCTTGCTACACGTGTATTTCCTGGTGCTTGAAATGTTCTTGTGGGATAAGCCGTTCGGCCTCAAGACTTTCAGGCTGACGCCGGAGTTCGCCGCCGCCTCCAAGGCGCTGGCCGCCAACCAGGGTTTGTACAACGGCTTCCTGGCTGCCGGCCTGGCCTGGGGTTTGTGCCTGGGTACGCCGGGGTATGCGATCAAGATCTTTTTCCTGGCCTGCGTGGTCATCGCCGGCATCTTCGGTGCGCTCACGGTCAGCCGCAAGATCTTGTACATACAGGCAGTGCCGGCTATCGTCGCTCTCGGCTTGCTGACACTGGCGTAATTATTGTGGCTGCGAGCGTGCCGCCAGCACGGCGGCATGCAACGAGAGCAGGGCGCCGCGCAGCGTTGCCGAAATCTCCGGGTGCAGGACGATCTCGTCTTCGCTGAGGTGCGAACCAAGGATGGGGACGGTGACCGATGCCGCTTCGACAATCTGCGCCGACATCATCGTCACGATTTCCCTTAAGGATGCCTGGGCGTGCACCGCCCTCGGCGAGGCATTCAGCAATGCCACCGGCTTCAGCACAAAAGCTTCGCAACCCACCATCCAGTCGAGAGCATTCTTCATGGCGCCGGTAATGCCGTGCGCATACTCCGGGCTGGCGATCAGCAGGGCGTCGGCGGCCACGATCCGGCTGCGCAGATCTGCCACAGGGGCCGGGTCGCTGGCTTCGATATCGGGATTAAACAGGGGCAAGTCGCCCAGGCCACGGTACAGCGTCACGCTGGCGCCGGCCGGCGCCAGGCGCGCCATGGCCCGCAACAGGGCCGAATTGTGGGAGGCAGCACGCAGGCTGCCTGAGATGGCGAGGAATTTCATGGCGCCCGAGGAAGTTTCACAGACCGCCATTATGCCAAGCAAATCAGCAATCCTGGTCAGTTGCGTCATGCGGCCACGCCATACAATTGCCGCTATGCCGGATTGCAGCATGCGGTCCGGATCTTTCGTTTAACCTGGAGACGACATGCGTTTTCTGTCCGCGGCGGTATTGACCCTGATTTGCAGCATGTTCACGGCGCCGGCATCGGCCCGCGGCGAGCAGACGAATATAGGCTTCCTCAGCCTCACCACCAGCGGCGAGTATGCCGTGCCGGTGGCGGTCTGGTATCCGACCGCCGAGCCGCAGGTCGAATGGCAGGCCGGCCCCTATACTATCCACGCCACTCGCGGCGCCGCCATCACCTCTGGACTACATCCGCTGATCATCCTGTCGCACGGCAGCGGCGGCAGCGAATTCGGCCACAGCGACCTGGCAGAAGCCCTGGCCGGACACGGTTATGTAGTGGCGGCGCCGCGCCATCTTGGCGACAGCTATGACCAGCCTGAGGGCAGGTTCACCGACGTGCAGATCATCGGCCGTCCGTGGCAGGCAGCAGCAACGCTGGATGCGGTCCTGGCCGACCAGCGGATCGGTGCGGCGATCGACGCCGGGCGCATCGGCATGGCCGGCTTCTCTGCCGGCGCCTATACCACCATGGTGATGGCCGGCGCCAAACCGGACCCCGCTTTATACAGTGCCTATTGCGCGGCGCACGTCGACGATCATGAAGTGTGTCCGGACGGCAGCCATGCGAAACTCCGGATTACCCGTCCCGGCTGGAGCGTGCCGGCCGATAAACGGGTGCGCGCCGCGGTAGCCATGGCGCCGTTCAGCATCATGTTCGATGCAAAAAGCGTGGCGGATGTGACGATACCGTTGCGCATCTATAAAGCCAGCGACGACCAGGTCTTGCGCAATCAATGGAACACCGACCATCTGCTGAGCCTGCTGCCGGCCAGCGTCGAACGTGGCGAGCTGGCCGGCGGCCATTACGTATTCATTGCGCCTTGCAGCGCTGTCATGAAGTCCAGGACGCCATACTTGTGCGTGGACGCCCCTGGAGTGGACCGGGTTGCGGAGCATGCGCAATTAAATGCCGAAATTGTCGACTTTTTTAACCGAAAACTGCCGAAACCCGATTGAACAGCCCTGGGTCGCGCATCTTTTAAGCATTCGGCTGCTTCCGGTTATAGAATTGAAGTTTTCACGAACGGATACTTCAATGCCAAGCTCCACCCACATCGGCGCTGCAGCCGCAATCCAGGGCCTGAACGGCTGGACCGCAACCGATGGCCGCGATGCGATTCAAAAGACTTTCCTGTTTGCCGACTTCAACGCGGCTTTCGGCTTCATGACCCAGGCGGCTTTGCTGGCGGAAAAAATGGACCATCACCCCGAGTGGTCCAACGTCTATAACCGCGTGGTCGTGCTGCTGACGACCCATGACGCCAACGGCGTTACCGATCTCGACGTGCGCCTGGCGCAATTCATGGACCGTCACGCCGCCGCTGCCGTCAAAAATTGAACAAGCACGCTGAGATGCAGGTCAACCCGCAGGCCGATACGGCGCCCGCCGTGGTGCTGATCACTGGCGCCGCCAAGCGGGTCGGGCGCGTGATCGCCGAGCGGTTTGCGCAAGCCGGTTATACGGTGGCAGTGCACTACGGAAGTTCGCGGCAAGAAGCGCTGGATACGGTGCAAGCCATCGAAGCCGGCGGCGGCAGTGCGCTCGCCCTGCAGGCCGACCTGCAAGCGCCGGAGCAGCTGACGGCAATGATAGAGGCGGTCTACGCCAGGTTCGGCCGGCTCGATGTGCTGGTGAACTGCGCTGCGGTTTTTTTCCCGGATACGCTGGCCGATTTTGCCCTGCCGGACCTGGAGCGTTCATGGCAGGTGAACTGCCGCGCGCCGCTGTTGCTGACCCAGGCATTTCACCGGCAAGCCATGCAGCGCGCCCAGCAGGGTGTGGTGATCAATGTGGTGGACCAGAAGGTGCACGCCAATTTTCATCCGGAGGATTTCAGCTACACCGTGGCGAAAGCCGCGCTGGGCAACCTGACCGCGATGCTGGCGATGTCGGCGGCGCCGGTGCTGCGCGTCAATGCCTTGTATCCCGGCCTGATGACAACCAGCGGCGACCAGAGCCAGGCCGATTTCGAATATTCCTCGGCCCGTTCTACGCCGCTCGGATATATCGCGCCGATCGCGGAAATCGCCGATGCCATCCTGCTGCTGACCAGGCCGTCTTTCAATGGCGCAGAGTTTGTGGTGGATGCCGGGCAAAACCTGGTGCGGGTCGAGCGCGACGTGATCAATTTGTATCGGGCGCCATAGGGCACTGGCAAGAGGCCGGGCTTGAAATGAAGCTGATCTGTAAGGAAGTGACGCCCAGCGCGACCAAGCTACAGATGAACAGCCAGGAGAGTCAGGTGCAGATCCTTATCGATGTTTCAAAACAGCTTGTATTGACGATGCTTGGGTTCGGACTTGCATCCGCCGCCCAGGCGCAGGACTACAGCGCGCAGAGCCCGGCCAACCGGGTGGCGCTGGTCGAACTGTATTCCAGCGAAGGCTGCAACAGCTGCCCGCCGGCCGACCAGTGGCTGTCCAGGCAAGGCGCGCAAGCCAAGCCAGGCCAGGCCGGACCGGAGCGCATCGTGCCGCTGGCCCTGCATGTCGATTATTGGGACGACCTGGGCTGGAAGGACAGGTTCGGCGACCACCGCTTCACCGTGCGGCAGCAGGAACTGGCGGCGTTCACCAACAGTCGCGTGGTCTACACGCCGGAAATTTTCGTCGGCGGCCGCGAGCTGAGGCAGTGGAGCGCGAACAAGGCATTTGACGCCGCGGTCGCCAAAATCACGGAGCAGCCGTCGCCGGCAGACATCGCCATCAAGTTGTCCGGCACGGCGGCGCGCAATTTCGACTTGTCGACCAAGGTCAAGCTGCGTCAGCCTTCCAAAGATGGCCATAACGCCTACGTCGCGCTCTACGAAAACCAGCTGGTATCCAAGGTGGCTGCTGGCGAGAACGATGGCGTGACCCTGCACCACGACTATGTAGTGCGGCGCTGGCTTGGTCCGTTTGCATTGACGGATGGCATGGTGCAGATCAATGAGAAGATCGCGCTCGACAGCATAGGCACGGACGTCCGCGCCGACCGTTTCGGCATTGTCGCCTTTGTCCAGAATGCCCGCAGCGGGGAAGTATTGCAGGTAGCCAGGCTGGCGGTCGATCACTGAAGAAGTAGGGTGGGCACCTGTGCCCACCCTACCATGTCGATCAGCGTCAGGCCGCGGCTAGCGCAGCCTCAACCGCCAGCCCGATTTCCAGGATCTTGCGGTCATTGCCGCCGGCGCCGGCCAGCATCAGGCCGACCGGCGCAGTGCCCGCGGCATGACAAGGCAAGGAGAGCGCGCAGCCGTCGAGAAAGTTGATCACCGACGGATTGCGCAAGATCAGGCCGTTGGCGGCGAAATACGCTTCATCGCTGGCTTCCAGCTCGGTAATCAGCGGCGCGACGACAGGCACGGTCGGCAACAGCAGCGCATCGTAACCCGCGATCCTGCGTTCGACCGCCGCGATCCACTGCTTGCGCGCCGCGAACAGGTCGATCAGGTCGGCTGCGCTGATTTCCTTGCCGCGCAAGATGCGCGAAATCACGCGCGGATCGTAAGCGGCGGCGCGCTCGGCGATCAGCGCGCGATGCCAGGCATAGGCTTCGGCGCCGGTAAACCCGCCTTTGGCGTTGATTGCTCCCAGCGCTGCAAATTCGGGTATCTCGATTTCTTCGATCAGAGCCCCCGCCGCTTGCAGCCGCTGGCGTGCGCTGGCAAACGCCGCTGCGACGTGCTGGTCCATGCCGTCCAGCACCAGCGTGGTCGGCAGCGCCAGGCGCAGGCCGCGCAGCGAATACGGCTGCAGCGGCACTACCGGTTCACCGGCCAGTATCGCATCGAGGGTGGCGCAACAGGCGACGCTGTTGGCGATAGGGCCAATCGAATCCAGTTGCGTCGACAGCGGCAATACGCCCTGCAGCGAGACCCGGCGCGCGGTCGGTTTGAAGCCGGTCAGCCCGCACAGCGCGGCCGGGATGCGCACCGAACCGCCGGTATCGGAACCGATGGCGGCGACTGCCATGGCATCGCTGACCGAAACCGCGGCGCCGGACGAGGAGCCGCCCGGTATGCGGCCGGTGCTTCTGTCCCAAGGATTGCGGGGGGTGCCGTAGTGCGGATTGATGCCGAGGCCGGAATAGGCGAATTCGGTCATGTTGGTGCGGCCCACGATGACCGCGCCGGCTGCCAGCAGACGCTGTACCGCCACCGAACTGACGCTGGCCGGAGCGGCGTCGCGCAGCGCCACCGAACCGGCCAGCGTGGTGCTGCCGGCGACGTCGAACAGGTCTTTGACTGAAATCGGCAAGCCGTCTATCGGCGAACGCAGCTGGCCGCTGGCGCGCAGCAGGTCGGAAGCTTGCGCCGCCGCCCGTGCCGGCGCGGCATACAGTTCAGTAAACACCCGGCTGCCTTCGCCGGATGGCTCCAGCGCGCGTTGCAGCGCGGCTTCGGTGAGGGCGGCCGAACTGACGGCATTCTGGCTTAGGGCTGTGGCCAGGGATTGCAGGGTAGGTGGCTTGGTAGTCATGCGGCCTCGTGAAATGGTGTGGAATCCGGTATTCAAGCAAGCTTCAAGCAACTTCGGGCAGCACTTCAACCTGGTAGTGATGACGCAAAGTGCGTTGCCGGCGCGGGTCGAACAGTTCCATTGTAAATGACTGTGCCGGACGGATGCCGCCGATCGCGGCGACGGTGCCGCAGGTCATGCCGCTGCCTGCCGGCAGCGTGGCGGCGCCGTTGGTATAGCCGGCGATCAGGTCCTGTGGCGTGCGCAGCGAGGCCAGCGGGCCTTCCTGATAAAGCACTGTCTCGCCGTTTTCCTCGATGTAGGAGCGGATCACCAGCTCATCCCAATAATCGGCGACCTCGGCCAGGCGCCAGGCGCCGGCGGCGACAGGCTTGACGCATGCCTGTTTCGACAGCGCTACGCTGTGCGCTTCCAGCTTGCGGTCGGTATGGTCGGAAGCGATGCTGACATACAGTTCGCCGTCGACGGCAAACACAAAGGTTTCCACTTCGCCCGACGAATCGGGGCCGACCACCTGCACTTGTCCGGCCTGGGTCAGCTGGTTGCTGGCGATGCGATAATACAGCGGCACGGCGCTGGGACGCGAGATGCCGAGCGCCGCCAGCTCTTCGATGTGATGTTCGATGGCCGCATGGTCGCGCCCGGCCCAGCCGGCCACGACCAAGGTGTGGATGTCGGTGTCGAGCTGAGACGAGCCTTGCTCGCTGTCGACCTGAAAGGAAATGTGCATGATGGTTCCAGCTTTAAAGAAGGCAGCCGGCGGAAAGCCCCGGCGCCGGTGAATGGAGAGTTAGGGATTAGCGAACTTTTTTGATGAACAGCAAGACCAGGATCGTCGCGCAAAATTCCAGCGCGGCGACGAAATACAAACCGGAGGCGACGCTGCCGGTAGTGGTTTTCAGCGAGCCGATCAGGTAAGGCGCAGCGAAACCGGCCAGGTTGCCGATCGAATTGATCAGCGCAATGCCGCCGGCGGCCGCGGTGCCGGTCAGGAATGCGGCAGGAATCGACCAGAACACCGGGAATGCTGCCAGGATGCCGACTGCCGCCAGGGTCAGGGCACACAGCGCCAGCACTGCATTGCCGATGAAAAAGCCGGTCAGTATCAGGCCGATGCTGGCTACCAGCGTCGCCATGGCGCAGTGCAGGCGCCGCTCGCCGCTGCGGTCAGAGTGGATGCCGTTCCAGATCATGGCGATGGTGCCCGCCAGGAAAGGCACTGCCGAGATCAGGCCGATCTGCAGGTTGCCGGCCACGCCGATTTCCTTGATGATGGACGGCGACCAGAAGGCGATCGTGGCATTGCCGCTGACCACGCAGAAATACACCGCGGCGCAGATCCAGACCCGGTAGTTGCGGCAGGCGTCGCGCAGGGAGGCGTGTTTGTGGTCATGGTTTTCCGCCGCTAGCGCCTTGCTTACGGCCTGTTGTTCAGGCAGGCTCAACCATTTTGCGTTGGCCGGCTTTTCCGGCAGGTACAGCAGCACCGCGATGCCGGCCAGCACCGACGGGATGCCTTCCAGCAGGAACAGCCATTGCCAGTTGGCGTAATGGCCGACGCCATCCATGCGGCTCATGATGAAACCGGCGACCGGCCCGCCCACCACGCCGGCGATCGCGAACGAGGTCATGAACAAGCCGTTGACGCGGGCCCGCTTGGCGGCCGGGAACCAGTAGGTCAGGTACAGCACCACGCCAGGGAAGAAGCCGGCTTCGAACACGCCCAGGAAAAAACGGATCACATAGAAAGTGGCCGGCGTCTTGACATACACCATCGCCATCGAGGTCAGCCCCCACAGGATAGTGATGCGGGCCAGGGTCTTGCGGGCGCCGATTTTTTCCAGCAGCAGGTTGCTTGGCACTTCGAACAGGAAATAACCGATGAAAAAGATGCCGGCGCCGAGACCGTAGACCGCTTCGCTGAACTGCAGGTCTTGCAACATTTGCAGCTTGGCGAAACCGACGTTGACGCGATCGATCCAGGCCAGGACGAACAAGAAGACCAGGAAGGGGATCAGGCGCCAGGCGATTTTCTTGTAGGTCGCTTCCAGCGCGTCCGGCGCTATGTTGAGGTTGTTGCTCATATGATGTCACCCGGAAATAGATTTGCTCCGCCATGGCTGGCGAAGGATAGCGCGGCGCTTCTCTGGCGTCCGTCACCGGCAGCCAGGACTGGCCGCCGGATGAATCGAGTATGCGCAGCCGGCCGGCAGCTGTCCAACAAGAAATTCTCAGCGCGATTGATTGGAAAATCTTATGAGCAAAAGTGGGGCGCCTGGAAAGCCTGTGCGCGCAAATGGTGCCAGCTGTGGTCAGGCCGGCGGAAAGGGCAGTTCCAGCGGTCCGGCAGGCAACCGGGCGATTTCCGGGCCCCAATTCAGTGCGAATTCGGAGGCTGTTTCCTGGGCAATGCTGGCGATAGTCTCGGTCAGGGCGTTTTCCGGGTCGTTGCGGAATGAGGCCATCAGCAGCAGGGCCGGGAAATCGGCATCCACGCGCAGCAGCTGCAGGCTGCCGTCGTTGAGCTCGCGCTGGATGATCGCCGGCGGCACCACGGCGACGCCGAAACCGTCGCTGACTAGCCGTATCATGGTCGCCACCGAAGTGATGCAGTTGATGTGCAGCGAACCGCGCTCGCTGTTGGAGAACAGCTGCTCGATGATGGTGTGCGGCCCGGAATTGCGGGCGAAGCTGACCAGCGGGAAGGCCGCCAGGTCCGACAGGCTCAGGGTTTCGTTGCCGATCTCCAGCTTGCTGCTGCCGACCCAGCGCATCGGCAGTTCGCACAGCTTGAGGTTGCGGATGTTGGGCGCGATCACCGGTTCCGCCTGCAGCACCAGGTCGAGGTCGCCCTTGCTGAACTGCTCGCGCAGGTGGATGGTGGTGTCGCTGGCGATTTCGATTTCCAGCTGCGGAAACAGCTTGTGGATGCGGCCGATCAAGTCCGGGAACCAGCTGTGCACGATCGATTCGATCACGCCTATGCGCAGCACGCCGGAATAGTTGTCGCGCGCCGACATGTCGTCCTTCATTTCGCGCATCAGCTTGACGATGCGTTCTGCATACACCAGCGCTTTGCTGCCGTCGGTGGTCAGGGCTACCTCGCGCGCACCGCGGTCGAACAGGCGCACGCCGAAATCCTGCTCCAGCGTGGCGATGCGGCTGGATACCGCGGCCTGGGTAGTGTGCAGTTTTTCCGCCGTCAGCCGGAAGTTTTTCAATTTCGCCAGCCAGACGAAGGTTTCGAGGAAGCGAATGTTCATCGGTGCCGTCGGCAATCCATCAGTGAGGTTCCAGTGTAGCGCATCGCCGCCGTGCCGGCAGCTTATTCGCCCGGCAGCTTGCCGTCGTCGGTAAGCGTGATGAAACGCCGCAGCAGCGTGCGCAAGGCGATGGTGTCGACCGCGCCCAGGCTGCCTAGCAAAGCCAGTTCGGTTTTTTTGCCGGCGTTGGCGATTTCCTGTGCCATGGCCTGGCCCATGGCGGTCAGGTAAAACAGCCCGCGCTCGGTGCGCTCGCCCTGGTCTACCACTACTTGCAGCAAGCCGCGCGCGGTCATGTCGTCCAGCACATTGATCAGCGGCGTATGGCCGGCATACACGAACAGGCGGTTCAGTTCCGCCAGGCTGCGGCCGTTGCGGGCGGCCAGCGTGTTGAGCACGAAGAATTCGGCGTCGTTCAAGCCTTGCAGGGCGCCGAATTCGCGCAGTTTCCCGTACAGATGGAAATAAGCGCTGCCGAGCAGGTAGCTCATCGAGTTTTCATCGAAGCTGTCGGAAGCGGCGGTGGCCTTGATCAGGGCTTCGGCTTCATCGGCCAGTTCCTTGCGGGTGGCGACGGCGTAATTGCCGCGCTGGTACACCAGGGGAGCGATGTCGGAGTGTTCGAAATGCATGACTTCGCCGACCATGATGATATGGTCGCCGCCATCATAGCGGTAGGCGGTCTTGCATTGCATGCGGGTGGTGCAGCCGTCCAGCAGCGGCGCGCCGCCCATGCCGGTTTCGAGGTCGAGGCCGGCGAATTTGTCGTGCGCGCGTTTGCTGAAATGGGTGGCCAGCTGGTCCTGGTCGTGCGACAGGATATGCACCGCCCAGTATTCGGCGGCTTCGAAGGCTGCCAGGCTGTTCGAGGATTTGGACAAGCTCCACAACACCAGCGGCGGATCGAGCGAGACCGAATTGAAGCTGTTGGCGGTAACGCCGACCAGCTTGCCGTCGGCCTGGCAGGCGGTAATGATGGTGACGCCGGTGGTGAAGGTTCCCAGCGCATTGCGGAATTCACGCTGGTCGAACGGGGTGGACGGTTTGGACATCTACATTGCTTTCTAACAAATACTTTTTGGCATCATGTTATCAGGCTCTGGGCCGGAACGAGGGGATTGTTTATCCGCATGCTTATGCAAGGCAATGTTTGCCCATGCTAGGATGGCAATCTATCAATCTCTTTTGAAAAGACCTGCCGATGTGGATACGATGTGGATAGATACCCACTGCCATCTTGACGCTGCCGAATTCGGCGGTGGACAGGCGCAAGCGGCGGCAGCGGCGGCGCAGCAGGGTGTAGCCTGGATTGTGATCCCGGCGGTCGAACGCGCCAATTTCGCCACGGTCGCGACGCTGGCCGGACAACTGCCGAATTGCACTTATGCGCTCGGCATACATCCGCTCTACGTGCCGCAGGCCGAGGAAGCCGATTTGCTGGCGCTGCGCACGGCGATCGCCGCGGCAATGGGCGATCCGCGTTTTGTGGCGATAGGCGAAATCGGCCTCGATTTTTTTGTTCCGGGCATGGATAGCGGGCCCAATCGCGAAAAGCAGGAGCATTTCTACGTCGAACAATTGAAGCTGGCGCGCGAATTCGACCTGCCGGTGCTGCTCCATGTGCGCCGCTCGCAGGACATCCTGCTCAAGCATTTGCGCCGGATCAAGGTGCAGGGTGGCATCGCCCATGCTTTCAACGGCAGTTTCCAGCAGGCCGAAGCCTTCATCGGGCTTGGCTTCCGGCTCGGTTTTGGCGGTGCCATGACGTTTACCCGCGCTTTGCAGATCCGCCGGCTGGCGGTCCAGCTGCCGCTGGCAGCGCTGGTGCTGGAGACCGACGCGCCCGACATGTCGCCGGCCTGGCTGCATTCGGAACTCAGTCGGCCGATCAACCAGCCTCAGCAGGTTCCCCGCATCGGCGCCGTGCTGGCCGAGCTGCGCGGAATGGCTGTGCCTGAACTGGCGCAGGCGACAGCCGATAACGCCCGCGCTGCTTTGCCGCGCCTGGCGGCTCTGGCTTAATCAGCACGCTGCGGGCATGCGCAGCGCCGTTATCGGTTTTGTCCTTGGTGTTGGCTTTTTGCAAACCCTGGCGGTATTGCCCGCGGTCTGGCTGCTGTGCGGCTTATTGGCCTTGGGGCCGGTGCTGCTGGCGATTTCTCGCAAAATCCCTGGTCCGTATTTCAGATCGGCTGCCTGCGTGCTGGCCGGCGCCCTGTTCGGTTTTGCCTGGGCCGGATTGTTCGCACAATATTATTTGAGGAATGAATTGCCGCCGGCATGGGAGGGGCGCGATATCACCGTGATCGGTACGGTCGACAGCTTGCCCTCATATTCGGAGAGCGGCGTCCGTTTTACTTTTGCCGTGGAAAAAGTGCTGGATCAGGATGGAGGAGCGCCGAGTGGCGAACCACCACCTGTTCCGCGACGCCTGGCGCTGGGCTGGTACCAGGCGGAAAACGGTGAACAGCCCCGGGTGGGGGCTGGTGCGCGCTGGCAGTTGACGGTGCGCCTGAAGCGTCCGCACGGTAATGCCAATCCCCACGGGTTCGACTATGAGGCATGGCTGCTGGAACGCAACCTGCGCGCTACCGGCTATGTCCGTTCCAACCAGCAGAACCGGCAGCTGCAGGCGTTTGTGTTCAGTCCGGGCAACCTGGTCGAAGTGCTGCGCAGCCGCCTGCGTGACCGGATCTTGCAAGCCTTGCCCGAACATCGTTATGCCGGCGTGCTGGTGGCGCTGGCGGTAGGCGACCAGCGCGCGATAGAGCAATCCGATTGGGAAGTGTTCAACCGTACCGGCATCAGTCACCTGGTCGCCATTTCCGGCTTGCACATCACGATGATTGCCGGCATGTTCGCCGCCATCACGGCGGCGCTGTGGCGCCGTTCCTTTTTTACCGCTGCAGCCTTGCCGCTACTGCTGCCGGCGCAAAAAGCGGCGGCGCTGGGCGGCGCGCTGGCGGCCCTGTGTTATGTCGCGCTGGCCGGTTTCGGCATACCCGCGCAGCGCACCTTGTACATGCTGCTGGTGGTGGCGCTGGCCTTGTGGAGCGGACGCATCGCCAGTGTCTCGCATGTGTTGTGCGCGGCGCTGGCGGCGGTCTTGCTGGCCGATCCCTGGGCGTTGCTGTGGCCGGGATTCTGGCTGTCTTTCTGCGCGGTCGGCGTGATCCTGTACACCAGCGTCGGCCGCAGCCTGGCCGCTCCGGCCGAGAACCAGTCGTGGCTGACGCGCTGGCGGAAAAATTTGAAAGCGGCCGGCTCCACCCAGTATGCGGTGACGATCGGCTTGCTGCCGCTGACGGCCTTGCTGTTCGGCCGCGTTTCGCTGATCGGCCCGCTCGCCAATGCGCTGGCGATTCCGCTGATTGGCCTGGCGGTGACGCCGCTGACCTTGATCGCCGGTCTGCTGCCGGTGCCGCTATCGACCTGGCTGTGGCGCGGCGCCCATGTCCTGGTGGAGCAGCTGGCGCTGTTCCTGAACTGGCTGAGCCTGTTGCCGTTTGCGGTATGGCAGGCGCCGCTGCCGCAAGCGTGGACTTTTGCGCTGGCGCTGCTGGCCACCCTTTGGCTGCTGGCGCCGCGCGGATGGCCGTTGCGCTGGCTGGCGCTGGCCGGCTGGCTGCCGCTGCTGCTGGATCACGGCAGCCGTCCCGCACCAGGAGAAATGTGGGTCACGGCGCTCGATGTCGGCCAGGGCATGGCGGTATTGGTGGAGACCGCCGAGCACCGTTTGCTGTACGACAGCGGGCCCTATTATTCACCGGCATCGGATGCCGGCAGCCGCATCATCGTGCCTTACCTGAGGGCGCGCGGCATCGCTGCGCTGGATGCGCTGATTGTGTCGCATGCCGATAATGATCATTCCGGCGGCGCCCTGTCGGTCATGGCCAGCATCAAGGTGGCCAAGGTATATTCCTCGCTGGCGCCGGACCATGCTATCGCCAGGGCCGCAGCCGTGCACCAGCGTTGCCATAGCGGCCAGGCGTGGCAGTGGGGCAGCGTGAAATTCGAAATGCTGTATCCGGATATTGGGCAGTATCCGGCATCGGCGACGCCGGCGACCGTTGCCAAAACCAAGGCGAATACGGTCAGCTGCACGCTCAAGATCAGCCACGGCCAGCATACGGTGTTACTGCCGGGCGATATCGAAGCGGCGCAGGAAAAACAGCTGCTCGCCAGCCATGCCGGTCAACTGAAATCGACCGTGCTGCTGGCGCCGCATCACGGCAGCGGCACGTCGTCGACAGCCGCGTTCCTGGCTGCCGTCGATCCGCAAATCGTCCTGTTCCAGGTTGGCTACCGCAATCGTTTCCGCCATCCGAAACAGCAAATCCTGGAACGTTACCAGGCATTGGGAAGCACCAATCTGCGCAACGACACAGGCGGTGCAATTTTGCTGAAATTCGGCGATGCCGTCAGCGTCGATACATACAGGAACCGGCACCGGCGCTACTGGTACGGCCGCTGACCTGCCCGGTAAAACAGGAATTCCATGCCGGTTTTTTTTCTCCAGTCCTGAGCGCAAGCTCTAAAATTCCCTTTGGAACATGGCTACTTTCGGTTTTAAATGAGACCCCATCAAGACAGGTTTTCTGTTTTATTCATGAAACACGCTATGCATCCGATTTTGCACTTCATCCACGGCAACAGTTTTCCGGCGGGGACTTACCGCCAGTTCCTTGACTTCCTCGGCCACGACTACGACGTGCGTTCGCTCGACATCCACGCCCATAATCCGAAATACCCGGTCACAGACGGCTGGCCGGCGCTGGTGCAGGAGCTGATCGACGAGCTGGCGGCGCGTTATGCCGAGCCGGTGATCCTGGTCGGCCACTCGATGGGCGGCGGCCTGGCTTTGCTGGCGGCGCAGCAGCGTCCCGACCTGGTCAGCTGCGTGGTGATGCTGGACACGCCGGTGGTGGTCGGCTGGCGCGCCAGCCTGCTGCGCGGCGCCAAGGCGCTGGGGCTGGACAAGCGGGTCTC
The DNA here is from genome assembly GCF_001584145.1 of Collimonas fungivorans. Classification (NCBI taxonomy): domain Bacteria; kingdom Pseudomonadati; phylum Pseudomonadota; class Betaproteobacteria; order Burkholderiales; family Oxalobacteraceae; genus Collimonas; species Collimonas fungivorans. The sequence continues at coordinate 3,802,678 of NZ_CP013232.1, read as the reverse complement.
GCAAGCGCGGTTTTCGGTGAAGCGGCGCAACCTGTGGCCCAGCGCGGAGGCGGCCTACCAGCATTTCGCCGGCAAGCAGGTATTCGCCAGCTGGGCGCCTGAAGTCTTGCGCGACTACATCACCTACGGACTGGAAGAAGAGCGGGGCAATGTGGTCCTGCGTTTCCGGCGCGATATCGAAACCGCCGTCTACCGGACCCTGCCGCACGACATGGGCAATGTGTTGAAAGGCGGTTTCCCGGTGCCTATCGGTTTTGTCGGCGGCGTCGATTCGGTCGAATGCCGGCAGGCCGGGCTGGATGCCACCGAGCGCCTGGTCGGCAAATATTTCAGGCAAATTCCCGGCGGCCACCTGTTTCCGATGGAAACGCCGGAACTGGCGGCGGCCACCACGCGTCAGATGATCCAATCCCTGCTGGGGCAGCGGGCTCCCGGGCCATCGATTCGTAACAATTCGTAGCCATTCGAGGTCCGATCCCCGGCATGTTGTAGGATACAGGGCTATTTCCCTCGAATATTGCTATGTCATCAACAAAGAAAACCCAGCAAGATACAAACAGGTTCGGAAACAAGTCCCGTTCTGGCCAGGCCCGTAAAAACGGCAAGGGCAGCGTGGCGCACGCACTGTTGCTCACCATCGGCGGCCTGGTCCTGGCCGGCGTGGTGATAGCCGGTTTGCTGGTGACATATGCGCTGGTGGTCATGACGCCGCAGCTGCCGGCGCTGGACGCAATCACCGACTACAGGCCGAAGGTGCCGCTGCGCATCTACACCGCCGACCACGTCCTGATCGGCGAGTTCGGCGAGGAGCGGCGCAGCCTGGTCAAGCTGGATGACATCCCGGCTGACATGAAGAATGCGGTGCTGGCGATCGAAGATGCGCGTTTCTACCAGCATGGCGGCATCGATGTCATCGGCATCCTGCGCGCCGGCCTGGCCGACATCATGCACGGCGGTGCTTCGCAAGGCGCCAGCACCATCACCATGCAGGTGGCGCGCAACGTTTTCCTGTCCAGCGAAAAAACCTACTCGCGCAAGATCTATGAAATCCTGCTGGCCTACAAGATCGAGACGGCGTTGAGCAAGGACCAGATCCTCGAGGTCTACATGAACCAGATCTACCTGGGGCAGCGCTCGTTTGGTTTTGCCGCCGCAGCGCGCACCTATTTCGGCAAGGATCTGAAGGACATCACGCTGGCGCAGGCGGCGATGCTGGCCGGTTTGCCGAAAGCGCCTTCCGCCTACAACCCGGTGGTCAATCCGAAGCGCGCCAGGGTGCGCCAGGAATACATCCTGAAACGCATGCGCGACCTCGGATTCATCACCCCGGAACAGTACGACCAGGCCATGGCGGAAGACATCCAGGTCAAGACCAAGGGCAACAACTACAGCGTGCATGCCGAGTACGCCATCGAAATGGTGCGCCAGATGCTGTACGCGCAATTCAAGGAAGATACTTACACGCGCGGCTTGAGCGTGACTACCACCCTCAATGCCGCCGACCAGCAGGCAGCATATGACGCGGTTCGCAAAGGTGTGATGGACTACGACCGCCGCCACGGCTACCGCGGACCGGAAGCCACCATCGAGCTGCCGGCCGGCGGCGACGAGCGCGACCAGGCCATCGAAGACGCCCTGCAAGACAAGCCCGACAATGACGACATCTTGCCCGCCGTGGTGTTGAGCGCTGATTCCAAGCAGGTGCAGGCAATGCTGCGCAACGATACCGTGGTCACCATCAGCGGCGAGGGATTGCGTCTTGCCGCTTCGGCCTTGAGTGCAAAAGCCGGCAAGAACCTTAAGATCCAGAAGGGTTCGGTGATCCGCGTCATCAATGCCGCCAAGGGCTGGCAGATCACCCAGCTGCCGCAGGTCGAAGCCACCATGGTGTCGCTGACGCCGCAGACCGGCGCCATCCGTTCCCTGGTCGGCGGTTTCGATTTCAACCAGAATAAATTCAACCACGTCACCCAAGCCTGGCGCCAGCCTGGTTCGACTTTCAAGCCGTTCATCTATTCGGCCGCGCTGGAAAAGGGTTTTGGCCCGGCTTCCATCATCAACGACGCCCCGGTGTCGTTCCCCGGCGCGCCTGGCCAGGGACCATGGGAACCGAAGGACGACGACCAGCCTGACGGCCCGATGCCGCTTCGCACCGGCTTGCAGCGTTCGAAGAACCTGGTGTCGATCCGCCTGCTGGATGCGATCGGCGTCAAGTACGCCCAGGAATTTGTCACCAGCCATTTCGGCTTCGATCTCGACAAGACCCCGCCTTACCTGCCTTTGGCTTTAGGTGCGGGGCAGGTGACGCCGCTGCAACTGGTCGGCGCCTACGCGGTGCTGGCGAATGGCGGCTACCGTGTCAATCCCTACCTGATTTCGCAAGTGACCGATTCCCGCGGCGCCGTATTGTCCAAGGTCGAGCCGCAGGTCGCCGGCCAGAACGCGACGCGGGTGCTGGATGCGCGCAACAGCTACATCATGACCAGCTTGCTGCAATCGGTGGCGCAGCGCGGCACCGGCGCCGGCACCAATGTGCTGCGCCGCACCGACCTGGCCGGCAAGACCGGCACCACCAACGATGCTTTCGACGGCTGGTTCGCCGGTTACCAGAACAGCCTGGTGGCGGTGGCCTGGATGGGCTACGACCAGCCGAAGAGCCTGGGCAGCCGCGAATTCGGCGCCCAGCTGGCGCTGCCGATCTGGACCGAGTACATGGGCCGTGCCTTGCGTGGCGTGCCGGAATACCAGATGCCTATGCCGCCCGGCGTCGCCACCATCAACAACGAGTTTTACTTCGACAATTTCACCCCGGGCAACGGCTTCATCGCTTCGCTTGGCTTGGGTGCCGGCGCGAGCGGAGCGCCAGTAGAAATCGGTCCGGACGGGACGCCTGTTCCTGCGCCTGTGCCGCAAACCAATCCGCAGGAAGACGAGAAGCAGAATATCCTGAAGTTGTTCAGCGGTCATTGACGCTGCTTGCGGATAGAAGCGTATTGTTTTCGGTAGGGTGAGTACAGGTGCCCACCCTACGTGCCGATTTGCCGTTTAGCTGGCCCAGGTCCGCTGCAAAATCTGCTGCTGCAGATGCGCCGCCGCCAAGGTTCCATAGACCCGTCCGCCCATCGCTTCGCTGCGGCTGGCGATGAAAGCGTCGGCAATGACTGAAGGCGTGTGCTGCAGCATCAAAGCGCCCTGGACCGTCAGCACCAGGCGCTGCACGAAGCGGCGTCCCAGCATCTCGCGCTGTTCGGCTGGCGCCGCCAGATCCTTCTGCAAATCGTCCAGCATCCCGCGCAGGCCCAGATGGTCGCGCGCCGTTTCAGCCAGCTGCGCCAGCAGCAAGCCGAAACTGGCCGGCTCGCGTTCAATGGCGCGCAGCACGTCCAGGCACATGACGTTGCCCGAACCTTCCCAGATCGAGTTGACCGGCGCTTCGCGGTAAAGACGCGCCATCGGACCGGTTTCGACATAGCCGTTGCCGCCCCAGATTTCCATGCATTCGCCGCTGAATTCCAGCGCCCGCTTGCAGACCCAGAACTTGGCGGCGGGCGTGACGATACGGCGCCAGGCGCGCTGCAGCGGATCGTCCGGATGTTCGAAAGCGCTAGCCAGCTGCAGCATCAGCAGTGTCGCCGCCTCGCTTTCCAGCGCCAGGTCGGACAAGACGTTTTGCATCAGCGGCTGTTCTGCCAGATGGCGGCCGAAAGCGCTGCGGTGGCGCGCATGATGCAGCGCCTGCACCAGCGCCTGGCGCATCAGGCCGGCGGAACCGATGACGCAATCGAGGCGCGTGTGGTTGGCCATTTCGATGATGGTCGGGATGCCGCGGCCTTCGTCGCCGACCATGATGCCGAAGGCTTCCCGGAATTCCACCTCGCTGCTGGAATTGGAACGGTTGCCGAGCTTGTCTTTCAGGCGCTGGATCTGCACCGGGTTCTTGCTGCCGTCAGGCCGCCAGCGTGGCACGAAAAAACAGCTCAAGCCCATCTCGGTACGCGCCAGCACCATGTGGGCGTCGCACATCGGCGCCGAAAAAAACCATTTATGTCCGGTCAGCAGGTAACCGGCGCCGCGTCCGCCGCCGCCCTCGAGCGGGATGGCCGTGGTGGTATTGCTGCGCACGTCGGAGCCGCCTTGTTTTTCCGTCATGCCCATGCCGAGCAGGATAGAGTTCTTGTGTTCCAGCGCCAGGTCGCGGCTGTCATGTTCACATGACAACAGTTTTGCCTGCAGGGCGGCAAACAAGGCTGGTTCCTGCTGCAGCACCGGGATCGAGGCGAAAGTCATGGTGGTGGGGCAGAGCGATCCGGCTTCCAGCTGGGCGTGCAGGAAATAACCGGCGGCGCGCGCCACGTGGCTGCCGCTTTGCGGCTTGATCCAGGGCAGGGCATGCAAACCTTCGCGGCGCAGCATGCCTAGCAGGGCGTGCCAGGCCGGGTGGAATTCGACGGCGTCGATGCGGTTGCCGAGGCGGTCGAAAGTATTCAGTTCGGGCTGGTGGCGGTTGGCCAGTTCAGCCAGCTGCCAGCTTTCCTTGCTGCCGAGCTCGGCGCCGTAGCGCGCCAGCTGCTCGGCGCGCCATTGTCCGTGCAGGCGCTGCACGCCAGCTTGCAAGATGGTGTCGTCCAGGTACAGGTTGTTGCCATACAGTTCAGGCACCTGATTGGTGACTTCGTGGGTCTGCCCTTGCATGAGTGATCTCCTGATTTTATGGGGCTGTGTTGCTTGGCTTTACCTTGACTTTACCCCTTGCCCGGGTTCTCTGGAAGGTGTTGTCAGGCAATTATCTAGAGCGGCGCTTCAGTCGGCGCTTCCCCAATGAAATGCCGGCAAGTTTAAAAGCTGTGCGGGCTTCGTCTGTCAGGTAAAATGCTGTCTGTATTTCACAATTTGCTTTCACAACTTGCTGCCCCTATCCGCTGCCTATGTCCTACCAAGTTCTCGCCCGTAAATATCGCCCCAGGAGTTTCGATACGCTGGTCGGCCAGGAACACGTCGTAAGGGCCTTGACGCATGCCTTGGAGCAGCAGCGCCTGCACCACGCCTATTTATTTACCGGCACGCGCGGCGTCGGCAAGACCACCTTGTCGCGGATCCTGGCGAAATCGCTGAATTGCATCGGCGCCGACGGCAACGGCGGCATCACCGCGACGCCGTGCGGCGTGTGCGAAGCGTGCGTGGCGATCGACGCCGGGCGCTTTGTCGACTATATCGAGATGGACGCGGCCTCGAACCGCGGCGTCGACGAAATGGCGCAGTTGCTGGAGCAGGCTGTGTATGCGCCGTCCAATGCGCGCTTCAAGGTCTACATGATCGACGAAGTGCACATGCTCACCAACCACGCTTTCAATTCGATGCTGAAGACGCTGGAAGAGCCGCCTGAACATGTCAAGTTCATCCTGGCCACCACCGACCCGCAAAAAATCCCGGTGACGGTGCTGTCGCGTTGCCTGCAGTTCAATTTGAAGCAGATGCCGCCCGGCCATATCATCAGTCACCTGGACAATATCCTGGGCCAGGAACAGATCGAATTCGAAACCCCGGCGCTGCGCTTGCTGGCGCAAGGCGCGCACGGCTCGATGCGCGATGCGCTGTCGCTGACCGACCAGGCGATCGCCTATGCCGCCGGCAAGGTGACCCTGGAAGCGGTGCAGGGCATGCTCGGTGCGCTCGACCAGTCTTACCTGATCCGCGTGCTGGATGCGCTGGTGGCGAAAGACGGCCCCGGCTTGCTGGCGGTGGCCGACGACATGGCCAGCCGCAGCTTGTCGTACAGCGCGGCGCTGCAAGACCTGGGCACGTTGCTGCATCGGGTAGCGCTGGCGCAAAGCGTGCCGGCAGCCCTGGCCGACGATTTGCCGGAACGCGAAGAAGTGATCCGGCTGTCGGCCTTGTTCGATGCCGAAGAAATACAGCTGTTTTACCAGATCGCCGTACACGGCCGCAATGAACTTGGCCTGGCGCCGGACGAATACGCCGGTTTTTCGATGACCCTGCTGCGCATGCTGGCGTTCCGGCCGCAAGCCGGCGGCAGCATCGCGGCGCCGCCGCCGGTCAGCCGTCCGCGGCCGCAGGCAAGCACTGCGCCAGCCACAGCCGCGCCTGCTGCATCGACGAGGCCGCCAGCACAGGCGGCGCCAACCGCCGCCCGCCTGAGCAGCGCACCGCCGACACTCAGCACCAGCGCACCAGTTGTACCTCTTGCGCCAGCCGCCGGCAACGGCGCCATGAGTCCGGCCCGGGCGGCGCTGGAAGCAGCGCGCGCCGCGTCTTCCCGCAAGGGCGGCGCACCGGCACGGCCGCAGTCAAGCCAGGCGCCGGCAGCACCGGTCAGCCAGCCAGCCGCGGCGGCCGTAGCGGACGTAGCGGACGCCAAACCGGCGGCGCCGGCCTATGTGCAGCAAGTGCCGCAGAATTCTTCGGTGCCGCCTTGGGAAGAAGAGATCCCGCTGCCCATGGATTTGCCGGACACCGAATTTTCCAGTTCGGCGGCTGAAAAAAAAACTGAGTCGTATTCATCGCCAGCCCCTCCGTCGCGCCCAGCTGCCGCCAACGGCGCAGTGAGCAATGGCCGCCAGCCTGTGCGCGCCGAACCGGTGGTGCAGCAGCCGGCAGCTGCGCCGGAGCCGCTGCCGCCGCTGGTGCTGCAGCCCGATCCGAACCTGAACTGGGACGGCAACTGGCCCTTGCTGGCTTCCACCCTTGCGGTGCGCGGCGTGGCACATCAGCTGGCGCAGCAGAGCGAACTGGTCAAGTCCGACAGCAGCGGCCCGGCGACCCAGTTTCATCTGCGGATTCCGTTCGATACACTGCGCTCGGCTGGCAGTGTCGATAAGTTGGAGCTTGCGCTGAGCGAGCATTTCGGCCGTCCGGTCAAAGTGGAAACCGAGCTCGGTACGGTGCGCCATACCGCCAACGCGCAGATGCTGGCGGCGCAGGCAGAGCGCCAGCGCCTGGCGGAACTGACCGCGCAGAGCGATCCCTTCATCCAGAGCATGATGCGTGAATTCGGCGCATCGATCGTGCCGGGATCGATCAAGCCTCTGGGCTGAAGCAGCCGGAAGCAACGCGGGCCGGCATCGGCTTGGCCCGTTTGAAATACCAGTCAGATTATCTGTTTTTATAGGAGAAGCACCATGATGAAGGGCCAACTGGCAGGGCTGATGAAACAAGCCCAGGCAATGCAGGACAACATGAAGAAGATGCAAGACCAACTGGCCTTGATCGAAGTCGAAGGCGAGTCGGGCGCAGGCCTGGTGAAAGTCGTGATGACTTGCAAGAACGCAGTCAAGCGGGTGGCAATCGACGCTTCGCTGCTGGCTGACGACAAGGACATGCTGGAAGACCTGGTAGCCGCCGCGTTCAACGATGCAGTGCGCAAGGCTGAAGCGCTGTCGGCTGAAAAAATGTCCGGCCTGACCGCTGGCATGCCTGCCGGCTTCAAACTGCCATTCTGATCAACCGTATCATTGATTGAGCACCGACCGCATGACGCTTGTAACCTGATGCAGGGCCAGCCGTGAAAATTCCTTCCAGTCTCACCTTGCTGACCGAAGCCTTGCGTCATCTGCCCGGTGTCGGCCCCAAGTCGGCTCAGCGCATGGCTTATCACTTGCTGCAGCATGACCGCGACGGTGCGGCCTTGCTGGGGCGGGCGCTGACGCAGGCGGTCGACCAGATCCGCCACTGCGCGCTGTGCAATACCTTCACCGAGAACGAGGTGTGCGAAACCTGCCTCGATCCGGAGCGCGATCCGAGTTTGCTGTGCGTGGTGGAGACGCCTACCGACCAGCTGATGATCGAACAGACGCTGACTTTCAAGGGTTTGTATTTTGTGCTGATGGGACGCCTGTCGCCGCTGGACGGCATCGGCCCCAAAGACATCCAGCTGGAGAAGCTGATCAGCCGCGCCACCGACGGCGTCGTCAAGGAAGTGGTGCTGGCCACCAATTTCACCAACGAAGGCGAAGCCACTGCCCATTACATCAGCGAGACGATGAAAGCCCGCGGCCTGCAGGTCAGCCGTTTGGCGCGCGGCGTGCCGGTAGGCGGCGAGCTGGAGTATGTCGACGCCGGCACCATCGCGCGCGCCATGCTGGACCGGCGCGCAACCTGACAAAACGGAGCGCCATGCCAAAAAAACATAGCAGTAGTCCGAATTAAACCGGCTCGGGCAGTATTATCATAGAAGACTAGTAACCAGTTTCGAGACAGCCGCGCCAAGACGGCAAAGAAAACATACATTGCAAAAACAAACAGCAGTGAAATAACCCTGGATATACGAGGAGACAATATGAAATTCAGCTGGAAGCAGTTCGGCATCGCCCTTTGCCTATTCTTGGCGGGGTACTTTACCTTCAATGGCAAACTGTTTGCGCAGACCCCCGAGAAAACCAAGGTAGCGATCGCCGTGGGCGGCAAGAACCTGTTTTATTACCTGCCGCTGACAATCGCCGAGCAGCTCGGTTACTTCAAGGATGAAGGCCTGGATGTCACGATTTCCGATTTTGCCGGCGGCGCCAAGGCGCTGCAGGCGCTGGTCGGCGGCAGCGCCGACGTGGTCTCGGGCGCGTTCGAACACACCATCAGCATGCAGGCCAAGAACCAGCATATCGTCGCCTTCGTATTGCAAGGCAGGGCGCCGCAGATCGTCATGGGCGTGTCCAACAAGACCATGCCTAACTACAAGTCGATCGCCGACCTGAAAGGCAAGAAGATCGGCGTCACCGCGCCGGGTTCCTCGACCAGCATGATGTCCAATTTCGTGCTGGCCAAGGGTGGCCTGAAGCCGACCGATGTTTCCTACATCGGCGTCGGCGCTTCGGCCGGCGCCTTGTCGGCGCTGCGTTCCGGTTCGATCGACGTGATCGCCAACCTCGATCCGCTGATCACCATGATGCAGCAGAATAACGAGATCAGGATCATCGCCGACACCCGCACCCTGAAAGACACCAATGCCGTATTCGGCGGCCCGATGCCGGCTGCCACCTTGTACGCCTCGGCCGACTTCATCAAGAAATATCCGAACACCACGCAAGCCTTGACCAACGCCATGGTGCGCGCGCTGAAATGGCTGCAGAAAGCCGGTCCGTCCGACATCGTCAAGACAGTGCCGGAAAGCTACCAGCTAGGCGATCGCGCCCTGTACATCGAAGCCTTCATGAAAGTGCGCGAGGCGATTTCACCGGACGGCACCATTCCTGACGCTGGCCCGCAAGTCGCGCTGCGCACCTTGCAGGCCTTCGATCCCGACCTGGCCGGCAAGAATATCGACCTGTCGCAAACTTATACCAACGAGTTTGTAAAGAAGGCCAACGCCAAATACAAGTAGGGCGGGCGCCTGTGCCCACGCGGAACCTCACATTTTTTGAATCGGGTGTCCGCGTGGGAAAAAACCCTGCCCACCCTACCGGCTTATCGCTACAAGCTCATCCCGACTCCCATGACACCAGCCCTTTTTCTCGACAACGTCAGCTGCACCTTCATCTCCAAGGATGACCGTTCCCAGCGTTATACCGCGGTGGCCGATACCAGCCTGTCGATCGCGCCGGGCGAATTCGTTTCCGTGGTCGGTCCGACCGGCTGCGGCAAATCGACATTGCTCAACGTTGGCGCCGGTCTGCTGCAACCGTCGACCGGCAGCGTCCAGGTGTTCGGCGAGCCGCTGCTCGGCATCAACCGCCGCGCCGGCTATATGTTCCAGGCCGAAGCCTTGATGCCGTGGCGTAGCGCGCTGCAGAACGTCATCGCCGGCCTGCAGTACCGCGAGACCGATGAAAGCAAGGCGCGCCAGCTCGGAGAAGAATGGCTGGCGCGGGTCGGCCTGCAAGGCTTCGGCGACCGCTATCCGCACCAGCTCTCGGGCGGCATGCGCAAGCGCGTGGCGCTGGCCCAGACCCTGATCCTCGATCCCGACATCATCCTGATGGACGAGCCGTTCTCGGCGCTCGATATCCAGACCCGGCAGCTGATGGAAAACGAAGTGCTGGAACTGTGGAGCGCCAAGCGCAAGGCGGTGCTGTTCATCACCCATGACCTGGATGAGGCGATCGCCATGTCGGACCGGGTGATCGTACTGTCAGCGGGACCCGGCACCCATCCTATCGGCGAATTCGTGATCGACCTGCCGCGGCCGCGCGACGTCGCGGAAATCCGTAGCGAGCCGCGTTTTGTAGAGCTGCACCAGCAGATCTGGAGCGTGCTGCGCGACGAAGTGCTGAAGGGTTACCAGCAACAGAAAAAAGCCGCCTGAAGGCGGCATCGGGAAACAGGGATAAAACAAGATCATGTGGAAAGCCATCAAGCCGAATTACAGGAATCTGCGCATCTATCAAGTATTGGTGCTGCTGGTGTTTTTTCTCATCTGGCACCTCGCCACGCGCAATCCGCAGACCGCGTTTTTCTTCGGCGAGCCGGTCAAGGTGCTGCAGCGCATCTGGCAGTGGTTCACCGTCGGCAGCGGTTCGGTGGAAGTCGGCTTCGGCGACCACACCTGGTTCACCCTGACTTTTCCGGCGGAGATTTATTCGCACCTGCTGGTGACCCTGACCGAAACCATGCTGGCGTTCGGCATAGGCACGGTGCTCGGCCTCGGCGTCGGCTTGTGGCTGGCCTTGTCGCCGCTGACATCGGCCATCCTCGATCCCTACATCAAGGCATCCAACGCCATGCCGCGCGTGATCCTGGCGCCGATCTTTGCGATGTGGTTCGGGCTCGGCATCTGGTCCAAGGTGGCGCTGGCGGTGACGCTGGTGTTCTTCATCGTGTTCTTCAACGTCTACCAGGGCGTCAAGGAAGTCAGCCCGGTAGTGCTGGCCAATGCCCGCATGCTGGGCGCCAACCAGCGCCAGCTGCTGCGCACGGTATACCTGCCGTCGGCCACTTCCTGGGTGTTTTCCAGCCTGCATACCTCGGTCGGCCTGGCGTTTGTCGGCGTCATCGTCGGTGAATATCTCGGTTCTGCACGCGGTGTCGGTTACCTGATCCTGCAGGCCGAAGGCAGTTTCGACATCAATACCGTGTTTGCCGGCATCCTGGTGTTGACGGCATTTGCGCTGGTGCTCGATACCGTGGTGGGCATGGTGGAAAAGCGCCTGATGAAATGGCAGCCTAAGAGTGGCGAGACCGAGCGTTTGTGAGCATGATCGCAAGCGGCGTGATTGGTATCGGGCCTTTGTTCTATGCTTTTTCTTAAAAACGAGGCGGGCGCGTTTTAAGCGATATTTTTTGTGTTGATGGTGCTACTGTATTAAACGCCAGGCCTGCAAAGACCTGGCAGGCACGGCAACAAACGCGGCGCGAGGATGCGTCAACATCCCCGCACCGCTAACCACAAACAACTAAAGTCTAAGGAGTTGAATATGGCTAAGCGCAATCATACGCGAGACACCCGCACGCCGATAGCAGTTGATACGCAGGTGCAGCGGCCCACAGCCTCCTTCCATCAGGAGGACGATCTCGAGGCACTCTGGGTCCGCCTATGCGGTTCCACCGTCAGGCAAGCCGGTTTCATGCCGGAGACTCCATTGCGCATCAGGATCATGATTGGCTGCCTGGTGATCACCGATAACTGATTATCCGGATTGAGCCGCTTCGCCAATGCGCTGCGTTGCAGTGGAGCGGTTTTTTGGGCCATGCCTTGCGATATATGGATGCCACAATTGTTTGCAATGTCATCTGGCCATGGCAGGTAAAATTGTGATGCGGCAATGTGCGTTTCTTTAAGAGGCAATCTGGAAGCGGCATGAATACAGTACACATATATTCCTACTGGGCAATAAGAGCTGTAAAAAGATGTTAGTCTTTTCCCATCGAGATACCCTCTGATCCAGTGCTAGAGTTCACTGAATGTCTTGTTCCTCACTTATAAAGATGCTCGTTTGATAATCGCATTTTCAGAAACAACACCTGATAATTTTGACAGTTACACAAGAATATTCAAGCGTGTAGGGTGCGTACCAATTTAAGTAAGGCGCGTTTCGTTTTCGCCCCGGATCCACCTGACCGCTGCATTTTCCATTAATTGCAACTAGGACACCAAAATGCCGATCGTATATGTTCTTCGCTACAAGAGAGCAGTAGCGTGAATCTCGCCGACGCATTGCAAGCGTTTGCCTCCGGTTCGTTGAGTCAGGAAAACCGGCCTATTCGTCTGCACTGGGGCAATGCCCAGGCTACCCTCGAACAGGTCCTGGTCATTCAGCGCATCGACATTACCGAGGGCCTCTGTTCAGGTATCGAAGGGCATTTGACCTGTCTGTCAACGCGCTCCAACCTGCCGCTCAACGCGTTTATCGGGCTGCCGGTATCGGTTCAGCTGGTTAACGACCGGGGCGCACTGCATCAGATTTGCGGGATCATCACGGACGCGCGTGCGGGGCAATCGGATGGATCGCTCGCTACCTATCAATTAACTATCCGCGATGCATTGTCGGTGCTGGAGCGACGGATCAATACCCGCATGTTCCGCACTAAAAATGTGGTGGACGTGATTGATATCTTGCTGAAGGAATGGCAGAAGAAAAGTCCCGCACTTGCTCGGGCCTTCGACTTTGATCTGTCCGGCACAGATCGAAGCCAGTACCCTGTGCGCGAACTCACGGTGCAGTTTCATGAATCTGATGCCGATTTTATCCGCCGGCTCTGCCGCCGCGAAGGTATTGCCTGGTTCACGGCAGCCGGCCAACGGGAACAGGATTCGTCTTCCAGCAATAAAAACGATTTACCGATACATACGCTGGTGTTTTTCGATGACCCGATGAAATTGCCGCAATCGGGCGCCGGCACGATCCGCTATCACCGTGATGCCGCTACTGAAGAACGCGATTCAGTGACGCTGTGGTCAGCCTCGCAACAACTGGTTTCCGGCAGTGTCAATCGTGCCAGCGCAGATTACAAGAGCGGCAAGATGGCGAAGGCGTCGCAAACCAGTATCATCGACCAAGGGCAAGCCGGCAACGATCTCGCGCAACTTCTCTCCGATAGCGTCATTGATGTGCCGCACGCTGGGGATTCCTGGGCGGATTACGACCGGCTGACCAAGGCGCGGATGCTGTCGCACGAATTACGGGCCGCCAGCGTCGACGGCGCAAGTGGCGTGCGCGATCTGGCGGTCGGCCGCTGGTTCGAACTGACTGGCCATCCCGATGTGGATCTGCAACCGCAGGAGCAGCGGCAGTTCATGGTCACCGCCTTGCATCATCGCGGCGAGAATAACTTGCCGAAGGAGCTCAACGAGCGCGCGCAATCATTGTTTGACAGCAGCCGCTGGCACGCCGGTTCGTTGGCAGCCGTCACCCAGGCACTCTCACCAGGAACACCCGACACCCGTTACAACAACACCTTTACCTGCGTACGGCGTGGCGTCGCATTGACTCCGGCATACGATCCTCGCATCGATCTGCCGCGTGTCTATCCGATCACGGCGCTGGTAGTCGGACCGCAAGGGGAAGAAGTTCACTGTGACGAATTCGGTCGCATCAAGATACAGATACAGGGCTTGAATCCGGACGATCATGCGCATGCGCAAGGCGCGGGAACCAGCGGAACGCAGACAGACAGCGCCTATGTGCGGGTCAGCAGCAGCTGGGCCGGTAAAAACTATGGCCACGACACCGTGCCGCGGGTAGGGATGGAGGTTGCCCTGGATTTCCTGAATGGCGATCCGGATAAGATGTTCGTCACCGGCGTCCTGCACAATGGGCCGAACATGCCAGCGACATTCAGTCATACCGGCGCGTTGCCGGGCAATCGTTTTTTATCCGGCGTGAAGACGAAAGAGATCAAAGGAAACCGCTACAACCAGTTGCGTTTTGATGACACTGCGGGCCAGATCAGCAGCCAGCTGGCCAGCGAGCATGCGGCCAGTGAGCTCAACCTCGGTTTTCTGACGCAACCGCGCACCGACGGCAGTGGCGAGGCCCGCGGTGAAGGCGCAGAATTGCGCACGGATGCGGCGGCTTCGCTGCGCGCTGCGAAAGGCATCCTCCTGACTACCTACGCACGTAACAAGGCGACCGGACACTTTCTTGAGCGCGATGAACTGAACCAGTTGCTCGGCGAGTGCACGGAATTGTTCAAGGCGCTAGGTGACTATGCCGGCCAGCATGGCGGCCAGGCCGCGGATGGCGCTGCCCAGAACCAGCTCGCAGCAGCACTCAAGAATTGGGATGCAACCAGCAGTGGCACGGGTAGTACATCTGCTGGCGCCGGGGACACAGCAGCCATCATGGCATTCGGCGCGGCCACGGGGTCCGTCGCTGTCACGCCTAAAACGCATGTGACCTATGCCGGCGAGAACATCGACCAGGTAGCGCAGCAGCATCTGCAATTGATGAGTGGCCAGCGCCTGAATGCCACTGCGGGCCAGGGCATGCAACTGTTCGCGCGCGGCAAAGGCATCCAGGCGATCGCAGGCGAAGGGCCGATGCTGCTGCAGGTGCAGACGGATGCATTGACGGCCAACGCGCAAAAAGGCGTCAAGATCAGCAGCAACGAAAATGAAGTCCTGGTCACGGCGCCGACGATTCGCTTCGTTGCCGAAGACGGCAGTTACATCAAGATCGGCGGCGGCGTGACGCTGGGCACGAACGGCGATATCAAACTGCTCTCCGCGTCGCACCAGTGGGGCGGTCCTTCGACGCAGCAGGCGGCCAAGGCAAATTTCAACAACGCACCGACCGATCAGCGTTTCAAGCTGCACTACCCTGGCGAGTCGCCAGAATCGGCGGCCGCTGCGGCTCACCAGCCTTACCGTATCACGATGGACGACGGGCGGGTGATCGAGGGCAAGAGCGATGCGAACGGCCATACCGACCTGGTCAAGGACGACGCCATGCGCATCCTCAAGATTGACATCCTGAAACCTGCACTATGAGAAGCCAACAAGGATAATTATGGCCGATACCAACAGCGACTACCACGTTGTCGGCGCCGCCGGCGCCGTCACCTATGCAGACCGGGGCAACGACCGTCCGGCGCAACTGCCTCGCGATCTGCCGGGCATCGTGATTTTTCTCCATGGCGTCAACGATCCTGGCGCGGTATATTCGTTCGTCGAAGACGGGATTTTCAAAGGGCTCAACGAGCGCCTATCGCGGAATGACTTGCATGCGGGAAGTTATGGCGCTCAATATAACAAATTGAAAGCAAAGAAAAATCCCGGTAAGTCGGACAATGATGTACTGTCCGACCCCGATACCTATCTGTATCAGCGTCAGGAAATTGCTGGCACAACCAAAAGCAGCTTCATTCCGTTTTACTGGGGGTATCGCGCACAAAACGATGAAATTGCGCGGCTCAACTCCAAGGGGCAAAGCAACACCAAAGAGGTGAAAGGTGGTGTCGCTGATAAGGACGGCAATTTGATGATGCGGGACCAGTATCAGGACATTCACGGAAATCGCCTCGATAAGCATTTCGGCAAGGCGGGAGGCTTCTTCGCAAACGCGACGAACAATATCCCACAAATGTACGGTGAGGGGTTCAGGGCGGACTTTGCCGCGCGCTCAGTGACCAAGCATGCCTTGGGTGGGAACTCGATGTATGCCGCTGATGCACCGGAGCGTCGCTATTTTGTCCTGGCGGCGACGCGTCTGGCGCATCTGATCAACATGATTCGATCGGTCAAGCCCTCTGCGCTCGCCGCGGCGCAAGGCATGCAGCCTGAACATGAAACGATCACCATCATGGGGCATAGCCAGGGAACGATCCTGACCTTGCTGGCGCAGGCGATCCTGAAACAGAAGGGCCAGCGCTGCGTCGATTGCATCATCATGGTCGATACTCCCTACAGCCTCTACCAGACGGACGGCTGCAATCAAACCGGCCATGCCAAACTCAAGACCCTGATCGACATCGTCAACGAAGTGACCAAAAAGCCCTACACGATTCCCGACCTGGCCGACATGATGATCAATCACGACAAGCACGGTGGCCGCGCCGGGACGGACTGGAGCAAGACGCAAGGCAAGCGCCTGGACAAGAGCGGCAAGAACTGGGTGACCTTTGACGAACGCGATAACCGCGGCAAGGTGTATTTGTACTTTTGTCCAGAGGATACTGTCGTCGGGCTGAAGACAGTCCATGGCATCGGCACCTTCGGGGTTCCCGATGTAGTGCCTGCCGACGGCGCGGCAAAAAAAGCAAACAAGCAGACCATGGACGCCATGAAGATTCTGGAGAGCAAGCGCTTCTTTCAGCGGATGTGGACGCGGATGACGCGCGACCACAACTTCGATGGCAAGTACAAGAAGGTGCTGGTAGGCAGCAAGCCGGCACGGGTGCCGGTTCGTGATCAATACGAGCGCTTGACGCCAGGTCCCGATGCCGGCGCGATGAATATGGCTACGAACATCGCTCTGCAGGCGAACTTTAAGCACAACGATATTCGTTTCATCAACGGAGAAGAGTTGAAACCACCCTGCGAACCTGACATGTATGGTGGCGAGGTCAAGGGTGAAACCGGTGGCTCCCGGCCTGGACATGCTGATAGGGCTGGGATGATGACACCGGACGACGTTACCAAGAATGTGATCTTGGGCAATCAGTACGCGGATCTGGAATGGAAAACAGCGGGGCACTTTTTCGATCCCTATTCGGCCCTGGAAAAAGAGAAAGCGAAGTTCAATGCCAATAATCCTGTCGACGAGCAATCCCAGAATTGGCGCGTGAGCTGGAGTGGAATTTCGCTGGAACGCGAGGAGACGCCGAAAGAAGCGCGTGAACGAATGCAAACCGACAAGGACGCTTACGAAGCCAACAACTATCATTCTGGCTTGCTGCATGCTGCAGAAAATCACCGCTGGGTAACGGCGATGGATGTCGCCATCGGACAGGCCGTGACGATGGATGATCCAATCTGGCGTGAGTTGCTGGTGGCCATTGCGGACTGGAAATTGTCTCCAGCGGTTTTCAATGTGATTGCGAAGAACAAAGCCTACACAGATCGGCTTACTCAGGAAGAAAGGGGTTTTATTGAGGCATGCAGAGACTACTATCAGAAAGGTATATTTCCTGGTGAACAATTTGTCTCCATGACAATGCCACCGCTGGTGACCAGTGAACTGACGCCAAAGGCTACAGCAGCGCAGCAACAGGCAGCGGATCTACAGAGAGAAGCGGAAATGCGTTTTTACCAGAACCAAGCCGCTCAGGGCATGGCAAGATTGGGTAGCTTACGATGAGGCCGCGTATTTGGCCATATGCTGCTGGATTCTTGCTGGTGGCGATCATCTGGACCATCTATGTGATGGTTGGGAATTATAATCATTGGCAAGCAACAGGACAGGAGACGTCGTATATGGGAAGCAGTATTCGAAATGGTGTATTGGCTGCGCTCGGCATTGCCATCCTTGCATACGGTGGGGGTTTGGCGTGGATGCATCGGTCGTCGAATGCCTCCGCGGATTCGTCTTCGCCAAAACAGGCTGCTTCCGCTGCAGTGGCGTCGAGTCTGCCCGGCGCCCAGGCGATGCTTGCGCAAACGGGAAAGAAGTTTGCGCTGGAAGTACGGGGAATGGGAGTTGTCGTTGCCGATAAAGCCGACGAGGAAATCTGGCAGGCTATTGAAGAAAAGGCCGACAATTACGCAAGCTATGCATCCCGGAACCCAGAAGATTACACGAATAGCGCAGGTCAACGCTTGTCCGATTTAGGTGTTTCAACAGGCCTGTCGTTCAAAGAAGGCGCACGCCATGCAGTCGATCAGTGGCCGCTGCCTGTCATTATTTGGTATCCGCCGAAGGCAAAAAGAGCTTCCCGGCCAGCGGGAGACCTGGCGGGATTACGCCAACAGGCGAGCCTGGGTGTGACCTTGCTGTTGTGGCAGGAAGATGCCAATACTGATGACGGCGCTGCCATGATCGAAAAGCTGTTTGCATTTTTCGATACCCATCCGGATGTGCCGGCGGCGCTGCTATTTAGCACCGACGGTTCAATGACGCGCTCGCTGGTTGAGACTCCAGGCAACGTGGATACTCCGAAGGAAGGGCACGTTATTCCAGCCATGCCGGACAGTGTCGGCGCGTTTCTGGTGTCGCGTTCGGATCGTGTAGACAAATTGATCCGGCCGTTTGCCGTCACGCAGACGGCCAATATCAATAAAACCAATACCGAGTATGACGTCGTCAAGCTGTGGAATTTCTTTTGGAAAAAAAATGATGATCAAGGCCCTGACAGTTTTGAGGCCCAATTCAGAAAGGAAGAAAAAGCCGCTGGGGTTACCAGTCCTTCCGCAGGTGCGATGTCGTCCAGCTGGTGGCAGTCGCAGTTACCGGAGTTGTGGCAAACGATAGGCAACCAAGGCCCGGGCGAGTTTAAACCAACACCCTATATTCCGGTGCGCTGGACTGACTGGCAGCTCAAGCAATTCGACAGCGCGCCCTTGTTGGGCTATTTACACCGCCCGGTGGATGTCAAGCTGACCGACGATCACGGCCAGCCACTGAAGACCGCTCTGCAGGCCGAAGCCTTGAAGGCCGGCTGGGAACAGGCCGTCGCTGTGCTCCCAGACAATAAAGAACCCAAGCGCCTTTTCTACGACACCACAGG
This sequence comes from Collimonas fungivorans, assembly GCF_001584145.1. Classification (NCBI taxonomy): domain Bacteria; kingdom Pseudomonadati; phylum Pseudomonadota; class Betaproteobacteria; order Burkholderiales; family Oxalobacteraceae; genus Collimonas; species Collimonas fungivorans. The sequence continues at coordinate 3,784,129 of NZ_CP013232.1, read as the reverse complement.
TAGCAAGCAATGGGTGATTCCGCTGAACCAGGCACTGGCGCAAGTGGGTACTTCCGCCCCCCATCCAGACGAGGTAAAAGAGGGTTACGACATCGGCGCCCGCATCGGCAATACCGGCACAAGTTCCCCCATGGTACAGATCGGGCTGGGACTGATCGCCAGTTATCAGCAGGGCGGGGCGAGCGCGACGGTGAACCGGCGCCCGAATGGTATGGCCAGCATTGTGATGGTCAGTCCGCCGGATGAGGCGACCAAGGCCGCATGGGCGCAGAATCACGGCAGCGTGAGCCCGTTCAAATGAGAGCGATGCGATGCGCGGGGTGATTCGTCTGGGGGATTCCACCAGTCACGGTGGCAAAGTGGTGACCGGGCAGGAAAAATCGCTGGTGATGGAGCGGCCTGTGGCCTGCGTCGGCGATCGTTGCACCTGTCCGATGCCGGGCCATCATGACTGCGTGATCGTGGAAGGCGACCCGGCTGTGCAAATCGACGGCAAGAACGTGGCTTTCGACGGCCACAAGACATCCTGCGGGGCGGCGCTGATCTCTAGCATCACGTCGTCAGGAAGGACGTGACGGTCGCTCATCTCTTACCCGTCCCTAAAGCGACCGCAACTCCCCGTCACTTGGAAAAGAATAAGCGTGGCCGGGTATCAGCTGCGTTTAAATGTATCCACCGCACGCCGGCCAACGGCCGGGTCGTCGGTAAAGAAACCATCGATGCCCGCTTTCAGGTAAGCCTGGATTTCCGCCGCCAGGCCATCCGGATTGCGGGTGGCGGCTGACGCATTGCTTTTCAGGCTGGCCGGCAGGAAGTTGTTTTCCGGCCGGAAGGTGTAGGGATGCACCCGTAAGCCGGCGGCGTGGGCGTTGCTGACCAGTGCGGTGGGCTGGCCCAGGTTGCCGCTGCTGTCCTGCGGGATGATGCTCAGCTTGTTAGGGCCGACGCCATCGGCGTAAGCCGCCACTTCCTTCATTCCCTCAACAGTCATCAGATCACCGTAAGTCCGTTTGCTGCCGGCCAGCACAAAATCGGGCGGCTGTGCCTTGCCGTCGTCCATCAGCTGGACCAGCCGGTAGGTCGGATGATTCTTGCCGATCTTGCCGCGCAGGGTTTTCAGGTTGGCGGTTTCAAACGACTGGATGAAAATCACGGCGCGCTTGGCGCTGTAATCGTCTTGCGCCAATGCTGTCAGCAGGCGGTCTTCCAGCGGCAGGCCGATCGACTGGAAGTAACTTGGATGCTTGGTTTCAGGATAGAGGTGGATGGTGCGGCCGGTCTTGGCCGACATGTTCTTGGCCAAGGCGATGATCTCGGGCAGGGTAGGGATCTCGAACTGGCCGTCGTACTGGGTATTGTCCGGCCTGATCTGGGGGATTCTTTCCTTGGCGCGCAATTCCTTGATTTCCGCCAGCGTGAAATCCTCGGTGAACCATCCCTCCAGCGTATTGCCGTCGATAACCTTTTTGGTCTTTCGGCCGGCAAACTTGGCCACCGTCGCGACGTTGGTGGTCCCGGAGATTTCATTCTCGTGGCGCGCCACCAGGAAACCATCCTTGGTTGCCACCAGGTCCGGTTCGATCACGTCGGCGCCGTCTTCGATCGCCTTGGTATAGGAAGCCAGGGTATGTTCCGGCCGCAATGCGCTGGCGCCGCGATGGCCGATGACCAGGATATTGCCGTTGTTTGCCAGGTCGCCGCCGTCGCCGCCGCAGGCGGACAGGGAAAACAGGCCGGCCAGCGCCAGGCCAAGGGTGCGGATTCGTATCATGATCGGATAGTTGGAGTGGAGAAGAGTGTTTTATTGTATGGGTAACTTGTTACACAGACATGACATTTTCTCAAGTAAATCACCGGTTATTCTTGCAGGCATGCGGCAATTACCTACAAAATCGATTGCGTATGCTGTCAAATCATCTATTCTCATCATGTCATAGTGCTTATGTTGCCAGTTCTCCAATGTAATAAAATGCCGACCCCCAGATGAATGCCCGGCAGGGGCTTTTGATGGATCCGATGAGCATCTGCAACAACCGCTAGCGAACGACGGTTGGGGTGCTCCTTGGCTTTTGAGGAGAAATACATGACAAAACTCGACCTTTCGCGTCGCAGTTTTTTGAAGGCCAGCGTGGTGGCCGGGGTGTCGGTTTACGTCGCGCCCATGGGCGGCAAAGCGTTCGCCGCCCTGTTTGAAGAAAAAATCCTGACGCCCATCCAGTGGGACAGCAGCAACGGCCAGTCCGGCGGTCGCGTCAAGTTTCGTATCGACGGCATGGCCAAAGTCACCGGCGCCAAGGTGTTCGCGCGCGATGTGCGCGCCCGCGACATGCCGCACTGGCCGGACCAGCAAGCGCATGCCTTCATCCTGCGCGCTACCAAGGCCGACCGCAACTTCCTTGGCTTCGACCTCGGCCTGCTGGGCGACGATCTCAAACCTGACCGCATAGTCACCGCCGCCGACCTGGCGCGCGACGGCCTGGCTTTCCCGGCGTTCTACGGTGAAGACATGCTGCTCCCGCCCGGCAAGACCGCTGCCTATCTTGGCCACGCGGTGGCAATCCTGATCTACAACGATTTCGCACGCTTCCGCTTTGCCAAGGATAAATTGCAGTTCAAGGATGAAGTGATCCAGTACGGCCCGGTCACCGGCCCGCTGGAGCGCGATCCCTGGGGCACTTTCCGTTTCGTGCGGGTGGGCGGCGCGACATCGTTCGACGACGATGTCTTCTCCAGCCTGAAGAATGCGCCGGTATTCCCGAGCATGATGCGCAAGCACCAGCCGGTCTGGCCGGACGGCCAGGAGCACGGCAAGCTGGGCGAGCAGGGCATGTTCTACGCCGCCCAGATCCAGGATCAGCTGGACCACCCGCCGGCCGACTGGCTGGTGATGGAGCGCAACTACAATACGCAGTCGGTGGATACCGCGGCGCTGGAGCCGGACAACGCCAACTGTTGGTACGACAGCGCCAGCCAGGCCTTGCACATGGTGGTGCCGACGCAGTCGCCGGGCGAAGTGGTGGACAGCGCCATCGAAATGATGAAGAAGGGAAAATTCCCGCTCAAGCAGCTGTTCCTCCATCCTTGCTACACGGTCGGCTACGGCTCCAAGGATCACTACAATTTCCCTTTCTACGGCCTGCTGACCTCGCTGTATGCGGACGGCAAGCCGGTGCGCCTGGCCAACGACCGCTACGAACAGTTCCAGACCTCGATCAAGCGCCACGCCTTCAAGATGCATTACCGCATCGCGGTCGACCGCAAGAGCGGCCTGCTGCAATCGTTCAAGGGCGAGTTCGAAGCCAACGGCGGCGGCCGCGCCAATTTCTCGCCGTCGGTAGCGATGGTGGGCGCCACCGCCGCGCAATCGATTTATTATTTCCCCAAAAACGACCTGGCTGCGGTGGCCATCGCCAGCCGTGCGATCGACGCCGGTTCGGCGCGCGGCTACGGCACGCTGCAGAGCATGGCGGCGACTGAGATGATGATCGACGAGATGGCGGAGAAGCTCGGCCTCGACGCCATCGATTTCCGCCTGAAGAATGCGCTGCGCTCCGGCATGAAAAACACCCAGGGCGCGATTCCGGCCGGCGCGATCCGCGTCGACGAAGTGCTGCAGAAGGCCAAGAACCATCCACTGTGGATCAACCGGACCAAGAAAAAAACCGAGTACGAAGCCGGTCATCCGGGCTATCGCTACGGTGTCGGTTTTGCCTGCGTGCAGAAGGATTTCGGCACCGGCGCCGAGACCTCGTTCGCCAAGGTCGAAATCAGCGCCGACGGCCAGATCCACCTGTCGCACAGCGCCGCCGAAATCGGCACCGGCATGTCGACTTCGCAGGCGATCGCCTGCGCCAAGTGGCTGGGCAAGCCGGCGCATGAAGTGCGCACCTCGGTCACCGACTGGAGTGACCTGCCGGTAGTCACCAGCGGCGATCCCTACATCATGAGCCAGGCCGAGCAAGACAAGCTGGCGGCCAATCCGCGCTGGTCGCCGGGCTATTCCTCGCCATCCAGCGCCACCAACTCTGCTTTCTACTTTACCCACAGCACACGCGAAGCTGCACGCGTGATCTTCATGCACGGCCTGTGGCCGGCGGCGATGGCGATCTGGAGCCAGGGCATAGGCGGCGGCCAGGCGGCGCCGCTGGTGGTGCGGGTCGAGGATGCGCGCTGGGTCGACGGCAAGCTGTCCGCCGCCGGCCTGGAAGCGCTGCCCTACCAACAGCTGGTGACGAAAGCCCACGAACTGGGCCTGGTCACCGGCGCCACCGTCCACGTCTTCAACCGCTGGCAATGGACCGAAGCCGAGTTCGAGATTCTCGGCAATCTCACCAGGATTCCGCTCGACGGCCTGTCGCTGCGTTATGGCGACGGCGCCGACAAGGCGCGCAAGGCCAGGATGAGCACGGGCGGCGGTTACGACGTACTCAATCGCAAGAAAGTCTTCATCCCGCCAACCCAGCGCAACAACGCTGCCGTGACTTACTACAGCGCGGTCGGCACATTGGTCGAACTGGCGGTGCACGAAGCCAGCGGCAAGGTCGAGCTGCTGACCCATCACTCGATCATGGAATGCGGCAACCAGATCTCGCCGCAGCTGGTTTCCGGCCAGCTGCAGGGCGGCCTGGCGATGGGCATCGGCCACGCCTTGCACGAATACCTGCCGCTATACGAAGACGGCCCCGGCAACGGCAGCTGGAACTTCAACCGCTACCAGCTGCCGCGCGCCAAGGATGTCGCGGTCTGGAGCCAGACCAGCGAAGTGCTGCCGCCGCTGACCGAGACCGATCCGCCCAAGGGCATCGCCGAAGTGGTGATGATCCCGGTGGTCGGCGCCATCGTCAACGGCATCGCCCACGCCATCGGCCACCGTTTCACCGACCTGCCGGTAACCCAACAAAATATCCAGGAGGTTCTGGCATGAGCATGACTATCCACCCCATCACCATGCATATCAACGGCAAGCCGGTAGGCCCGGTGCCGGTGCCGGAAGGCATCATGATGATCGATTTCCTGCACGAATACCTGGATCTGACCGGCTCGCGCCTGGGCTGCGGCCAGGGTGTCTGCCGGGCCTGCGTGGTGATTCTCGACAAGCCGGACGGCACTAGCGAAGAAGTGCGTTCCTGCATCACCGGCGCCCATTTTTTCGAAGGCAAGAAAGTACGCACCGTGGAAGGCCACGCCCAGCTTAACGAAAAGGGCGAAGTAGTGGCGTTGTCGCCTATCCAGCAGAAGTTCCTCGAGCATTACAGCTTCCAGTGCGGCTACTGCACCCCGGGTTTCGTCAACGCGGCGACGGTATTGCTGGAAAAGCTGAAGCGCCAGCCGGTCGCCAAGGACCAGCTCGATCAGGCCATTACCGACGGACTGAACGATCACATCTGCCGCTGCACCGGTTATGTGCGCTACTTCGAAGCGGTCAAGGAAGTGGCGCTGGCGACGCCGGGACTGGTAAAGGATGGCAAGTGATGACTAAGCTCCGATACCTCGGCAAGGCGTTGCGCATGGCTGCTGCGCCGCTGCTGGCGGCAACCTTGCTGGCTGCGTGCGACAGCAGTAGCAGCCCGTCGGCCCCAGCCGCCGGCAGCACGGTCAAGCCGGGCAGCGCCGACCAGCTGGCCCTCGGCCGCTACCTGACCAAGGCCGCCGACTGCGCCGCCTGCCACACCACCGCCACCGGCGCGCCGTTTGCCGGCGGCGTCGAACTGGCTTCGCCGTTTGGCAAGTTCTACGGCTCCAATATCACACCGGACAAACAGCACGGCATCGGCAAATGGAACGCGGACCAGTTCTACAAGGCCCTGCATGACGGCGTAACGCCGGATCGGCACTTGTACCCGGCCATGCCGTACACCTCGTACCGCTCGATGACGCGCGCCGACAGCGACGCTATCTACGCCTACCTGATGCAGCAGAAACCGGTCGCCGTGGCGAGCAAGGAAGCGGACCTGAAATTCCCCTACAACATGCGCTTCGGCATGATGTTCTGGAATGTGCCGTTCCTGAAGAATTCGCTGAGCGACGCTTCGGTCGGCCAGTCTCCTGCTTGGCTGCGCGGCCAGTATCTGAGCAATGCGCTCGGCCACTGCGCGGAATGCCATTCGCCGCGCGGCGTGTTCGGCCAGCTTGATTTGTCGAAACCGCTGGCCGGCGCTGCACTGGGACGTGTCGCCGCACCCAACATCACACCCGCCGGCCTGGCTGCGGTGGGCTGGACGGCAACGGACCTGCAGACCTTCTTCGCTACTGGCATCGCCCCGCAAGGTTCGGCCTACGGCGAGATGTTCCCGGTGGTGCACCTGAGCACGCAATACCTGAGCAAGGACGACCTGAACGCCGTCACCACCTATCTGCTGGGCGACAAGCCGTTGCCGCCGGAACCGGTCAAGGCCATCAGCGCCGATGCGGTCGAACTGGATGCCGGCAAGCGTTTGTACACGGCAGTGTGCGCCGGTTGCCATGGCTTCCAGGGCGACGGCAAGCCGCATGTGGCGGTGGCGATGAAGGGCAATTCGACGGTGCGCAACGCCGATCCGCATAACCTGATCGTGGCGATGCTGGACGGGATCGAAGCGCAGAAATTCCCTGGCACCGAAAGCCTGCAGGACATGCCCGGTTTCGCCGGCCAGCTGAACGACAAGGAACTGGCGCAATTGTCCAACTTCCTGCGCGTCACCTGGGGCGGCCAGGCCGCCGACGTTACCCCGGAGCGCATCAAGAGCATGCGGCTGACGACGGCGCACTGAAGCGTTGCAGGGTGGGCACAGGTGCCCGCCCTATAGCAGGATCGTCCGTGCAAGCGGCCGGTCCTGTTTTTCATTACACTGGTAAAAACCTAAGAAAAGATCAGGCAAGCCATGAATGCAGTCGATTATCAAGTATTAAAAAGCGCCGTCAGCTGGCTCCAGCAGGGCAAGCGGGTGGCGATGGTCACGGTGGTGCGCAACTGGGGTTCGGCGCCGCGTCCGCTGGGTTCGTTGTTTGCGATCACCGACGACGGCGATTTCACCGGTTCGGTCTCGGGCGGCTGTATCGAGGACGACCTGATGCAGCGCTTTGCCACGGCGTTTCCGGAACGCATAGAACTGGTGCGCTACGGCATCAGCGCCGAGCAGATGCAGCGTTTCGGCCTGCCTTGCGGCGGCACCCTGGAACTGGTGATCGAACCCTTGTCCGACGCTGCTTCGCTGACGCCTTTGCTCGACGCCGTCGCCGGACGCAAGCTGGTGCAGCGTCGCCTGGACATGCGCAGCGGCAAGGCCAGCATTGAAGCCAGCGACGCCGATTTCGCCTTGCATTTCGACGAACAGGAACTGCTGCAGGTGTTCGGCCCGCGCTGGCGCCTGCTGATCATCGGCTGCGGCCAGGTCTCGGAATACCTGGCGCAGATGGCGCCGGCGCTGGATTTTTCGGTATACCTGAACGACCCGCGCGAAGAGCAGCGCCGCAACTGGCAGGTCGATGACGTAGTCTGGCTGGACGGCATGCCGGACGACGCCGTACTGGCCTTCAAGCCGGACCGCCGCACCGTAATCGTCACCCTCAGCCACGACCCGAAAATCGACGACATGGCGCTGATGGAAGCGCTCAAGACCGATGCTTTCTACGTCGGCGCCATCGGCTCGATGGCGAGCACCGAGGCGCGCAAGGAAAGATTGCTGATGCTGGACCTGAGCCCGCAGCAGGTCGGCGATTTGCATGCGCCGATCGGCTTGTCCATCTTGAGTCGTTCGCCGGCTGAGATCGCGGTATCGGTGCTGGCCGAGCTGGTGATGCTGCGCAACCGCGGCAGGGTGGCGGTATCGCCATCCAGTTGTGCCGTCAATACGGACGATCTGCGGATGGTCGAGCGGCCGTGAAACGCTTAAAGGTAAACACATGAAGATGACGGATATTCCGTTTGGCACGACCGACTGGCAAACCGTCGAGCGTACCGAGCACAAGGGCGAGGTCGGCATTGCCTATTGGCGCACCCGCCAGTTCGGCGCCATTCGCGTGCGAATGGTCGAGTACACGCCGGGTTACCTGGCCGACCACTGGTGCAGCAAAGGCCATATCCTGTTTTGCCTGGAGGGCGAACTGCACACCGAACTCGAAGACGGCCGCAGGTTCTTGCTGAAAGCCGGCATGAGCTACCAGGTTGCCGACGGCGCGGAGCCGCACAAGTCGTTTACCGCGGTTGGGGCGAAGCTGTTCATAGTGGACTGAACACCGCATCGGCCGGGAAATTTTGACCAGCTTCCTTTACTGTTGCCGCCAAGCTGCTAGTATGAAAGTAGGCAATCCGCCAAGTAAATCGTCGTAGGATTGCCGTCGGGCTGCAGACAGGAGTCCTTCAATGGATTTCGCACTGGATGGGAGTAAACCCACCAGGAAACTGGTTGGTTTCATTGTAGTCGTGGTGTTGCATATAACGATCGTATATGCATTGGTGACAGGTTTGGCGCGTAAAGTCGTCGACGTCATCCAGGAGCCGGTGATCACCAAGCTCATCGAAGAAATCAAGCCGCCGCCGCCCCGCCGCCGCCCGACAAGCCGGTGCCGCCGCCGCCAAAATCGGCCGCTCCGCCACCTCCTTATGTACCGCCGCCAGAAGTCAAGGTACAGCCGCAGCCGCAGGAAAACACGATTGCCGCGGTCACCAATGTCAAGCCGCCGAGCAACGAGCTGCCTACTTCAGTCGCGCAACCGTCGCCGGCAGCCTCGGCACAGATAGCCGGCCCGCCGGCGCATACCAGTGCCAAGGTCGCGGGCAATTGCGAAAAGCCGGAATATCCCAGGACTTCCTTGCGCAACGAAGAGCAGGGTACGGTGAATGTGAAGCTGATCATCGGCACCGATGGCAACGTGGTGGATGCCGCGATTGAAAAGAGCAGCGGCTACAAAGACCTGGATCGCGCCACCCTGAAAGCCTGGAGCCTCTGCCATTTCACGCCGGCCATGGCGGATGGCCAGCCGGTGCAGTCGGCTACGCGCATGCAGTATGTCTGGAAGCTGGAGTGAGCACATCGGCCGCTCCCTGGCTCCAGCCATGACGGGCAGTTAGGTATTTGCCACTAACAGTTCTTCCGCATTGTTTGGCGGGCGCAGGCCATCTGTCCTGCCTGCGAAGTAGCGCCGGGTAAGATCGGCAGCCGATACGTGCCGTGCTTCTCCAAAGCCCGATTCCCGGGCCAGCGCCAGGATCTCCGGCGGGGTAAAGAAGCTGAGGAAAGGTGTCCCGCTTGCGCGCGCCCCTTTCTCCGCCATCTCAAGCCCGGGGCGTACTTCGGGGTCCGCCAGCTCCAGCGGCAGCAGGAACGTCATGGCGAGCGTCGAGCCTGGGGCGAGGGCAGCGACTTGTCGCAGCGTGGCCGCGTTAGCGTCTCTGGTCAGATACATGCTGACGCCGGTGGACACCACGATTGCCGGCTTGCTGTCATCGAAACCGGCAGCCGTGAGTCCATCGCGCCAGGATCCGCCCGCCTCGAAATCGACCGGCACGAAGCGCAGCCAGTCCGGGACGCCGAAGCCGAGCTCGATCAGGCGCCGGCGCTTCCACGCCTGCGGACCCGGCTGGTCGATCTCGAACACCTTGAGGCGGGATGCGATCTCCGGCCGCCGCTGGGCGAAACTGTCAAGGCCGGCGCCGAGGATGACATACTGGGTAGTCCCGCGGCCGGCCTGTTCCACGACCAGGTCCTCGATGAAGCGGGCACGCGCTACGATTGAGGCGCGGAAAGGACGAGTGAACTGCGGATCCATGTCTCCGCGGTTGCGCCAGTCCTGGTCAGGAGCCAGCAGCTTGAGGCCGATTTTGTCTTCGAGCACATGCGGCGGAGGGTCGGCCTCGACATGCAAGGCGCGCCACAAGGCGACGCGCGCTGCCGTGCTGTCTGGCGCTGCATCTGGTTTGTCGTTCATGGTTTATCCTATCTGTTCGTCTTCGCCTGAAGCTGGCTTGATAGTACTGTGAGTACTGTGCCGCGCCATGCAGGGAAGAGTTACTGCTTAGGTTCCTTGACGATTGGCAGAGAATGTTTCACACAGGATGCGCATGTAGAAATGCACTGGGAAAAAAGTATATCACCTGCCTGAATTCGGCGACGGACTGCGCCTGTGTCCGGCCAACTCATAGGGGGAGCCGGTGTTCTAACATCCTCGCGAGCGCACGGATTAACGGCGGCAATTGGCCGAAACAGATATGGGTGAACGACAGTTCACGACCCTTTGCTGCCTGTCGCGTTAGAGAAAACAGCCGTTCAAGGTTTAAATTCGTCGACGCTGCGGGGGCTCTATTTCACGCGTCTTTTTTGATTGACGAGGTGGTTGAGATACGTTTTTCTCCCAATCAACCCCGACCAAAATATCGGAAACGTCAAAAATACTATGGAATATAAACCAGCGCACCGCTAATTGCGCTGCGAAAATCTACATTTGGACTGGTTACAAATAGCACCGCGCTATCATTCCCACTCAAAACCTGAGAGTGACCGGCACCATCTGGCAAGCTACCGATTTTTGTCCATACATCAAGTTTTGGGGAATAGCTCAACTCATCCGATTGCGAATGATTTTTAATGCCAAGCGCAAATAACGTTCCATCAGGGAAGGTCCACATGAGACGAATGTATGTATAACCTACCGGTGGGCTGGATGCAAAGTGCCATTCCCTTTTTGTGGGGTTGTATAAGAGAGTTGAAATCGCGTTGGTGAGCAGGTTCTTGGCAGTAACAAGCACAACGCCTTCTTTACTTAATAGGGATGCTCCATGAATTTCCGATGGCTGCGGTAATACACCCACTTTTGTCCATTTATTGTCCGTCGGGTTGTACAGTATTGAAACCGTCTCCGCAGTTGGATACTGTTGAAATCCAATCAAAAGAACTGTTCCATCGGACAATTTCACAGTGCTATTGGGCTGACTTCGCATGGTCGTTGGAATCTCCCCAGTTAAAGTCCAACTGTCGGTAGCAGGTTTGTACAGTAACCCGACCCAGTTTTGGGTTGGTGAGTCGTCCCTGGAAATCACCAGAACGCTTCCGTTTCCGATTTCCGTTGCGTAGTCAGTTCCGGTTGTTTTCAGTGGAGGTGGCTGGGTACGGGACCAGCTATTTGTTTTGTACTTGTAGAGCCATCCAACGTTCTGCTTTCCTTCCGAGCCCATTATTAGAACTTCACCGGAGGACAGTGCTACAGCCGTCCTGTCGAGACTAATGAAATCAGACGGCAGGGCTCCCGTTGCACTCCACGACATGCTATCGAGGTTAAAAACAAAGGCGACTACCTTCTTATGAGCCGTTCCAAGAGTGAGCACCGAGCCATTCGGCAGCTTTGTTAATGTTGCGCCAAGGCCTACTACATCGTCTGGAAGCGCCTGCGTTGCCTGCCACTCATTCGTCTTCTGCTGATACCTGAATGCAACCGAATGTGGGGTCGGCAGTAGTGTGTTGCCAACACCAAGTATTGAACCATCGTCCAGTGTGACCATTCCCCATCCAACAGAGAGGACTCCCATGGGAGGATTTGATGTGGGTATCCAAGTATTTCTTGAATTTAAATCACCGCCGTAACAGCATCCCCATGTAAGAAAAAATAATGCACAAAGCAATCTAACCATATGCTCCTCGATTTATTCCTACTGGACTGTAAATTGTGTCGAAATTGATGCTTGGAGGTAAACCATCGGTGGTAATGCTCTCCTCGGTAAAATTGCATCTGGCATTCAATACTACCCTGTCATGGAACGGAGCGCGAACGGCCGTTATGAAAAATTCAGGGACCGGCCGCAATTGGCCGGCAGCAGCCCGTTGTAAGCGAAAAAACAGAGCCAAAGTTCTCAGTCGTCTTTAAAGTCAAACTGATTAGATGACGTCAGCGCGCAGTAGTAAGTAATGCTTTCTCAACTTCACAACAGCTTCGACCGTCGAGTTCTGAGCTAGCTCATCAGCTACTGCTTGGATAAATTCGCTGGCCTTTTCTAACGATAATCCGACAACTTGGTCCGGAAGCCAGTCGTCATTGAGCGCCATCTCGTATGCCTCAATAATATCTACTAGATATGCGCCAGAAGGTGACTGCCGAAATTGGGCGTAATCGGACGGTGAACCCAATCTTTGCGAAAGCTCTTGTACGTGCGCTGAGCCAGGATAGTCCGGATTTAGCCAGCGACCGGATGCTGCGAATTCCCGTGCTTCAGCGATGATATGAGGTTCGAGCATGTCGCAGTCCTGGTAACCGATTGAATTTAAAGGTGGAACTGCAAGAGCTATGGCCACTTCTGGCCGGTTGCAGACATGCATCAGCATTTCTGTTGGCGGCCATATGAGAGCATGCCATCTGTCATTTGATCATGCAGGATATAAAAACTCTTGTTTAAAAGGATGCTGATGGGTGACGATCTCGTCAATCACGGTGTCCGCCCCTGAACGATGGATGATTTAGCGCCATCGTTTTCAAACACGTTGGGCAAGCATCGTCGCGAAAAAATCAGTTACTCGCCGTACCCGAGTAGATACAAATTTGCGCTTTGGCCAGATGAGGCTGACGTCTCTGGGTTCGCTCATAAATTGGTCGAGGACAGTAATGATGTCTGGATGCTGGAGCTCACCCATCAATGACGCTCTGGAAAACATGCCGATGCCTACGCCCCCAAGTACACCGGAAAGTATCGTGTCCATGGCATTGGACGAAAGATTGCCGTTCACTGGCACGCCAAATTTTCCTTTCGGCCCAAGAAAAGTCCAATTCGTCATCCCCCCATAGATAAGACAATTGTGACTGACAAGATCTTCCGGGACAGTCGGTATCCCATGCCGATCAAAATAACTGCGAGATCCGACACATACCAACGAGGTGCCCGCTACCCGCTTTACCACTGCATCAGGATCATGTGCCGAGCTGACTCTGATCGCTAAATCAATCCCGTCTGCAAGCAAATCTTCAATGCTATCGGACAGGCGAAGATCCAACTTGATCTTCGGATAAAGCGACAACAATTGGGGGAGGAGCGGAAGGACGTGCAATCGGCCAAATGTAGAGGATGTTGCGACTCTGATCAGACCGGATATATCAAGAGTACTACTGGTCAGCTCTCCATCCGCTTTGTCTATCTCTTCAAGAAGCGGCTTGGTACGGTCATAGTATTTTTGTCCTTGATCCGTCAGCGTGACACTGCGAGTGCTCCTGTTGAATAGCAGCACGCCGAGCCGCGTTTCCAATGCACCGATGGATTTACTAATCCCCGATTGCGAATCGCCAAGGCGGCGCGCAGCAGCAGAAAAACCGCCTGCTTCTACGATCGTGATGAAAGCAGTTAATTCATAAAATCGATCCATTGCGATCCTTTGACGATGATTCATTCTCCCTCAGTGCAGCCTGTACGGATTTTGTCATAAATCAAAAGCGCAAGCTCCTCGTGGGCAAATCGACAGATTCTTTTAAAGAATAATACCTATGAAATATCTGCTCATTATCAATTCTATTTAGCCGACTTACTATTGGTGCGTTCCCGAGTAGCAGATCAGGTGTTAGCAACAGCGAGGGCGAAAAAGCATCGTTACTTGCTATTTCTTCAGAGCCAGCGCGCAGCTTGAACCGCGGCGAGAATGACCTGCCCCCGACATTAGCTTCATAACGTAGTAGAGTCCGATTCTCAAAGGAACGGACGATGAAGAAACGATTTAGTGAAGAACAGATCATTGGATTTTTGAAGGAAGCCGATGCCGGTCTTCCGGTAAAGGAGCTGTGCCGCAAGCACGGCTTCTCGGAGGCATCGTATTACAAGTGGAAGGCCAAATTTGGCGGCATGGAAGTCTCCGATGCCAAACGCCTCAAGGCGCTCGAAGAAGAGAACAGTAAGCTCAAGCGCTTGCTAGCCGATTCTCTGCTCGACAATGCGGCCTTGAAGGATGTCGTTTCTCGAAAGTGGTAAGCCCGCAAGCACGTCGCGAAGCGGTTGCCGTTCTGAAGATGGAATGGCAGCTCTCTGAGCGCCGTGCCTGCGGGCTGATGAATATATCGACTTCGGTGCTGCGCTATCAAGCGAGAGCCGACGCCAATGGTGCCCTGAGTGTGCGTATTAGTACGCTTGCCGGGGAGAGACGGCGTTTCGGTTACCGACGGATTCATATCTTGCTCCAACGAGAAGGCTGGGTCATCAATGTCAAACGTGTTTACAGGCTCTATTGCAAAGCTGGCTTAGCGGTGAGAAAGCGTCGCCGCAAACGGATTGCTCTGACCGACCGATTGCCTTTGCTACTTCCCGACCGACCGAATCATGCCTGGTCTATGGATTTCGTCCATGACGCCTTGGCAGATGGTCGGCGTATACGTTGTTTGAACGTTGTTGACGACTTCACCAAGGAGAGCGTTGTCATCGAAGTCGACACTTCAATCTCGGGGCTGCGAGTGACGCGGGTGTTGGACCGCATCGCTGAACATCGACCTTTGCCAAACATGATTCGCGTCGATCATGGCCCTGAGTTTACCAGTCTGGCGTTGGATGCCTGGGCCAACGCACGCGGTGTCAGGCTCGCATTCACGCAGCCCGGAAAGCCGACCCAGAACGCGTATATCGAAAGTTTTAATGGTCGGTTTCGTGATGAATGCCTCAATGATCAATGGTTCTCGACGCTGTATGAGGCACGCATTCTCATTGAAATATGGCGACAGGATTACAATTCAACCCGACCGCATAGTTCGCTTGGCTACGCCACGCCAATCGAATTTGCGGCCAAACATCAATTTGCAACCACCGACTCTACTGAGCTATGTTGCTAATTTAGGGGAGCAGGTCAAGAACATACCCCACCAATCGGAGTTTGACCGCTCTGTAGCGGCAATTCCTGCGGCAATATCGAAACGAATGATTATAGGACTAAATCTATGAGCACAACATTGAATGATCGAGGGCAATCGTCGCCGGCCGTACTGAGCCTCTCAGGAAAAAAAGTAGTAGTGGTTGGTGGAAAAACTGGAATTGGACTTGGAATTGCGCGCGCGGCCTACGCAGCAGGCGCGTCCGTGACGGTCGCCAGTCGGCGCATTACCTCGGTGGAGGAGCGGCCTGATTTGGTGAACTACGAACAGATGATCCTGGATGTCCGCGATGAAGGTGCGGTGCGAGAGGCCTTCGACACCATTGGATCATTTGACCACCTCGCCGTCACGGCGGGACCTGAATTCGGATCCTGGGGGAATTTCATGGACGGTGATATGCGCGGTGTTCGCAGCTATCTCGAAGGCAAGTTCTTCGGTAGCTGGGCCTGCGCGCGTTATGCCGCCCCCCACCTCAGGCAGGGTGGCTCGATCACTCTTCTTACGGGTGGTTTGGCGGTGCGGCCAAAAATCGGCTTCAGTGCTGTCCTGGCTGCGTTTAGTGCGGTGGAATCCTTATCTGGTTCACTCGCGCTGGAACTGGCTCCTACCCGCGTCAACACGATACGTCCCGGTTTCGTCGATACGGAACTGTGGAAGAATTTTTCCGCAGAAGAACGAGAGGCGCTGAAAGAAAAAGTGCGCAACAGCTTTCCAGCGCGGCACGCGGGTACGGGAGATGATATTGGGCATGCCGCATTGTTCCTGATGACGAACCCTTACGTAACCGGAACTGTCATTGAGGTGTCCGGTGGTGAAAACTTGGTTCCCAGCGTTTTCTGAGCAGACTTGTAAAGAGGGGTGGCCGTATATGAGAAAAGCCAGCACCGGCGGGCTTTTTCGTTAGCAGTCCAGCCAACGTCAGCTATCGAAAACGTACCATTATCGATAGTTGGCAATCGCGTATTTTTCGCTGGCCTTTGAATTGACAACGACGGCTTCTGGCCGTTTTGAGCCGGCCGCGACTGCCTGATTTCCTCTCAAAGCTGCCTTCGCGAAAGGTATCCAAGATCCATGCAGCTAGGAAGTATCTAAGTGGCGTGCACTCGTTATTCAGCTTTGAACCATCGACTAGCCGCGTCCGCAGTGTCCTGAGGCACTGTGTTGAAAGCGATAGATGCATTAGGAGCCGATTTGTGAACGCTATTCAGGAGTCTTTCAAAAAGCAACAAGCTCTTGGGAGGGATGCGGATGCCGCCACCGATTACAATGCAATCATAGGTCGTGCTGGCGAGTTGACGCTCGAGCGCCACAGCGGCGGATTCATCCGGCCGCACCAAGCATAGATCGGCATGCCACCCACGATCCGCCATCTGCTGCATACCAATGGCAATGCCGGCATGAATCCTCTCTGCATTGAAACCTGGCGGTAACGCTGGGTCCGAGAAGTCGACAGTTTCCGGCTGCTGGCCGACGAACAACACTTTTTTGACGTCCTTCAATTGACTCATCACATCCTCCTGATGGAGCTACATGGGGTTGGAAGCCTCTTTACAGCCGCTGGTTGATTACCGTACTCAATGATATCAATACACAAAATAGTGCCCATCGCGAATCAATGGCCGCTATAGGGAGAGCGCTTATCCGGCTGCTTCTGGCCGCTAGCAGTCTACGGACGCCACATTTCGACTTCGCCATTCTTGCTGATGAATAACGGCCCACAACAGCCAGTCGATATCCGCTTAACTGGTCATTCATGAAGTCATTTCCAGCTTAGTAATTCATATTTTTCCAAAACGGAATCGATTCTTTGTAAAACGCGCGGCACATTATCACGCCTGGCGTATGCATCCAAAACACTTTTAAGTTCTTCTTTCGATGGAAGCGAGACGAGATGAGATCGGAATTTCTTTAGCATGTGGGTCTGTCGGCGTTGGAATGCCCCCAACGCATCAATTGCAACGAGACTTAATGGCCGACCGGCATCTAACCAAGTCTGCAGGCGAATCCAGTCAATTCCAGAAACTGCGGCAAGATAACCCCAAGAGTCCGTCGTAGGCTCGCAGATATTGGTTTCTATCCAGTCTAGCGTTTCGATAGAGCGAAAATAACCCATCACAAAAATAACATTACGTCTCGCGTTTCCCTCAAGACGAGCTAACTCACTAACCACACGGTCATAGCCTTCTCGAAATGGCAGGCATGACGCAGTTGCTTCCGCAAGACAAGGTAACGCGAGATCATGCGGATAAAACTCCCACGCGGCACGGACGAATTCTGCTCCATGATCTTTGAGATTCGATGCGCATATTTCCAAAATTCGATCTCGAACTCCCATATTGCGAGATGTTTCAAATCGACTTTGAATCGCAGCCAGCACTGCTGATTTTGGCAGCATATTCCAGGCGGTTTCTAATTCAATCGAATAATTCCATCGAGTGATTGAAAAATCCAGCAGTAGCTCAGGGTCGTGAGATATTGATTCCAACGCAGGTGCAGGATATTGCTCTGGATGTTCTACATCCTCATCTGGCTGATCGGCTTCTCCGTTCTCACCATAAAAATCATCATGAAGCAGATATTGATGCCATCCGTGGCGTTTCGCCAAGTTGTACCATTCAAGTGGCCGCAGTGCGCGCGCAAGAAGCCTTCTGTGACAAAAATTACAAACTCGGTATGGCTCAATTCGATTATCGCAAGGCTCAATTACGTTTGCATCCTTGTATTCACACGCTTCACATTTCATTTGTAATTGGTTCCTTCGTGTAAAGGCACATTGCTGGACGTCATGGAAATTGTTAAGGTCATATCGTTTATGTATTGTCTACGACTGTCCGCTTGTGGCCGGTTCGTGCCCCTCTGTAACCGGCCAATAGCGGCGAATTTCATCCGACGACAGCCAGTAGAATTTACCCAATGACCGCTGCAGTGACCGGGGAAACAATCGTCCAGCCAATCGCCTTATACAGTGCACAGCCATCTTCAGTGGCAACAAGTACGCCTATTTTTGATTCGCTGGCAATTGAAACATTGCTCAGTGCGCCCATGACAATGCGCCCCAGTCCCTTCCTTTGATGCTCAGGCTCAGTCACTATTTGGTCAAAGATTGCAAAGCCATTGCTTTGAGCTACACGCCCCTCGCGGCTAATTGTCCGTCTTTGCTCCTGAGTTCCGCATCGGTGACCGCACTACTTGTGCGAATTGATAGCTGGTAGCAATCGCGTGCAATGATGGCGTCTTTGCGCAATGCCGCAGCCATCAAATACTCAGGCGGTTGAACCGTCCAGATATCACGAAGAAAAGGCGTTACCATTTCTGGGCTAGCGCAGACTTTAAGCCATGTCCCCGGAACCGTTAAACTGCCGGATAGCTCGCGCAAAGCTTGTGTGTCGAAATTGGTTACTACATGACGCTCGAGGTGGTCGGGTGCGCCTAAGTCAATTTTGTATCCATACGTTTGATTTATGGGACGAGGTTTCCCCCTCGTAAGGGTCCATCCTCGCGCCCACGCTTCTGCAGTGGCCATCTGGTTAAACGCGCACTGACTATTTTCCAATATTGTTCTCCATTTGCAAAAAGACGACCGACCGCATTTGGCCGAACTGAGCCATACACGAAGGTAGGCTTTGACCCAAAGCGGAACGGCAAACATACCAATAGCGAACACTAATGACTGCTTTTCGCCATTTTCTCCCACGCTGACCATCCTATTGTTCGCCCAGGAAAAGCTACCGCTCTGAACGGCCAGGCCTCTTTCAACCAAATCTGAAGGTCTGCAAGAACCTGCTCCGCTAAATTGCCAGAGTGTTCCTGGGTGCCCAGCCAGAAGAAGGCTTGTGCACTGTACATAGACTTGCGAAAATCATTATCAATTTTTGACTTGATCGGTTTAATGTAAAGGCAGCCCAGATATGTTCCCCCGTTGTGACTAAGGATCGAATAGGCGAAAGCCTGGCGCTCAACGAATTCACGTTCATGCCGCTCAAGATCGGCGAGATTATCAGCATAACTCATCTCTCGAGCAGGCCATCCATTCGTTGGTCCAAAAACATGACGAATATCATTGGCACTAGCTGTCACGCTGGCAAAGTCCTCTGTTGCAAATTTTGGAGACAATACCTCTAGGCGAAATAAACTTGATTGATAAGTTTGAGGCGGCGAGTAGTCATCAGGAATAAATAGCATCGGGGATCACAATCAATTTTATTGGGAGATGGAGAGCGACGCGAAGGCTTATAACTTACTTCACCGAACGTGAGCGGAGCGTAGGTCTCTCATAATTACACTGTTTTTATATACAGTATATTATGCGAATCTGAAGCTGCCCGCCAGTTATTGATTCGAAGCGCACGGAGGGCTCAGAACAGTATGGCGTTACGCAAGTTGATCAAACGTGAATTGGCATAGCACCAAGTTCACTGCGCCAGTTGCAGGTAATTTTCCATTTGAAGACAATACTGAACGGCCGGTTTTGGCTGGTTGCAGACGTTTGACAGATTGTATTAATCTAAATTGAAGGCGGCTACCAATTGCTTATAGCCTCCTCATATTTTTCCATGCTTGACATTTCAAATGGATACGATAATAATATCCGTTATGGCATCTGTAAATACTCAGTTTTCAATTGCGGTTCATGTGTTGGCGGCGATCGCCCACTATGAAACCTCTTTCACGTCTGAAGTTTTAGCCGGCAGCGTGAATGCGAATCCGATTTTTGTTAAGAGAATCTTGGCGAAGCTCTCAAAAGCGAAGTTGGTCAAAGCCACTGTTGGTAAAGCAGGGGGCTACACGCTGTCTAAAAATCCAAAAGACATTTCGCTATTAAACATCTCGCATGCAATAAATCCTCCCGATGTTTTTGCCATCCACACCTATGAGAAAAAGGAGTGGTGCGTAGTGAGCAATAATATTAAAGAGGTAATGGGCGAGGTTTTGGCAGGTACGCAGAAAGCTGTTGAAAATGATTTGAAGCAGACCACGCTGGCAGATGTTGTTTCAAAAATCAGGAGCAAATCTCGTTAGCGTTTTTTTTGATCTAAATAGATACGTTAATAGTATCTATAACATAAGCGAAAGGCAGCGAATTTTATGAAAATCGGATTTATCGGAGCGGGAAGCGTAGCCCAAAAATACGCTAAATACTTTGTACGGTATGGACATGAGGTTGTGCTTAGCAACAGCAGAGGGCCGGATTCGTTAAACGAACTCGTGAGTAGTATCGGCTCGAATGCCAAAGCAGCCACTGTCCAGGAAGCAGCGATGCAAGATATCGTGATCTTGTGTGTCCGGTGGGAGCAGGCAAAGCAGGCGCTCGCCGAGGTTTCGGATTGGGGTGGGCGAATTCTTGTCGACGCAACAAATCGACCTGCCAATGAAGACGCCGAGGGCAAGACTTCGAGCGAGATCATCGCAAGTTATGCCCCTGGGGCTGGAGTCATCAAGGCGCTCAATACGCTCGTCATGAATTGGATGCCAGACTCCTCAGAGAACGACCGCAAATTGGTTCTGTTTATGTCGGGCGACGATAAAGCCGCGAAGCAGAAACTAGCGCGCGTTCTCGACGAAGCCGGCTTTGCCCCGGTGGATCTTGGGGGCCTGATTGAGTCTGGAAGACTCCAGGAATTCGGCGCCCCCTTAAGCGGACTTCATATGAATCTGGTCAAACGAATGAATTCTTGAATCCAACGCAAAACGACTAACGTTTAAAGGATAAGACAATGAACAGCAGTGCAAATAAATTAGCAGGAAAAATCGCGGTCATCACCGGCGGCAATAGTGGCATGGGCTTGGCCACAGCCAAGCGCTTTGTCGAAGAAGGTGCGCATGTCGTGATCACCGGGCGAAGAGAGAAAGAGCTGGCTGAAGCTGCAGCTTTCATCGGGAGAAACGTGACGACGGTCGCGGGCGACGTCTCGAACCTGGAAGATCTCGACCGTCTCTATGCCGTTGTGAAAGAGAAGCATGGTCACATCGATATTCTTTTTGCGAACGCAGGCGGAGGGACGGTCGCGCCGCTTGCAACGGCGACCGAATCTCATTTCGACAAGATCTTCGATGTCAACGTAAAGGGATTATTCTTTACCGTGCAAAAAGCGCTTCCCCTTTTCAAAGATGGCGGCTCGATCATCCTAACCTCTTCAAACGCAAACGTACTGGGTGTGCCAGCCTTTACTGCCTACGCCGCCAGCAAGGCAGCCGTGCGCAGCTTCGCGCGCGGCTGGACGATGGAGCTAAAGGATCGCAAGATTCGTGTGAATTCGATGAGTCCTGGCCCAATCGAAACCCAGGCTTTGGAGAAGGCAGGCCTCACAGCTGAACAGGCAGAACAGGCGGCAGCTCAGTTCGCCTCGCAAGTTCCGCTCGGCCGCAGAGGCAAGCCCGAGGAAATCGCTGCCGTCGTCGTATTCCTTGCTTCCGATGAAAGTTCATATATCACCGGGGTGGATCTCGCCGTCGATGGGGGCATGGCGCAGGTCTGACATGAAGATGTCTTCGGCACATGACAACGACTCACTGGACGCCTGAGACAGGAGGCTGCTGATTAGCTGTCGAGAAGAATTCTTGGGTCCAAAATAAAATGGCGGATGTTCGCACGAACATCCGCCATTTTTTAATTCACACGTTCCTCTAACAAGTGTTTGGGATCATTATGCCTTTGCATTTTGTTGACCTACAACAACTTTCGTTCATTGGTATTCATGAAATAGTAGCTACACTCTGTGAACTCTGAGATGGCGCCAACGGACAGCTTTTGATTGCGGTCCAATACTTGCAGGCTCATTCTGATGGGGCGTAGACTAGCTTTTGCGCGTCCCAGTACATATTGCATATCCACCATTTCGCATCTCAAAGTAGCCCTCGATTCGCATCGCAAAACATCCCTTCATTTGCATTTCAAGGTACCCACTACGAACAACGCTCGATTTGTAGTGCCAGCTTTGCGCACAGCTCCCACATTGCGGCTTCCCAAAGGATTTTTTGGCCGAAAAAATGACTCTTTGGGGGAGGAATTTGTCCCGCTGTGATTGGAAAATCAATTGTTCTATTGTTTACCTTGGGCGATGCGATCGGCATGGCCGCTCCCTTGCAGTCAGAACGCCAGATTTGAGGATTAATCGCGTACCGAAAAAATCGCCACGCAGCGGATATTTTGTGTCCGTTAAAACAAACCTCCACTTGAAATAGACGAAACGACACCTTGAATCCGGAAGGGGTGAATTAAGATGGACACGATACTGGGACGATTGAAAAAAAAGACTCTTTGAAATCCATTGCATGGATTGCCTTAGCCGCCTGCCTCAGGTTGACGGCGTATGGCGCTATCTGATAATTCAAAGGTCAAAAAATGGGAAGAAGTGCAGTAAGTTGAATTAAAAAGGGGAGAAACAAGAATGTCTAATCATCGTCTGCTTCGCATCTTGCCGGCATGCCTGACCGGCGCGGTCCTGCTGAGCGCATGTTCCACCATGGACGTCGGCAACACGGGCGCAAAAACCGCGGCAACCGGATCGGCAGGGGGCGCCACTGCAGTCAATGCCAACGCTACGCTCGAGCACTGCGACCGTTCGCTCGGCACCATCGCGATCATCGAAGATACCACTGCGCCCTGGTATGGCGTGCTGACCGGCCAGTACAAACTCGGCTCCACCGTACCGGTGCTCAAGCTGCTGGTGCAGCAGTCCAACTGTTTCGTGGTGGTCGAGCGCGGCCGCGGCATGACCGCCATGATGGGCGAGCGAGCTTTGCAGCAATCCGGCGAGCTGCGCAACAATTCCAATTTCGGCAAGGGCAAGATGGTCTCGGCCGACTATGGCCTCAATCCTTCGATCACTTTCAGCAACAATAACGCCGGTGGCGCAGGCGCCAGCGTGGCCGGCCTGTTTGGCGGCCTTGGCGGCGTGGTTGCGGGGCTCGCGGGGAATATCAACAGCAAGGAAGCAAGCACTCTTCTGAATTTGATCGACAATCGCTCTGGTGTTCAGGTAGCTGCTGCCGAAGGCAGCGCCAAGAGCACGGATTTTGGCGCTCTGGGCAAGCTGCTCGGCAACAGCGCGGGCGGCAGCGCGGGTGGTTATTCGAACACGGCGGAAGGCAAGGTGATTGTGGCGGCCTTTACCGATTCCTATAACAACATCGTGCGCGCCGTGAAGAACTACCATGCGCAAAGCGTAGCCGGCGGCCTCGGCACTGGCGGCCAGCTGGCGGTCCAGGGCGATGGCGACAACGGCACGCCAGGCCCCTCCAAGAAGAAAACGGCCAAGCGCTCGGCTCCTCAATAAATCTTTCAGCGCAATGGCCTGCTTGCGGTACGTCCATTGCAAGTGCAAGGACTGAGATTGCGCTGGCCTGAACATGGAGCAACGAAGCGATTCGGCGCGACGCGGCGATCGCGCCGGCTCTCGTTCTGTTTGTTCAGGCGTTCACCGCGCGGACATTGGGATTGGTTTCCTCTGACGAGATTGTCATTACCAGCGTCCGATATGGGCGGAAAACTCGCATGGCTGTTGTCGAAAATCAATTTATCGGCGAAGATTCACGATGTACGGAAAAGTGCATTTCCATCCACGTGTTCCACGAATGACGTCAATGAGCGAGGCGAGAAGCGCACCGGTCGGTCATCCGAAGCTGGAGTGATAAAAAATCGCCATGGATCAATTTGATGCTGTCCCAATTTTTAAATTTTGTACGGCCGACTACCCCGAACGGGATCGGTTTCACGTTTGGGTGAAAGACAACCTGTGCGACTGTGGATTCGAGGACGATGGTTATGGTGCACTCGACGCAGAAGCGAGTGGCGCCGCGCTCGGCCCGCTCATCATCTCTGGACGACGCTGGCGGGAACGGCCACGACCGTTCACCTATTCGGTCTACCGCAACGAACGGCGGATTCGACTGGATAGTCAGGATTCGTTTCGCTTTACGCTGCTGCTGGGCGGGCGAATCATCGGTCGTTCCATGGGGCCTGATGCCGTCAAGACGACTGGCGATCTATTCTTCTACGATGTGGCCCGGATCAACGATTGCACGGTCGAAGCTGGTGACGTGATCAGCATAGTCGTGCCCAGATTTCTGCTGCCGAGCCACGCTGCACTATTGCATGGCCGAACGTTGACAAGTGGCGCTGGCCGTCTTCTAGGGGATCATCTACTGTCGCTGTTCCGGAATCTCTCCACACTGCGGCAGCAAGAAATACCCCATATCGTGCAGTCAACGCTGTTGCTGATGGCGGCCGCAGTTTCGCCGACAATCGAGGCAATGCGTGAGGCGAGCGAACCGATCCGTAGCGCATTGCTTGAACGGATTCAACATTACATTGATGTGCACTTGCTGGAGCGCGATCTCACGCCCGACCGGATCTGCCGGGACATCGGACTATCGCGAGCCAAGCTCTATCAGCTTTTTGAGGAAGAGGGCGGAATAATGCGGCAGATCAGGCGCAGAAGATTGCGTCATGCATATCACGTGCTCGGCGACCCGCAACGGCAGCACATCCGCATCGCGGAGATAGCCTGGGCCCATGGTTTTCCGGATGAAAAATATTTCTATCGCCTTTTCAAGGCGGAGTTTGGGCATACGCCGAAGGAAACGGTAGAGAATCGCTCCGGCCCGGTTTTGCTTCCAGGCGGCATTGCGGTGAACAATCAATGGAAGGGAGGGGCTAGCCTCTCCGGATGGACGTTGCCATTCGGCGTGCTCAATAATTGATTGCGATCCGCTGAATCTGAACGCGATTAAATCAAGCGTCAATTTCGATATGCACATGAATCTGGTATTGCTCGATATTGATGGGCCCCTTAAACACCGCCCGGTTTCGCCGAGTGTTCCAGAGTCGGCTTTTGGCCGGTTGATACTCTTACCTTTAATCGGCCAGCCTTCATGTTGTATCCGTCGTTACTTCGTTGATGCCGCCACGATCCAAGGCTCAAGCCGCCTGCCGAATGCCACCGTCGCTTCAAAGGAAGGCCGTTTGTCATTGTCGGCGTAACCGTATGTCTGGTTCATCTTCTGCATCGGTTCGAATACGCTGCGGAATTCAAAAGGCACGTTGATGTTTTGCGCGCTGACATCTTTTACGTATCCGGCCATCAGCGGCTGCTTTTCCTTGTTGTAAACCACCCGCGGCTGAATCTGGCCGCGCACGATGCCGTAGTGACGCGTATCTGGGTATTTCGCACGAAGCGTCTCGCGATCCAGGCTGGCATCGATGATGAATAGCCGGCTGGTCAAATTCAGTTCTTGTGACAAGGCTGTCGGCTGATCCTTCTTTTTGTCATCCACTGCTTTTTTCTTTGAGCTATCCGCGTCCTCTTGTTTTGCAAGTTCGATGGACTGTCGATATGCGGGGCCATCGAATTCCATGGCCAGGAATACCGGCTTGGAAAGCTGTTTTTGATAAGCCGTCCGACCGCGGTCAGTATCAATCGGCATGGAGACATTGAAACCCAATGACGCAAGCTTTGTTTTATCTAGCCAGCCAGGACCATTGGCGCTGTACTGCTGGTATTCATTCAAGGAGCCGGGAAGTCGCCACTGCAGCTTGAGCGAGATCCCGTTATTGTCGTTGTCCTGTCTCCAGTGGTAGGGGATTCGCAATTCTCGCTGGGACAGCTGGAGGGTGCTGTCTGCCAATCCGCTATGGTTGAATCTGACGCCCAGCAGCACGACCAGGTTCGTCAGGAGTATCAGCGCCACTCCTGTGATCATGGAATATCGGCGGGTCCAGTTGGTCATTTCGCTTCCCCGGATTGCATCGTCCTCAAACGCTTGAGGATGACCAGAATCAGAACGGCAGTCAGGCCAAGTACTAAAAAGAACAGGTATTTGGGCATAGTCTCCCACCACCAGTCATAAAATTTGGTGTACAGGAAAATGACGAAAAAAGCCACGCCGGTGTTGACCATTTCAGGCCAGTGGCGGCGTATACCCAGCCAGATCGCCACCGCGCTGAACAGGAATCCCGCGACTTGGTAACCGTTCCTGATGAAGTCGGCGTCAATATCAAGATAGCTGCCTCCGCCCCAGTTTGCCAATACCAGTATCGGCAGGAACAGGCTCAGAAGGGCGAACACGCGATATAGCATCGCAAAACCGGCGAACCGCAGATGTGGCGCAAACTGCGGGATGAGGAATAGCACAATTGCAGCCGGGAAGAAGTTTTCCGGACGTTCGCCAAAATCGAGCCAATACATGCCCGACCATGTTCCGGTGCGAGCGGCGATAAATCCGACCAGGCAAATGAGCCCTGCTGCCAGCAGCAGGCGTAATTCGCATGTGTACGCCAAGAGCAGGGCGAACGCGGCCCACACAATCAAGGCATTGTCGGACGGCGTGATATTGAATATCTGCCCGAGCATGGTTATGTCGAGCACAAAACAGGCGAAGGAAACCATGGCCACGAGTTTGGCGAAATAGCCGGTCGAGTCGCGCTTTTGTGCCCACATCGTGCCGAGAAAAGTAGCAAGCGGAGCCAAGATCAGAATTGCTACCTGCACCGGAGTCGATAGCGTTCCCCAGAACTGATAGAACAGAAAGAAAATACTTGCGGCTAACGCCAATGCTCCTAAAAAGGAAGCGATGCGCATGCCTATCGAGAGTTGCCGAGACGGGATGTTGCGGTCAATGTCGAATGTGCGGGAAAGTTCGGCGAGCAAGGCCTGGTGGTGCGACGATACTGCTTGCTGCTGCTCCTCCGACAGCGTCAGGACGCCGCCCTGTTGCAGCCGTCCCAGTTCTTGCCGGAATACGTTGATTTCGTCGGCACGACGCTGCGCTTCTGTTTGCGTGGATATGCTCATCGTCATTTGTATGGCATTACGTAATCAAGCCTTTAACAAAACTGGAAAAACGGCTAACGTAAAGTGGCATGGAAAAATTGCTTAGTCAACATTAAATTGATTCATCCCGCGAAGCCCTGGTTAATGAAAGGGCGGCGCCCGGAAGCAAGGCGCCGCCACCGATCCGCTCCGATGATGTTGGTCAGGCCGAGTGAGGGATACGCGCAATGACCTTGATTTCAAAATCGAAGCCGGCGAGCCAATTGACGCCGACCGCAGTCCAGTTCGGATAAGGCTGTTCACCGATTGCCTGTAGTCGCACGGCGTTAATCGCCTCCCATTGCGCTGCCGGATCAGTGTGAAAGGTGGTGACGTCGACAACATCGTCGAATGTGCAGCCGGCGGCCTTCAGCACCGCGGCGAGATTGTCGAAGGCAAGCTGGACCTGCTTTTGGAAGACCGGCTCGGGCGACCCGTCCTCGCGGCTGCCGACCTGGCCCGAGACGAACAGCAAGTCGCCCGAGCGGATTGCTGCCGAATAACGGTTGATCTCGTAGAGCGCCTGACGACCGGCAGGGAAGATTGCATCGCGTTTTGACATTGTGTAACTCCTATTAAGATAGTCCGAACTCCCGGCGCAATGTGGTTTCATCGACATGGCGAGGCACCTTGGCACGGCTGTTTCGGATGGCGGGCGCTTCAACCACCACGGCGGTCGTTGATATACCTCTCGTATGTTAGTATAAGCAAAAATACGCTTCGTATGTAAAATAACATACGGAGCGTATGTTATTTTTTAGGATAGCCAGTGACAAAACGACGTGCGCAAATGGTGGAAGAGACCAGGGCCAAGCTGATTCAGGCGGCCCGAAAGGCTTTTGCCGCGAAAGGTTACGCGGCGGCCTCCATGGACGACCTGACCGCCGAAGCGGGCCTGACGCGAGGTGCGCTGTACCACAACTTCGGCGACAAGAAGGGGTTGTTGCAGGCGGTGGTCGACCAGATAGACGCGGAAATGGGGGCACGGGCGCGTGCCGCCCAGGACGGCGCGGAAACCGCATGGCTTGGATTTCTTGCGGAATGTATCGCATACATCCAGATGGCTCTGGAGCCTGAGATCCAGAGGATCATGCTGCGCGACGGACCGGCTGTGCTCGGCGATCCGTCGCAATGGCCCAACCAGAATGTCTGTCTTCGCAGGACAACGCAAATGATCCAGGAGCTCATCGATGAGGGCACGGTCAAGCCGGTGGATGCGGAAGCTACCGGCCGGCTGGTCAATGGCGCGGCGCTCAATGCCTCGCTCTGGATTGCCGCCGCGGATGATCCGCCAGCCGTCTTTGTCAAAGCGGTCGAGGCTTTTCGTCATCTTGCCGCTGGATTATTGCAGGCCAAGGGTTGATGACTCTGACGCATGCTATATGTATTACACCCGATTTGAGTGGAGGCTGTTCTTTTGCTTGAATGGTTTCGTTTGGGACATCGATTTACCCGATCTTTGAGGACCGGCAAAAAAATAGTCCAGGGATGTCGATTTAGCCCTATCTCGACCGTCTAGTAAGTGAGCGGCAAAAATGCGTATCCGGCACTCAACGAGACATCCGGCAAAGGAGAAACCACCATGGCCCTTCCAATGATCCCCACTATTACCGCCTTTGAACGGTCGCCCGATGGCGGCAAGGGACTTGCGCGTGACATGCGCGTTCGCTGGGCGCTGGAAGAAGTGGGCCAACCTTACGAAGTTCGTCTTGTTTCGTTCGCTGCGATGAAGGAACCCGCGCATCGAGCGCTTCATCCTTTCGGGCAGATTCCGACCTATGAAGAAGGCGACCTTGCCCTGTTCGAATCGGGGGCGATCGTATTCCATATCGCAGAGCGCCATGCAGGCCTGCTGCCTGCCGATGCGAATGCCCGCGCGCGCGCAATCACATGGTTGTTTGCCGCACTCAATACCGTTGAGGCGCCGATTCTTGATCTCCAAATCGCCAAGTTCCTGGAGGGCGACAAGACCTGGTACGAGCAGCGCCTGCCTCTCGTCAAGAATCGCATCCGTGATCGGCTGGGCGAACTTTCCGATTGCCTTGGCGACGCCGACTGGCTAGATGGTGCATTCAGCGCGGGCGACCTGATGATGGTGACGGTACTGCTTAGGTTGAAAGCATCGGGCATGCTGGGCGAATATCCGAACCTCTCTGCGTATGTCGCCCGGGGTGAAGCGCGGCCCGCCTACAAGCGTGCGTTCGACGCTCAATTGGCGGTTTTCACTGGCAAGCCACCGACCGCCTGAAAAAACTGACGCGGCTAGTATTTCCTTGCCGGCTGAAAAATAGGTCTATCGCCGCTCCAGAGCCTGTTGCACAGGTACGCAGCGTTCGCTCCGCGACAATTTAGCGGGTAAATTGTCATTTAAGAATTCTAATGGTTAAATTTATTGCTCAACTTTTTGGGCAACCTGGACAATCCGTTCCCGCACCACCCGGATAGCCTGCTTGAGCGCATACACATCCTGGAAATAACGCTGCGGAATGCGTATCTGGCTGGCGTTGGCGTCGATGTTCTCGATGTCGTCGCGCCATTGAGCGACCTGTTCCTTGCTGGGTTGCTTGGTGCCCCATATTTCATCCTCCAGCGACTTGATCTCGCGGTACCAAACCACCAGCCGGTTTTTCATGCGCGATTCCACCATGCGCGGCAATGCCTGCAGCAGGCCGAACAGCAGCGCCATGAACGGCAGCAGGATCAGCAGGCGGCGTTCGATGAAGCTGGCCAGCCAGAACGGCAGGTAGCGCTGCAGGAAGGGGCGGCCGGATTTGAAGTAGCGCGTGCTTTCGTCGGAGATCGGGAAGTCGTCCGTGTTCAGGTTGGGGAAGGTGCCGCGCGGGGTGAAATAGTCTTCGCGGGCGTGGGCGGTATTGGCGGCTTCCAGCAGCAGGTAGACCAGCGCCGGATGCAGGGTGTCCTTGGACACCAGCAGCGCAGTGGCGGCCAGCAAGGTGACGTCGGCTTGCGGCAGGTCGTTGGCGACGCTGGTCGAGGCGCGCGGGAAGATGATCTTGGAGAGTGAAGGGAATTTCAGCACCAGGGCGTCGGCCTGGGCAAAGCTCATCAGCTTGAGGTCGCTGTTGAGCAGCATCTGCTGCATCGCCGCGTCCGGCCGGCCGATAAAGAAGGCGGCGTCCAGCTGGCCGTTCTCCAGGTTCTGGTAAGCCTTGTAGGCATCCATTTCCAGCAGCTTGGCGTTGTCGGCGTTGATGCCGCTGTGGCCGAGCAGGGTGCGCGAAACTTTCAGCAGGCCGCTGCCGGGAACGCCGATGGAAATCCGCTTGCCTTTCAGTTGCGCCAGCCGGTTGATGACGGTGTCGCCGCGGTAGAACACCCAGATCGGCTCGTAGGAGATGGCGGCGATGGTCTGCAGCTGGTCGTTTTCGGACGGAGTGGTGGTGCCGGACTGGATGAAGCCGACTTCGTATTCGCTCTCGGGATCCTTCAGCCGCTGGTAGTTTTCCACCGAACCGGAAGAGCTGCGGATATCGAGGGTGATGCCTTCGCGCTTCAGCAGAGGCGCATAGCGCTCGGCGAAACTGTTGTAGATGCCTTTGTCGGCGCCGGCAGTGATGACGATGGTGCGCTGAGTGGCCGGCTTGAGGATGGTCACCAGGGCCCAGCCCACCACGGCGATCGCCACCACCGCTCCGGTGATCAGGAGCCGCAGGCGTTGTGTGGTCATCGGCGCTTTTTGTATGCGGTGCAGTGCTGGATTATGTCTCGGCATGGTGTCTATATGGGACGCACTTGGTCGGGCAACTCGGAAACCGCATTCTGACAGGAGTCTGCGCTCCCGCACACATTACACCTTCTTGACGAATTCCGATTTCAGGCTCATGGCGCCGAAACCGTCGATCTTGCAGTCGATGTCGTGGTCGCTGTCGACCAGGCGGATATTCTTCACCTTGGTGCCGACCTTGACCACGCCGCCCGAACCCTTCAGTTTCAGATCCTTGATCACGGTCACCGTGTCGCCGTCCTGCAAGACATTGCCGACCGCGTCGCGGTAAACCTTGGCGCCGTCCGCGCCCGATTCGGCGGCAGCCTGCGCCGACCATTCATGGGCGCATTCCGGGCAGATGTAGAGGCCGCCGTCCTCGTAGGTGAATTCGGAACTGCATTTCGGGCATGCGGGCAAGGTGCTCATGGCGTTGTCTTTCAGGTAAGGCAGAATTGCAAAAGTGAGACAGTATACCGTTATGCGGCCCTAAGCCTGGCCAGCAAAATATTCGGCATACACCTGCACCACCCAGTCGACAAACACCTTGACCCTGGGCGACAGCTGATGATGGGATGGGTACAGCGCCAGCACCGGCAGCTCGGGGCAAGCCCAGTCGCCCAGCACCGCCACCAGCCGGCCGCTCTGCAGGTATTGTTCGACCCGGAAGCGCGGCACCTGGATCAGGCCGAATCCGAGCAGCGCGCATTGTGTATAGCTGTCGGCGCTGTCGACTGCTATCCAGCTGCCGGCCTTGTATTCTTCTGCCTGGCCATTGCGCAGCAAAGTGAACGGGTATTGGATATTGTGGCTGCGCGTGAAAAAGCCGACCGCCTGGTGCGCCGCCAGGTCCTCCGGCGCCTGAGGAACGCCCCAGCGTTCCAGGTATTCCGGGCTGGCGCAGATGACCTCCGGCAGCGCCGCCAGCCGCCTGGCGATTAGTGATGAATCCTTGGGCACGCCGACCCGCACCACGCAGTCTATCCCTTCGCCGACCAGGTCGACCAGCCGGTCGCCGCTGCTGATCGCGATGTTCAGGCGCGGATAACGTTCGCGGAATTCGGCCAGCCGCGGCAGGATGATCTGGGTAGCATGGGTGCCGTGCAAACCCAGGCGCAGCACGCCGCCGGGATTGGCGGCGCTGGTGTCGAGCGAGGCTTCCGCGTCTTCGACATCGGCCAGGATCCGGCAGCAGCGTTCATAGAAGGCGCGGCCGTCCAGGGTCGGCTTGACGTTACGCGTGGTCCGTTCCAGCAGCCGTGTTCCCAGCCGCCGTTCCAGTTCCTTCATGGCGTGGGTGGCGGTGGCGCGCGGAATTTCCAGCAATCCTGCGGCCTTGGTAAAGCTGCCCAGGTCGACGATATGGGTGAAGAGGCGCAGTGCTTCAAGTCTGTCCATGGCGGCAATTGTTGTCCTGGGTTGAATTGTATCGACGATTCTTACCCATTTGCCTAATTCTGTCCAACCCGCCGTTTGACATATCGGTGGAGCTTGATTAACGTAACAGCAATCCAACAACCAGAACATCGAGACCGGCAATGACCCGTTTCCTCCCTAGATATGTTGCCGTTGCTGCTTTTACCGCCGTCATCGGAGCTACCGGCTGCGCAGCACTGGCGCAATCGGCGCCGGCGCTGACCACCAAGGAAGGGGAATTTGTCGTACATGATTTCAAGTTCCGTTCCGGTGAAACGCTGCCCGCGCTGAAGCTGCACTACACCACCTTGGGCACGCCAAAACGCGATGCGGACGGACATGTGAACAATGCGGTGATTGTCATGCACGGCACCGGCGGCGACGGCCATCAATTCTTGCGGCCGCAATTTGCCAATATCCTGTTTGCGCCTGGCGGCTTGCTCGATCCGGCCAAGATGTACGTCATCCTGCCCGACGGCATCGGCCACGGCAAATCCTCAAAACCCAGCGACGGCCTGCATGCGCGTTTTCCGAAATACGACTATGACGACATGGTCGCCGCGCAGTACGCTTTGGTCACCCAGGGCCTGGGCGTAGATCATTTGCGCCTGGTGATGGGAACCTCGATGGGTTGCATGCATTCTTTTGTCTGGGGCGAAACCTATCCCTCGTTCATGGATGCGCTGATGCCGCTGGCCTGCCAGCCGGTGCCGATTGCCGGCCGTAACCGCGCCTGGCGCAAGATGCTGATCGACGGCATCACCAGCGATCCGGCATGGCAGCGCGGCGATTACAAGACCCAGCCGCAACAAGGCTTGCGCACTGCGGCAGATCTGCTGCTGATCGCCGGCAGCGCGCCGCACCAGCAGCAAAAAGATTATCCGACGCGCGACGCCGCGGATGCCTACGTCACGGAGCATGTGACAAAGGACCTGGCCACGCTCGACGCCAACGATTTGCTGTACCAGGTCAGTGCGTCGCGCAATTACGACCCGTCCGCCAGCCTGGGTAAGATCACCGCGCCGCTCATGTGGGTCAACTCTGCCGACGATTTCATCAATCCGCCGGAAACCGGCATCGCCGAAGTCCAGGTGAAAAAAATCAAGAATGGCCGTTACGTGTTGATCCCGATCAGCGACCAAACCTATGGCCACGGCACGCACACGCGCGCAGCGGTATGGCAATCCTATCTGGCCGACCTGCTGAAAGAGTCGGCAAAAAAATAAAGATCAAAGCCCGGTTACGGACAGACGCGCGGCGAGCAGGTCGATCACCGCGCGCACCCGGCGCGGCGTACGGCCTTCCGGCCACACGATATGGATCGGCAAGCCGGGCAATGCAAAATCATCGAGTACTACTTCCAGCTGGCCGCCATCAACCAGGCTGCTGACTTGCCACAGCGGGGCCATGCACAAGCCTAGGCCGAGAGTGGCCGCACGCTGCCGGGCCAGGGCGCTGTCGGAACTGAAGCGGCCGGACACCACGATATTGCCGGAGCTGAAACTCCAGCTTTCCTGCTGCCTGGCATTGCGCCGCAAGATGCAGTCGTGCTGCAGCAGGTCGCCGGGGTTACCTGGGCGACCGCGGCGCGCCAGATAACCGGGCGCACCGACCACCACACGGCGCAGCACGCCGAGTTTCCTGGCCTTGAGGTCCGGCTGCTTCAGGTGGCCGATGCGGATCGCCAGGTCCAGGCCTTCCTTTGCGAGATCGACATGGCGATCCGACAACGCCAGTTCGATGGCGATGTCGGGCTGCCGCTCGATAAAACCTGCCAGTATCGGCATCAGGAAATCGAGGCCGAACAGGGTGGATGCCCCGATCCTGACCGGACCGCTCAATTGCGCAGCATCGTCCAGCACTTCGGCATGGGCATCGCTGATGTCGGCAAGCACGGTGCGCAGGCGGGACGCAAATTTCAGGCCGGCTGGTGTCGGGTTGCAGCGGCGCGTGCTGCGCGTCACCAGCGTCAGTTCCAGTTCGTCTTCCAGGTTCTTGAGGGAGATGCTGACCGCTTGCACCGAGCGCCCGAGCCGGCGGGCGGCGGCTGTCAGGCTGCCTTCGTCAACCACGGCGACGAAAGCAGCGTAATCCTGGATCGAGGTGATTTTCATTGGAAACGTGAAAGTGATTGGTTGATTATGGTCATTATCAAGCAAATCGAGAGAACCTATACTTGTTCCATCGTTTTTAGAGGAGATGGAAATGACAATTGATCGCGCCAGTTCTGTTGTGCCGTATGGCCCGCCGCTGTCACTGGCGGACGCCAGGGCGGTGGTGCAGGCGGCGGAGGAATTTGCCCTGGAGCGTGGCTGGCCGATGGTAATCGCCGTGGTGGACAGCGCCTGCCACCTGCAGCTTTTGCAGCGGATGGATCAGGCCCAGCTGGGAAGTATCAGGGTCAGCCGGCAGAAGGCCGAAACCGCGGTGGCTTTCCGCCGGCCTACGGTGGTGTTCCAGGACGCGCTCGGGCAGGGCGGCAGCCATCTGCGGCTGTTGGCGATGGATAACCTGATGCCGCTCGAAGGCGGGCTGCCTTTGCTGCGCAACGGCGCCGTCATCGGCGGCATAGGCGTATCCGGCATGCAGTCCGACCAGGATGCGCAAGTCGCCGTGGCCGGCGCCGCGGCGCTAAGGGACCGTTAGGTTACAGCAGCGCAGCTCCAACCAGCCCGCTGATCACGCCGACCAGCATGGTCAGCAAGGCTACCGCTACCAGCACCCGGGCGTCGAAATCCTTGCGCAGCATCAGCAGCGACGGCAGGCTGATGCTCGGCAAGGTCATCAGCAGCGCCACTGCCGGCGCAGTGCCGAGGCCCAGCGCCATCATGGTCTGCACGATAGGGATTTCGGCCGCGGTCGGAATCACGAACAGGGTGCCGGCGATGGCCAGCGGAACCAGCCACAGCAGGCTGTTGCCCATGGCGCCGTCGACATGCGGGAACAGCCAGACCCGGGCCGCGCCCAGCACCAGCACTGCCAGCACATACACAGGGATTGTGCTCCAGAACAGCTGCCATATGGTGCGCGCCCAGCGCCCCAGGAAATCGGTGCGGGCAGGCGCGCTGGCTTCGACCACTGCTTCTGCCGCTGCCGCCGGGATTTCCTCGGGACGGGAAATGCGCTGCGCGATCATCGATACGCCCAGCACCAGCACCAGGCCCGCCGCCAGGCGCAGGGCGGTAAACCCCCAGCCCAGCACAAAACCCATGAACACCAGCGTCGCCGGGTTCAGCACCGGATTGGCGATCCAGAACGCCAGCGCCGCGCCCACCGAAACTTTTTGGCGGCGCATGCCGGCCACCACCGGGGCGGCGCAGCAGGAACACATCATGCCGGGCAGGGCGAACAGGCCGCCGCGCAGCACCGAGCCAAAGCCGGCGCGGCCGAACAGGCGCAGCAGCCAGTCGCGCGGGATCAGCACCTGCAGCAGCGACCCCAGGATCACTGCCAGCACCGCGGCTTTCCAGATCGCCAGGAAATATACCTTGGCGTAGGCCAGCGCGGCGGCGATGGGTGTGCCTTGCTGGTCGTCGAGAATGGATGCGCCAATGCTGTGCTTGTCGGCGGCCAGGAAGGATTTGAGGTAATAGGGCGACCATTTGACGTAGTACAGGCCAACCACGGCTACCAGTACGAACAGCGCCGGTTTCCACCAGAACGACCAGCCCCTGGCGCTGGATGGGGAAGATAGACTGTGCATGGAAGATTCACCCTGTAGGAAATAACATCGCATCATAACCCGGCGCAGCCTGCTAATGCCGTTGGCCAGGATATTTCGCGTGGGCACAGGTGCCTACCTTACGGCTCCTGCCCACGGGCGACGGAGAAGCAGATATAGGCTATTCCGGCCGAAAAGATGGCGAGCACGTACGCCAGCCGTTTACCATGCCACAGGCTGGACAGCCAGCGATTGAAGTCGGCGATCAGCCGGCCCGAGGTGCCGCCATACAGTTCGACGTCGCGGCAATAGGCCTTCGAATCGCCCGGGTCGACTGCATAGACGCTGCCGCCCACCACCTGGTAGCTGAGGGCAGCGCTTTCCCGTTCGGCGGCGGTGCGGTAAATCAGGCCGGCGGACAATAATCCCACCAGCAAGACCGCCGCGGCGATCAGGTACAGGGATAGCTGGAGATGTGAGTGCTTGCCGTTCATTTATGCCGACCCGATGTTTTTTCTCATCCGCGTCACCGGCACCTGGATGCCGCCCGCCAGGTCGAGCTCGAACCTTTCGATGACGGCAAAGCCGAAAGCCAGGTACAGCGGCTCGCCGGGAAGCGTGGCGACCAGCTCCAGCGTGCCGAAGCCGTTAAGGGCTGCTTGGCGAGTGCAATGCCGCATCAGCTGGCTGCCGAGGCCGCGCCGTTCCATGCCTGGATCGACGAAGAATGCGCGTATGCGGGCGGCTTCCTGCGACGGATCGAGCAGGGGATCGGGGCCGCTCTTCGCGCGGTCGCCGCCGAACAGCGTGCGGCGCTTGCTCCAGCCGCCGCAAGCCACGGCCTTGGCGCCGTCTTCGATAATAAAATAGGTCTGGTCGGCGATCAGCTGGGTGTCCACGCCAAACACGTAGCGGGTGACCGCCGCAGCCTGCTGGTCCGAATAGAAACCGGTGCTCAGGCCGACGCCGGAACGGGCAATCAGCGCTTCCAGCACCGGCACGTCAGCCATCTGCGCCGGACGCAGGCTGAAAGCCGGTTCGCGGTGAGATGCGGCAGGAGCCTCAGGCTGCATGGCTGTCCCCAGTCCCTAGGATTTGAGGCGGTAGCCGGTCTTGAAGATCCAGGCCACGATCCCCAGGAAGACCGCCAGGAATGCCAGCGTCATCGCCAGGCTGATCGTGATGTGGACATCGGCCGTGCCGTAGAAGCTCCAGCGGAAACCGCTGATCAGGTAGACCACGGGATTGAACAGGCTGATCGTGTGCCATACCGGCGGCAGCATCTTGATCGAGTAAAAGCTGCCGCCGAGGAAAGTCAGCGGCGTGATGATCAGCAGCGGCACCAGCTGCAGCTTCTCGAAATTGTCGGCCCAGATGCCGATGATGAAGCCGAACAGGCTGAAGGTGACTGCGGTCAGCACCAGGAACAGGATCATCCAGAGCGGATGTTCGATGTGCAGCGGCACGAACAGTCCGGCCGTGGCCAGGATGATCAGGCCGAGCAGTATCGATTTGCTGGCGGCGGCGCCGACGTAGCTGATCACGATTTCGCGGTATGACACCGGCGCCGACAGCAGCTCGTAGATGGTGCCGGTGAATTTGGGGAAGTAGATGCCGAACGAGGCATTCGAGATGCTTTGCGTAAGCAGCGACAGCATCACCAGCCCCGGCACGATGAAGGCGCCGTAGCTGACGCCGTCGACCTGGGCGATGCGCGAGCCGATGGCGGCGCCGAACACGACAAAATACAGCGAAGTCGAAATCACCGGGGCGATGATGCTTTGCAGCAGGGTACGCCAGGTGCGCGCCATTTCGAAATTGTAGATGGCGCGGATTGCATGGAAATTCATTGTCCGTCCTTGATCAGGTTGACGAAAATATTTTCGAGGGAACTTTGCGTGGTCTGGATATCCTTGAACTGGATGCCTTGTGCGCTGAGGGCGTTGAGCAGCGAAATGATGGTCACCCGTTCGCCGTCGCTCTCATAGGTATAGACCAGCTGGCTGCCATCGCTGGACAAGCTCAGCTGGTAGGCCGCAAGTTCGGGCGGAACCTGCTGCAGCGGCTGCTCCAGCTGCAGCGTCAGCAGTTTCTTGCCGAGCTTGTGCATCAGTTCCTTCTTGTCTTCGATCAGGATGATCTCACCCTTGTTGATCACCCCGATGCGGTCGGCCATGTCTTCGGCTTCCTCGATGTAGTGGGTAGTCAGGATGATGGTGACGCCGCTTTCCCGCAGCGAACGGACCAGCTGCCACATGTCGTGGCGCAGGTTGACGTCGACGCCGGCGGTCGGTTCGTCGAGGAACAGGATCTGCGGCTCGTGCGACAGCGCCTTGGCGATCAGCACCCGGCGCTTCATGCCGCCGGACAGGGTCATGATCTTGTTGTCCTTCTTGTCCCACAAGGACAGATCCTTGAGCACCTTTTCGATATGGGCAGGGTTGGCCGGCTTGCCGAACAGGCCGCGGCTGAAGGATACCGTCGCCCACACCGTCTCGAAGGCGTCGGTGGTCAGTTCCTGCGGCACCAGGCCGATCATGGAGCGGGCCGCGCGGAAATCGGCGCCGATGTCGTGGCCGTCGACCCGCACCGAACCCTCGGAGATGTTGAGGATGCCGCAGATGCAGCTGATCAGGGTGGTCTTGCCGGCGCCGTTCGGGCCCAGCAGCGCCAGGATCTCGCCGCGGCGGATCTCCAGGTTGACGTTGTTGAGGGCGCGGTGGCCGGAAGCGTAGGTTTTTGAGACGTTTGCTACAGAAATGATATTTTGCATGAGCCGTTCGATCGTAATGAATGGAGGCGGCGGATGTGCCTTGCCGTGCATTCTAATCCTGAATGGGAAATTAATTCTGGCGGAGGCCGTTCTCGAAGGCGTCGATCAATTTGATCAGGCTCTCCATGCGCGATTGCTCCTGTGGCGTCGTCGCGCGGTTCCATAGCAGGTCGAATTCCGCCACCAGCTGGCGGTATTCGGTTTCGTTGACAAGTGCTGCGTCTGTTTCTTTCTCAAACATAGGTTTATCCCGGCAAATAGGAAACACCGGGCCACGGTGTTTCGCAGATTGGTGCGGCGGAGCTCTGGTAACTTATGCAGGCACGGCGCTCTCCATGGTTTTGGTGCGCAAGAGCAGGGCGCCCAGTCCGGCGCCCAGGCCGGCGAAACAGGCGCCCACCAGGAACGCAGCCTGGTAGCCGCTGTTGAGCGCGCCCAGCGGCTCGTTGCCGGCCGCCAGCAGGTTCTCGGTATGCAAGGCTGCCAGGCTGGCCAGCACCGCCAGGCCGAGCGCGCCGCCCATCATGAACGAGGTGTTGACCACGCCCGAGGCCAGTCCGGATTCGGACGGCGCGACATCGCTCATGGCTGCCAGCAGCACTGGATTGAAGGCAATCCCGGCGCCCAGGCCGAGCAGGAGCATGCCAGGCAATACATCGGCGATGAAGTGGCCGTCGACCGGGGCGCGTGCAAACAGCAGCAGGCCGCAGGCCGCCAGCAGCAAGCCCACCGCCAGTGGCCGCCGGATGCCGAAGCGCATCACCAGCTTGGCTGATATGCCCAGCGAAAAGACGGCCATGATCAGGTTGGCAGGCAGGAACGCCAGGCCGACCTGAAGCGGCTTGTAGCCCAGCACCAGCTGCAAGTAAAGCGCGGACAGGAAGAACCAGGCGAACATCGCCGCCGCCCACAGCACGCCGACGACATTGGCGACCGCCACGTTACGCAGCTGGAACAGCCGCAGCGGCATCAGCGGCACCCGCACCCGCGTTTCGATCACCAGGAACGCCGCCAGCAGGATCACTGCAACGGCGAGCTGGCCCAGCGTGCGCGGCGAAACCCAGCCGGCTTCGTTGCCGTTGACGATGGCATACACGGCGAGCATCAGCGCGGCGGTGACAGTGACGGCGCCGAATACGTCCAGGTGCTTCGATTGCGCCTGGTTGTGCACGGCCGGCAACAGCCGCAATGACAGGGCGATGACGGCGATGCCGATCGGCAGGTTGACCAGGAAAATCCAGTGCCAGCTCAGTGTATCGGTCAGCAGCCCGCCCAGCATGGCGCCGAGGCTGCCGCCGCCGGCGCAGACGAAACCGTAGACTCCCATCGCCTTGGCCCGCTCGGCCGGCTCGGTGAACAGGTCCATGATCAGCGACAGCGCCACCGATGTCACCACGGCGCCGGCCAGCCCTTGCACGGCGCGCGCCGCCAGCAGGAAACCTTGCGTGCCGGACAAGCCGCAGGCAAGCGAGGCTAAAGTAAACAGCGCGATGCCGATCAGGAACAGCCGCCGGTGGCCGTACAGGTCGCCGAGCCGGCCGCCGAGCAGCAGGAAGCCGCCGAAAGTCAGCATGTAGGCGTTCACCACCCAGGCCAGCGAGGTGTCGGAAAACTTCAGGTCGGTCTTGATGGACGGCAGCGCCACGTTGACGATGGTGGTGTCGAGCACGATCATCAGCACGCCCAGGCACAGCACGATCAGGGCCAGGCCGCGGCGGTCGCGGGTTGCGGTATGGGTAGGATTTTCAGTCATGTCGGTCTTTCCAAGGATGAAGGACTTTGTACGAGGAAGCAATCGAGCCGCGAGATTTAAAGGGTCTCGATACCTAGTCGAACGGAAATCGTCGAAATCGACAGGCGGGCAAAGATTGCCCGGCCGGATTGTCGGTTGAATAACTCGGCTGCTCAAATCCAGGCGCTTGAGGTGCCTGTGCTGCAAAAACTATAACGGGGTAAGGCGCATGGATATCGCTGATGCGTCAGCAGTTATCGCCATCGCGAAGGAGAAACAGCGATGGCCGGGTTTGTATTCGAACCGGATCCGCAGGTTGCGGGAGATTTCAGGAAATGATTTTACGCACGATATCACCATCGGCTAAGGTTATCGCCGTTCGTCTTTTGCACCCGAAGCAGGGTTGACGAAACCGGCGTTGCGGCACACATTATCGCCTGGCAGAAGCATCGCTCCCATCGCAAACGAACGAGAAAGTATAAACATGCCGCAAAAACTTCGCAAGCTACTTCCTGCCTTGTTGTTTACCCTGGTTTTTTCAGCCGCGCCGGCCCAGGCAAATGCCGCGCCCCGTCCATATGAACTGGACGGAACCGAAGTGCAGAGCATTTCATCGAAGATCCTGCACCGTGACTACGAGCTGTTCGTCAGCCTGCCGGCATCCTACGCGACATCGCAGAAGCGTTATCCGGTGCTGTTCATCACCGATGCCAACTATGGTTTTCCGCTGGTGCGCAGCATTGGCAACCGGCTAGTCGTCCATGGCAAGAAAATCCAGGAATTCATTCTGGTCGGGCTGTCCTATTCAAAAGGCGATGACCCGGTCGTCAGCCGCAACCGGGATTACACGCCGACCGACACCA
This sequence comes from Collimonas fungivorans, assembly GCF_001584145.1. NCBI lineage: Bacteria > Pseudomonadati > Pseudomonadota > Betaproteobacteria > Burkholderiales > Oxalobacteraceae > Collimonas > Collimonas fungivorans. Next base: position 3,743,348 of record NZ_CP013232.1, on the reverse strand, counting down.
CCAGCGGCAAAGGCAGGGAATTGTCGGGACAGGCCGAGCAGTACCGGCTGTTCATCGAACGGGAAGTGTTTCCGTTTGTCGCTGCAAACTACCGGGCCGACATGAGCCGTAAAATCTATGCCGGCCATTCCTATGGATCGTTGCTCGGCTTGCACGTCCTGCTGACGGAGCCGCAGATGTTCGACCAGTACATTTTAGGCAGCCCCTCGTTGTGGTACGACAAGAAGGTCATGTTCAGCCAGGAGCGTCTTTATGCGGCAGCGCACAAAGACATGCCGGCCAAGGTCCTGATGCTGATCGGGTCGTTCGAAACGGTGAAGCCGAAGGATCACAATCCGCGTTATAACAAGGAAAGCGATATGGTGCAGGACATGAAGGATTTTGAGAAACAATTGAATTCACATCGTTATCCTGGCTTGAAAGTGCGTTCCGAGGTAATCCAGGATGAAGACCATCTCACGGTATTTCCCTCCTTGATCACGCGCGGCTTGCTGTGGGCATTGCCGGGCTAATGACGGCATCCCTGCAGCCTGGTCCCAACAATCTTTATTATTCCTGATGAGGCAATCGTGATCCACCATATCTCGCTCGGCGTCCGCGACCTTTCCCTGTCAGGCACGTTTTACGACGCAGCGCTTGGCGCGTTGGGCCTGCGCCGGGTATTCGAAGATGCAACCGCGGTCGGGTATGGCGTGGCGGATGGCGAGGATTTGCTTTGCCTGAAACTGCGCCCAGACGCAACGCCGCCCGGGCCAGGCTTCCACCTGGCGTTTGCGGCGCCGTCCCGCGCTGTCGTCGATGCCTTCCATCGCGCTGCATTGCGTGTGGGTGGCAGCGATAACGGCGCGCCCGGCCTGCGTCTTGAATACGAGGAAAATTACTATGCCGCTTTTTTGATCGACCCGGATGGGCACAGGATTGAAGCGGTAACCAAAGGCCCCTCGGATTGAACCTGCCCGGATGAATACGGTTTCGCCCTGACGGCATACGAACGACAAAGGGCAGCTTAATCGTTTCCAGAGAAAACAACATGCTCCACGAACGCAATATAAAGGCGGAAGAATTATCCTTGCTCGGCCTGATCGACCGCAAGGAACTCGTCGAACAACTGTACGTGCTGGAAAACGGCAGGCTGAAGCTGTATGAGGAACGTTTTGACATGGCCGGCTGGCCGCCGGGCGAGGCGGAACACAATGCCCAGGTGCTTGCCAAATGTTTCGAGCGTGGCGGCTGGTTCCACGGCATCTTCGACGCTGGCCTGCTGGTTGCCGTGGCCGTGGTGGACAGCGTTTTCCTTGAAGCCGAGCGGCCGGCCCTGCAGCTCAAGTTCCTGCATGTCAGCCATGATTACCGCGGCCGCGGGCTTGCCAGCGGATTGTTTCGCACAGCCTGCAAGCGCGCCAGGGAAATGGGCGCGGAAGAAATCCATATCTCCGCCACGAACTCGCGCAACACCGTCGATTTCTATGTGCGGCTTGGCTGCAAGCTGCTGGATAAACCAGATCCTGAGCTGTATCGGCTTGAACCTGAAGATATCCATCTATACTGTGAGCTTGAACCATACAAAATCTGATGGTCTGCGGCAACTATAGTGTAGCCGCGGCAGGCCGCAAGCCACGGGAAACAATGCATACAATACGACGCACACTGGTGAAGACCATGCTGGCCCTAAGCGCGGCTGCGGCTGCGGCCGGCGCTTGGGCCGGCTACAACATCTGGTCCAACGAATACACGTTTTCGCAACAGCAGCTGCAGACCGCCATCGAAAGCAAGTTTCCGCAGCAGCTGCGTTATGCGGAAGTGTTCAATGTCGGCCTGAAGAATCCGCACCTGACGCTCAACCCGGCGCAAAACCGCGTGCTGACGCAGGTGAATGTCAGCGTCGTCAGTCCGCTGCTGCTGGCAGGAACGCTGAATGGCGCGATCACCCTGAGCAGCGGCTTGAAGTATGACCGGGCGACGCGCGCCGTCCAGCTCGACAATCCAACAGTCGACAATATCGACTTCAGCAACGTGCCCGCCCAATACAAGCCGCAGCTGAGCCAGATCGGCGCAGTCGTGGCGCAGCAGGTGCTGAATAATTATCCTATCTATACCTTCCGCAGCGAGGAATTGCGCCTGAACGGCAAGACCTTCGAGCCCGGCGCGATCACGGTGCAGCAGGACGGCATCGCGGTGGAAATCAACGAGTCCTGAACAATCAGGCCTAAACTCAGGCCGGCACAATCGCATCCGAGTAGACCATCTGCCGCGACTCTCCCATCAGGAACGCCCGGTTGGGTTCGATCACTTCCCGCAGGTAACGCCACAGCGCGGCTACCCGCGCCACATTGCGGGTTTCGGTGGCGGCCACCAGCCAGAACGCGCGCTGGATATCGGCCTGGCCGTCCAGCACCGGCACCAGGTCTTCACTTTGCTGCGCCAGAAAGCAGGGCAGGATCGCCAGCCCCTGGCCGCTGCGCGCCGCCGTGTACTGGGCAATCACGCTGGTGCTGCGGAAGGCGCGGAAGGCGGCCGGCGCCACGTTGTCCTTGTAGCGCAGCTCTTCGCTGAACACCAGGTCGTCGACGTAGCCGATGAAAGCGTGATGATTTAAATCCTGCAAAGTCTTGATCGGCGCATGTGTTTCCAGGTAAGAGCGGGTAGCGTACAGCTTGAGCAGGTAGTCGGTCAGCTTGGTGACCACGTAATTGCCGCTTTGCGGACGTTCGATGGTGACGCCGATATCGGCTTCGCGCTTGGACAGGTTGACGAAGCGCGGCACCGGCAGCAGGTCGACCGTGATGTGCGGATGCCGCGCGCAAAAATGCGCCAGGTGCGGCGCCAGCACGAAGGTGCCGAAACCTTCGGTGGCACCGAGCCGGACCTGGCCCGACAACAGGCGATTGTGGCCGCTGAGTTCTTCCGCGGCGGCATACACCGTACTTTCGACCCGTTCCGCATATTCGATCAGCCGATGGCCTTCCGCGGTCAGCGTGTAACCCTGGTTGTTGCGCTCGAACAGCTGGCTGCCGACCTGTTCCTCGAAGCGGCGCATGCGGCGGGACACGGTCGAGTGGTCGACGCCGAGTTTTTTTGCCGCTTCCACCAGGCCCTGGCTGCGCGTCAGCTCCAGGAAGACGCGCAGGTTATCCCAGTCCAGCATGGCATTCGTCGATTTCATCCGTAGCTCCTTGCTTTGCATAAATGCAAAGCCATTGTGAATTATTGTCTATTGTTCCAATAATAATGCACATGCAGAATGTCTATATAGAAATTCATAAAAAACAGGAGACCTCATGCGCAACAAGCTGCTGGTACGTGGTTCGGCCGTGATTTTTTCGTTGATGGGCATGCTGGCCGGGAGCCAGGCCCTGGCCCAGGAAGGCGAGACCTACAAGGTCGGCATCCTGACCGACATGTCGGGCCCGTATTCGGCGATGGGCGGGCCGGGCTCGGTGGTGGCGGCCAAGATGGCGATCGAGGATTGCCTGAAGGCCGAGTGCAAGGGCATGAAAATCGAGCTGCTGACCGCGGATCACCAGAACAAGGCCGATATCGGCGCTTCCAAGGCGCGCGAATGGATAGACCGCGACAAGGTCGACGCCATCGCCGACCTCACCAATTCCTCGGTGGCGCTGGCAGTGCAGCGCCTGATTCGCGACAAGGGCGGCATCGCCATGTACAGCGGCCCGGCGACCGGCGTGCTGACCAACGCCGAATGCGCGCCTAACGGTTTCCACTGGATGTTCGATACCTATTCGCAGGCAGCCGGGGCCGCCGCGGCATTGACCAAGATGGGACAGAAATCCTGGTACTTCGTGACCGTCGACTACGCCTTTGGCCAGTCGCTGGAAAAAGATGCCGGCGATGTCGTCAAGCGCCTCGGCGGCACCGTGGTCGGATCGATCCGCCATCCGCTCAACGCCAGCGACCTGTCGTCGTTCCTGTTGCAGGCGCAAAGCTCGAAGGCGCAGGTGATCGGCCTGGCCAACGGCGGCCAGGATACGGTGAATGCGATCAAGCAGGCGCGCTCGTTCGGCATCGGCACCAAGAACCAGCGCCTGGCGGCTTTGCTGGTGTTCTTGTCGGATGTGCATGCGCTGGGGCTGAACGATGCCCAGGGGCTGGTCTACACCGATGGTTTCTACTGGGATTTCGATAACGATACGCGTGCTTTCTCCAAGCGTTTCGAAACGCTTTATAAAGGCAACAAACCGACCATGGTGCACGCCGGCGTCTATTCCAGCGTCTATCACTACCTGAAGGCGGTCGCCGCAACCAAGTCGCACGACTGGAAAATCGTGACCCAGAAAATGCGCGAGATCCCTATCCATGACGCTGTCATGCGCAATGCCTCCATCCGTCCCGATGGCCGCGTGATCCATGACATGTATCTGTACCAGGTGAAAACACCGGCCGAATCGAAAGCACCTTGGGATTACCTCAAGCTGCTGTCGACCATTCCGGCGCAGCAGGCTTTCAAGCCGATGGATGCTTCCTGTCCTTTGGTCAAGTAATACACACAGGGTGCTCGGCGTTGCGGCGCCGGCGCCATTCATTTCCTAATTGTTTTTCTTAATTGTTCGAGGAAGTCATCATGTCTACCAATATCCCTAACATCCCTCTATATATCGGCGGCAAGACCGTGCAGTCGGCCAGCACCGAGTGGCGCGATGTCCTCAACCCGGCGACCCAGGAAGTGGTGGCGCGCGTGCCGTTCGCCACCAAGGCCGAAGTCGACCACGCGGTAGCCAACGCCAAACAGGCCTTCGCCAGCTGGCGCAACACCTCGCTGGCGCAGCGCATGCGCATCATGCTCAAGTTCCAGCAGCTGCTGCGCGAAAACATTGCGCCGCTGGCCGAGCTGATTACGCGCGAGCACGGCAAGACCCTGCCGGATGCCGAAGGCGAAGTGATGCGCGGCCTGGAAGTGGTCGAGCATGCCTGTTCCATCACCTCGCTGCAGCTGGGCGAGCTGGCCGAGAATGCCGCCACCGGCGTCGATGTCTACACCATCAACCAGCCGCTGGGCGTCGGCGCCGGCATTACGGCGTTCAACTTCCCGGTGATGCTGCCTTGTTTCATGTTCCCGGTAGCGGTCGCCTGCGGTAATACCTTCATCCTGAAACCGTCCGAGCAAGATCCTTCGTCTTCGCTGTTCCTGGTCGAACTGGCGCAGCAAGCCGGCTTGCCGCCGGGCGTGCTGAACGTGGTCCACGGCGGACCGGACGTGGCCAACATGCTGTGCGACCATCCTGACATCAAGGCGATTTCCTTCATCGGTTCAACCAGCGTCGGCACCCATATCTATCGCCGTTCCAGCGAGGCCGGCAAGCGCGCGCAATGCATGATGGGCGCGAAGAACCACTGCATCGTGCTGCCCGACGCCAACAAGGACCAGGCCATCAACAACCTGCTGGGCGCGGCGTTCGGCGCCGCCGGCCAGCGCTGCATGGCGAATTCGATGGTGCTGCTGGTGGGCAAGGCGCGTTCCTGGCTGCCGGAAATCGTCGAGCGTTCGCGCGGCCTGAAGATCGGGCCGGGCAGCGACCGCAAGGCCGACCTCGGGCCGATGGTGTCGAAAGCCGCCAAGGCACGCACCGAACGCCTGATCGGATCGGGCGTGGAGCAGGGCGCGCAACTGCTGCTGGATGGCCGCAACTGCCAGGTGGCGGGCTACCCTGACGGCAATTTTGTCGGCCCGACCATTTTTTCCGGCGTGACTGCCGAGATGGATATCTATACGCAAGAGATTTTCGGCCCGGCCATGTGCGTGGTCGAACTGGAAACGCTGGACGAGGCGATTGCCTTCATCAACGCCAACCCGAACGGCAACGGCACCTCGATCTTTACCTCCTCGGGCTGGTCCGCGCGCAAGTTCCAGAACGAGATCGATGTCGGCCAGGTCGGCATCAACGTGCCGATCCCGGTGCCGGTGGCTTATTTCAGCTTTACCGGTTCGCGCGCTTCCAAGCTGGGTGATCTCGGCCCTAACGGCAAACAGGCGGTGCAGTTCTGGACCCAGACCAAGACCGTGACCGCTCGCTGGTTTGCGCCGGATGCGGACGGCGGCGAGATCAATACGACGATTTCCATGAAGTGATCGCGCACCACCTAACAAGTCACAGGAGAGTTTGACATGAGTAGCGACATCGTTTTTATCGGCCTCGGCAATATGGGTTTGCCGATGGCGCTGAACCTGGTGAAAGCCGGCTGCAAAGTCAGCGGCCATGACCTGGTGGCAGCCAGCGTCGACAAGTTTGTCGCCGGCGGCGGCAGCACCGGCAGCGATTTGCCGGCTGCGGTGGCGGCGGCCAGGATCGTCATCACGATGTTGCCGGCCAGCCGTCACGTCGAGGCCGCCTACCTTGGTCCCAACGGTATCCTGGCGCAGGTTGCGCCGGGCACATTGCTGATCGACTGCTCGACCATCGCCCCCGAGGCTGCCCGCAAGGTAGCTGCGGTGGCGCGCGACAAGGGTTTCACCATGCTTGATGCTCCGGTCTCGGGCGGCACCGGCGGCGCCGCTGCCGGCACGCTGACCTTCATGGTCGGCGGTTCCGCGGATGGCTTTGCCCTTGCCAAGCCTTACCTGGAAAAAATGGGCAAGGCAATCTTCCACGCCGGCGATAACGGCAGCGGCCAGACCGTCAAGGTGTGCAACAACATGCTGCTGGGGATCCTGATGATAGGCAGCTGCGAAGCGATCCGGCTGGGCATGGCGAACGGCATGGATCCCAAGGTGCTGTCGGAAATCATGGCAAAAAGTTCGGGCCGCAACTGGGCGCTGGAAGTGTACAACCCGTGCCCCGGCGTGATGGAAAATGCGCCGGCATCCAAGGGCTACGCCGGCGGCTTCGGCGTCGACCTGATGCTCAAGGACCTGGGGCTGGCGGTGGAAAATTCGCTGTCCACCGGCAGCAGCGTGCCGCTCGGCGCGCTGGCGCGCAACCTGTACGACATCCACAGCAAGAGCGGCGCCGGCGGGCTGGATTTTTCCAGCATTTTTAATATGCTGGCCAAAACCGAAGGAGCTTAGTTATCCTGACTTGAGCAGGCGCTTGCGCTCTGCCGTGTACGACCACCACGGCAGCGGCTCGGCGCCTTCCATATAGCGCACTGCCGACATGAATACGTCGATCACGCAGGGGTCATGCCGGGCGCCGGTCTTGGCGCACAGGGCGTCGTACATCTGCAGTGGCGATTGGCCAACCAATTGACCTGGGCTCTGAATGCCGATGCGGCGCAGGTCGGCAGCGCCAGCCTTGCCGATATTCGGCAAATCCTCCAGCTGTACTACGGCGGCTCTGTCGAGATATTTGGGCATTTGCTCTCCATTATGTGTTTTGTGGCAGTTCGCTCATTGTGGCATTGCCTCGGCGGTCATTCCTGCCCTGCATAAGCTTATGCAACAAAATTACTTGACCGGTAGTATCTGTATCGAATAAGATTACAGTATGAAGTCGAGTCGATTTGCCGTGGCGGCACACATTTTAGTCAGCGTCGAGTACGCTACCAGGGGCGGGGAAGTGTTTTGGCCTTCTACCGCTATTGCCGCCAGTGTCAACACCAATCCCGTTTTTGTGCGTGAACTGCTGCGCAAGCTGAGCAAGGCCAGGCTGGTGCTGACCAAGGAAGGCAAGGGTGGCGGCGTGCAGCTGGCGCGGCCGGCGTCGGACATCAACCTGGCGGAGATCTACCAGGCGGTGGAAGAAGGGCCGGTGCTGAAGCACAATACGCGCTCGAAAGACCTTTGCTGTCCGGTCAGCTGCGGCATGGATATGGTGCTGGACCCGGTGGTGTCGGAAGTTGAAGGCGCTTTGCTGGATATTTTGCGGGAAAGAAAATTGTCCGAGCTGGTCAACAAGATCGCCGACAAGACTGAAGCATAGTGGTTTTTTTTATAATTAACTGTATAAAAATCATATACAGTTAATTGGCAGGGATCGATTTTGATCCTATTTTTATATTCTAAACTGTATTAAAAAATACTACAGTTTAATGGCGGCGAAGCGGATTGCCGCAAACCTGATGCAAGGCAGCCGGCGCGGTTGGTCAGTGCCGGCTGCATTTTTATCGATTTTGGTTAGTTCTATCAGCGTAAAGAACAGGAGTTTCACATGGAAAAAAATATGGCGGCGATCAGCGCACAAAACGACAGTCTTCTCGACCTGCCGGTTCATGTCAGCAGTGCAGCATCGCCTTTGCGTTCCTGGCTGTCGGTGGTAGCGGTGGCGATAGGCGCATTTGCTTTTGTCACCACCGAATTCCTGCCGGTCGGGCTGCTGCCGCAAATTGCGCGCGACCTTGGCGTTTCGCCCGGCACCGCCGGTCTGATGGTGACCACGCCGGGAGTGATTGCTGCCATCTCGGCGCCGGGGCTGATGCTGGGAGCAGGGCGCATCAACCGCCGCCTGATCTTGCTGATGCTGTCGGTGCTGCTGCTGGCGTCCAACCTGATCTCGGCCATGGCTCCCGGTTTTGGCACGATGCTGTTGGGGCGCGCCCTGCTGGGCGCGGCGCTGGGCGGATTCTGGACACTGGCGCTGGCGACTTCGGCGCGGCTGGTGCGGGAAGAGCACGCCGCCAAGGCAACGGCCATGATACTGACCGGCGTCACCTTTGCCACGGTGATCGGGGTGCCGCTCGGAACCTTCATCAGCACCCTGGCTTCCTGGCGCGCTTCGTTCATCGCCACCGGCGTGCTGGCTGCCGTGGCGCTGGCCGCGCAGGCGCTGCTGCTGCCTTCGCTGCCGTCAAAGGCGGCGATACGCTTTAGCGACCTGGGCGCGTTGCTGGGCCGGGCCACCATCCGTAAAAGCCTGCTGATGGTGGCGCTGGTGTTCGGTGCGCACTTTTCCGCCTACACCTACGTCACGCCGTTCCTGGTGCAAAGCGCTGGATTCAGCCTGCCGGCGATTACTTCGGTGCTGCTGGGCTTCGGTTTTGTCGGGTTTGTTTCGAATTTTGCGATCTCGACTACCGTCTCCCGCAATCTGCAGCTGTCGCTGTTTTCCATGGTGGCGATCCTGATGGTGGCTTTGCTGGCGTTGCCGCTGCTGCATGCATCGCAAGCAGGCGTGGTGACGATGGTATTGGCCTGGGGCGTGGCGTTCGGCGCCATCCCGCTGTGCGCCAGCATCTGGCTGCAACTGTCGTCGCCTGATTTGCCGGAAGCCGGCTCGGCGTTGTTCGTCAGCATTGTGCAGGTAGCGATTGCGGTGGGTTCGTCCACCGGCGGCGTGGTGGTCGATTCGCTCGGCATCCCGTCTACCCTGTGGCTGGGCGGCGCACTGGCGCTGGCCAGCCTGGCGGTGATCGCCAGCTTCGGGTTCAACAACAAGAAACTGGCTGAGACCCTGAGCCAATAAATGGCGGTCCGCCTGGCATGGGGCGGGCGAAAAAAAACGCTGCGGAAGAATCCGCAGCGTTTTTTTTTGAAGGCGGGAGTATTAAGCGCGCTTCTTGAACTCGTTGGTGCGTGTGTCGATTTCGATCATGTCGTCGGAGCTGACGAACAGCGGCACCATGACGATGTGCTGGTTGGCTTCGATGGCGTTTTCGATCTTGGCTTCTTTCAGCACGTTGCCCGAAGTGTTGCCCTTGACTGCCGGCTCCGAGTAGACAACCTGGCGCTGGATCGTGGTCGGCAGTTCGACCGAGATTGCCTTGCCGTCGTAAAACACGGCTTCGCATTCCATGCCGTCTTTCAGGTAGTGCAGGGCGTCGCCCAGGTTTTCTGCTTCGATTTCATACTGTTCGTAGTCGGTGTCCATGAACACGAACAGCGGATCGGCGAAATACGAATAAGTCACAGGTTTCTTGTCGAGTACGACCACGTCGAACTTGTCGTCGCCGCGGAAAACGTTTTCCATCGGAGCGTTGGTCAGCAGGTTCTTCAGTTTCCACTTGTAGGTGAAGCCCGTGCGGCTCGAACCGTTGACGTCAGAGCGCAAGACGATCATAGGCTTGCTGTCGACCATGATGATGTTGCCGACACGAATTTCTTTTGCAGGTTTCATAGCGAATATACGTAAAAAGTAGGTTACTTAAGAATCATTTGTAGCCTACTGGCAAAAAGCGCCGCAAGCCAACGTATGATTGAATTTTTAATTGCGTCAAAAATTAGCCCTATATTTTAACCTATTTTTCCATGCCTCTTACCTAACTGTTTCGGCAAACTTCAGTAAATTGCCGGCCAAGTCGCCATTTGC